>DATJQF010000142.1:0-46073 GCA_035505995.1 Bacteroidales bacterium
TACATATAAGGATGTTGTATTTCTTTAGAACACAGAAGACACAGATGAAACAGAATTACACAGATCAGTGAATATCCGTTTCATTCGTGGCCTCTGCGTTCCGGTTTTACTTGTAATTTTTTAATAAATATTCCTTAAAAGAAGGATAATCGTTCTTCAGCGGACCGACATGCTCCGGCAGATCGTCGATGCCCTTCAGGCTCGCCGGCAGATCCGGCTCAACATTCAGGATCTTCCGGATCTCATCGGGAAACTTGGCCGGGTGTGCCGTTTCCAGGGAGATGCAAAGCTGGTCCGGCCCGCAGTCAGCGGAATAGGATTTGAGGTATTCCATCAATCCCGCCCAGGCCACCGAACCATGGGGTTCCAGCAACAATCCATAATTCTTAAATGCTTCACCGATCATATTCCGGGTCTGCTCGTCGGTGATGCTGACGCTGAAAAGTTCCTTTCGCATCAATTCCAGATCGGCCTCCTGGGTAATCTTTCCCGTTTCATCCATCTTCCCTCCGTAAAGGTCCACCAGCCGGGCCAGGTTGCTTGGATGCCCCACGTTCATCGCGCTGGAGATGCAGTTGCGGGAAGGGACTATTTTTTCATACTTTCCCGAATAAAGATATTTGGGGAACTCATCGTTCTCATTCGTGGCAATAACGAATTTCTTAACGGGAAGCCCCATCTTTAAGGCAAAAACGCCACCCATCATATCCCCGAAGTTCCCGGAAGGCACCGAGAACACCGCTTTTTCTCCGGGATCGTCGAGGATCAGCCGGGAATAGGCGTAAAAGTAATAGACGATCTGGGGAACCAGCCGCCCGATATTGATCGAATTGGCGGAAGATAATTTGAGCAGGTCCAGGTCAGGGTCCGAAAAAGCCTTCTTGACCAGCGCCTGGCAGTCATCGAACTTGGCATCCAGCGCCAGGATATGAACATTCTTCCCCAGGGTGGTCATTTGCTTCCGCTGTCGGTCGGTGACTTCCGCCCTGGGGAAAAGCACTACGATCTGTACATTATCCAGACCGTAAAAAGCATTCGCCACCGCGCTGCCGGTATCTCCCGAGGTGGCGGTCAGGATCAGCAGGTTCTTCTGCTGTTTCTTCAGGTAATACTGCATCAGCCGTCCCATCATCCGGGCTGCAAAATCCTTGAACGAGGCAGTAGGGCCCTGGTCGAGGCGCATCACGTATTTCCTTTCGTAAACCGGTTCCAGGGGTACTTCATAATTGTAAGCATCCTCCGTGATGGCCGCCAGATCTTCTTCCGGGATCTCCCCTGCCAGGAATTGCCGGGTGATCTCAAAGGCGATCTCGTGGTAGGCCATATCCTTAAAACCCGCGATTGTCTCCGGGGAGATTACCGGGATCTTCTCCGGCATATAAAGCCCCCGGTCGGGAGCCTGTCCTTTGAGGAGCGCTTCGCTGAAAGTAACCGCAGGCGCAATCCCGTTGGTCGAATAAAAAAGGATCGGTCGGGTCATTTTCTCAGCTTTGATGAACTGGCCCCTGCAGCGGAATATTCCGGTGAAGAGACTGCATGCTTTTTCCCGTCGAGGACCGCCAATGCCTGGTCCAGGTCCCTGATGATATCGTCAGGATGCTCGGCGCCCACACAGAGCCGGATCATGTTGGCCGGGATCTGGGCGATCTTACGGCCTTCCTCTCCCTGCTGGGAATGCGTGGAGATGGCCGGGATGGTGGCTACCGATTTGATCCTTCCCAGGTCGGTCGCTCTCCAGATCCGCTCCAGCCCGTCGAACACCTGTCTCGTTTTGGCTGCATCGCCGTTCACCAGGAATGACATCAGGTGCCCGTACCGGTTCACCTTCCTGCCATATTGCTCGTCATGCTCGGAATCGGCGAGGAACATATATTTCGAAGCCAGCTCATAATACGGACTCGTTTCGAGTCCCAGGTACTGGACTTCCGCGACATGCTTGTGATCCTCCAGGAACTTTGCGACCGCCAGGGTGTTCCGGCTCAGCGCATCCATCCTCATTCGCAAGGTCCGGATGTCGTTCAGGGCCAGGATGGCGTTCATCGGGGAGATGCACGGGCCGTTATCCCGGTTGGGCAGCAGTTTCAGGTAGGAGCAGCAATCCGCATTCACCAGCGGGTCCTTCGCCTTGCTGACGATGTCCTTCCGTGCGATCACGGCTCCGCCGATCCCGAAACCGCTTGCGAAAAGGGATTTCGTGACTGATTGCACGACGATATCTGCCCCATGCTCCAGCGGTCTCAGGAGTGCCGGAGTAGCGACCGTTGAATCCACAATGAGGGGAATTCCATACTTATGTGCGAGGTCGGCCACTGCCCGGATATCGAAAAAAGAAAGGCAGGGATTGCTGGGCAGTTCTCCGTAAAGGAAACGGGTGTTCCCGTCGATCTTCGATTCCCACTCCTCCAGGTTGGTTGCGTTTTTCACCTTTCTCCACCCGATATTCCTTTCCCGGTCTTTCCGGATGGAGAATTGCTGAAAAGTACCGCCGTAGATCTGTGCGGTGGCCACGAAGTTCATGGGCTGGCCGGGCTGGTCCGGATCCACGGTAAGAAATGCATCCACCGCGCTTTGGATGGCCGCCACGCCGGAAGCAGTGGCTACGCACGAGGTTTCCAGCCCGGTACCGTACCCTTCGAGCAACGCCAGCACTCCTTCCAGGTAATACACGCTGGGGTTGGCGATCCGGGAATAGCACCAGGTCGGGATCTGGTATCCCAGTGCTGCCTCCATTTCATCCGAGTCGCGGTAGGCTTGTGAGGTAGAAAGATAGACCGGCTCGATGATCGAGCCCTGGTTGAAGTCGATGGCTTCCTGCATGGAATAGATCCCGTGAACGGCGATCGTGTCGAAACGGCAGGCGCGGATCTTCTCCAGCTGCTCCTTATGCCATTGCACGGCTTTCTTTGCAGCTTCAATGTAATAGCTGGTTCCTTTCGGTTCCATAGGTTTTGTGGTGATATGGTTACAGGGTGCCGTGGTGACTGCCCACTGTCAACCGGTTATTTATTTTTTTCCTATTCTGTCAAATGCCTGGGCCAGGTCGCTGACCAGGTCCTTCTCATCCTCGATCCCCACCGAGAAGCGGATCATCGCCGGGGAGATCCCGGCTTTCTTCAGCTCTTCCTCTCCCATCGCCGCGTGCGTGGTGGAAGCCGGATGGGTCACGATGCTCTTGCAGGTTCCCAGGTGGGTGGCGTGGGTGAAGACCTTGAGTGAATCGATGAATTTGGTAGCATCCTCATACGTGCCTTTCAGGACGAACGACATCAGCGAGCTCACGCCTTTCATCTGGGGCCTGATCAGCTTGTGGTACGGGTTGGATTCCAGCCCGGGATAATTGACGCAATCCACTTTCGGGTGCTTCTCCAGGAAACGGGCTACGGCCATGGCGTTGCTGCAATGGCGGTCCATGCGTAGCGACAGGGTTTCCAGGCCGTTCAGCGTCAGCCAGGCATTGAAGGGCGACATGGCCGGTCCCAGGTAGCGGATGCAGTTCTGGCGGATGCCGTCGATGAGCGTTTTCGGTCCGCAAATGATCCCGCCGAGGCTGGTGGCGTTGCCGCTGATATACTTGGTGGTGGAATGAACGATGATATCCGCGCCCAGCAGGACCGGCTGCTGTAATGCCGGTGTGGCAATGGTATTGTCCACAACCAGCGGAAGCTTCTTTGATTTGGCCAGTTTTGCAAGCGCCGGTACATCGGCAATATACAGGGCAGGATTACTGGGTGTCTCGACAAAGATGAATTTCGTTTTGGGGGTGATGGCTTTCTCCCATTCCTCCAGCTTTTCAGGATGAACCACCCAGTTGCATTTACAGCCCATTTTGGGAAGGCCGACGTTGAACAGGCCGAACGTGCCGCCATATACCCGGTTCGAGGATACGATCTCATCGCCCGGATTGAGGTAATAATGGGTCATCAGGAAAATGGCCGACATCCCGGAAGCAGCAGCCAGTGCGGCTTCGGTGTGCTCCAGGACCGCCATCCTCTTTTCAAAAAGATCGACGGTCGGATTGTCCCACCTTCCGTAAGTGAATCCCGGCTTGTCCCCTTTCGAGATCTCCGCGGCCTCTTTGGCATCGAAGAAAGGATAGGCCACCGACTGATAGATCGGGGTGGACATTGAATCGGGCTTGAACGAAGCATCTCCGGCATGGAGCGCATCGGTATCGAATCCATAGGTTGACATAGAAACCTCCTGGTTTTTAAGGTTGAACTCGAAAAAATAGTAGAATAGGCAAAAATAGTCTTTTTTCCCAAGTGACAAAGAAGGGCTGCCGGCTGAAAGACTAACTCAGGGAATATTCCTTCAAGCTGATTTTGGAATATAAATTATGGTGATTATTCGATTCCTTGCGCGTTTACCGTTGAACTATTATTTTCCTCACCACGGTTTGCTTTTCCGTTGTAACCCGTAAAAAGTATAACCCCGTAGGAAGGTCCTGGACGGAGAGCTTATCGATAACGCCGGTCGACTGCAATACCACCTGACCTGAACTGTTGATCAATTCAGCTGTAGCCACGGTTGATAGTCCCCGGATAGATATGAAGGCAGATGCAGGACTTGGGAAAACAACTATTTTAACGGGGTTGACGGATGCGGTGCCGACAAGAATATTTTTTAATGTGTCGGAATAAGCTTCACATACCGGAAAATGCTCAATGTCAAGCTGACCTTCTCCAATAAAATAATCATAGAAATCACCCGGAACGACTGTTGAATCAACAAATACGGTATCCTTACCTGCTCCGCTGAAAATCTTCTGGAAAGAAGTCCATGGGTGATGACACCGGTAAATATCATAAAAGAATCCCGGAAGCGTATCCGGAGAAGGATCTGCGCATTCGGGCAACCGCCAGCGAAGGACCACATTTCCTGCACTATCTGATTCCTGTTCCGGATCCCTGGGCGGATGACAATTAAAATCAATGTATATATTATCGACGTACCAGGATCCTAAATTCCTGGAATCAACTCCCTCGGCAAGAAAACCAATTTTAAAAAACTTATCGGCGACACCAGGCAAATTAAAATGTTCAGCTGCCCAATCCTGACTTCCGTTATTATAATATGTTGCAAGATCATGCCAGATACTGTCACGGTAAAATTGAACGGTTAACTTTTCGGTGCCGGTCATTAAAGAATCTTTGAGTTTCAGATCAAAATCCAGGTAATAATCGGCACATAAATAACCATAGGTACATTGGGTAAGGGTTTTCATCCTATAGGAATAGTTTGACTGATCCGGAGCAGAATGAAAATAGGCGGTAGGTGCAGGGTTTCCATATGTCATCAGGATACCCCAATTACCCTGTACCGGATCAAAACTCCATTCCTGAAAAGTAAAACTTCCCTGATCCCATGGTTCAATGAAGGGAAGTTTCCAACTACAGTAATAATTATAATAAATAGGCCCTGCGGGGTCCGATTCCGAAGTATCTCCCGGACTACCATAATAGCTCATGTCATAAACAGCAGTCACAGCATATTTATAGTACCCGACTTCCAGGCTCACATCATAAAATACAAGAGAGTCAGGATCCCCGACAGAATGATGAAGTACATCGCAGCGGTATACTTTATATCCAAGCAGACCGGCAGGTGTATTCCCTGACAGGGTATCCACCGGTTTCTCCCAGGTCAGCATAGCTACGTCCTCAAGTCCCATGACCTGTAAATTGGTGGGCGGAGGAAGATAAACACTTTTCTTTGTAGTACCTGCTGAAAGAACAGAAGAAAAGGACAGCAGAAGGATACAAATAAAACTGAAAGGGGGTAATATCAGTTTCATATCGGATATAATTAAATGGCTATAAATATAAAGAAAAAAAAGAGAGAAAGCAAGCGTGTAATTAATGCCGGGAATACACGAATGACGAATATGAAATGAAATGTTGAATGATGAATGTTGAATGCATGAAATTTCGGTAATTAATTCACGGAACAGAGGAATTTTCCGATCCCATGGTCTTTGCAGAAAGCCTCTTTTTTTCTACCTTCGCAGATTCCTAAATCCGGAAAAAATGAACTATGACGTAATGGTTATCGGCAGCGGACCCGGAGGGTATGTGGCTGCCATCCGTGCTGCCCAGCTGGGCTTCAAGGTGGGAGTCGTGGAGCGTGCCGAGCTGGGAGGCATCTGCCTGAACTGGGGCTGCATCCCTACCAAAGCCCTGCTCAAGAGCGCGGGCGTTTTCCAGTATTTCCAGCATGCAGCCGAATTCGGGGTTTCCGCCGGCGAAGTAAAGGCCGATTATCCGGCCATGGTAAAAAGAAGCCGTGAAGTGGCCGAAGCCATGAGTAAAGGAGTCCAGTTCCTGTTCAACAAGAACAAGATCACCCATATTCCGGGAACCGGGAAAGTGCTTCCGGGAAAGAAGGTGGTTGTCACTAAAGTGGGCAGTGGGCAGTCAGCAGCAGGCACCGCAACAGAGGAATATACTGCAAACCATATAATCATCGCCACCGGGGCACGGTCGCGGGAACTGCCGAACCTGAAACAGGACGGGAAAAAGATCATCGGGTACCGCGAGGCCATGAACCTGCCGGAACAGCCGGGATCCATGGTGGTGGTCGGGTCAGGCGCCATCGGTTCCGAGTTCGCCTGGTTCTACCATTCCATCGGAACAAAAGTGACATTGGTTGAGCTGCTTCCCAATATCGTCCCGATCGAAGACGAAGAAGTCTCCAAAACCCTGGAACGCTCGTTCAAGAAAGCCGGCATGAAAGTGATGACGAATGCCACGGTCGAAAAAGTGGATACCTCCGGCAAAGGATGCAAGGTAACGGTGAAGACCAAAAAAGGTGAAGAGCTGATCGAAGCGGATATCGTTCTTTCCGCCGTGGGCATTGCACCGAATACGGAAGGGATCGGACTGGAAGAGACCGGCATTAAAACCGACAAGGGCAAGATCGTGGTGGACGAATTCTATCGCACCAATGTCCCCGGATATTATGCGATCGGGGATATTGTCCACGGACCCGCACTGGCCCATGTGGCTTCGCACGAGGGCATCCTCTGCGTGGAAAAGATCAAGGGGATGGAGGTGGAACCGCTGGATTACAATAACCTTCCTTCCTGCACCTACACTCACCCGGAGATTGCTTCTGTGGGTTTCACCGAAAAGGCGGCCCGGGAAGCCGGATACGAGATTAAGGTCGGGAACTTCCCGTTCTCGGCTTCCGGAAGAGCCAGGGCCTCCGGCGCACGGGAAGGGTTCGTCAAGGTGATCTTCGATGCGAAATACGGGGAATGGCTGGGAGCTCATATGATCGGGGAGAATGTGACCGAAATGATCGCCGGGGTGGTCGCCGCCCGCAAGCTGGAAACCACCGGCCGCGAGATCATCGATACGGTCCACCCCCACCCGACCATGTCGGAAGCCATCATGGAAGCGGTGGCGCAGGCGTATGGGGAGTGCATACACCTATAGTAATTACGGATTAGGGATTACGGATTAGGGATTAGGGATTAGGGATTAGGGATTAGGGATTAGGGATTAGGGATTACGGATTACGAATTATGAATGCCCATGGAATTTATTCAAAACGAAATTAGCGGCTTACTGGTGATCAAGCCGGATATCTTTCGCGACGACCGGGGATATTTCTTCGAGTCCTTTAACCAGGATAAGTTCGACGAGGAAGGGCTGGATCTGACCTTTGTCCAGGATAACGAATCGTGCTCAAAAAAAGGAGTGGTGCGGGGATTGCACTTCCAGGTTCCTCCTTTTGAGCAGGGAAAGCTGGTCCGGGTGATCCGGGGATCGATCCTCGACGTGGCGGTGGATATCCGCAAAGGCTCCCCGACCTTCGGGAAATGGTCGTCGGTCGTGCTCTCCGGGGAAAATAAATGGATGTACTGGATCCCGCCGGGATTTGCCCACGGCTTTTCAGTACTGGAGGAAGATTCGGTAGTCATGTATAAATGTACCAATGTGTACCATAAAGACGCCGAGCGCAGTATCATCTGGAACGACCCGGACCTTAAGATAGATTGGGGCACAGCACACCCCATAGTTTCGGAAAAAGACAATAAAGCACCTTTCTTTAAAGAGGTTGGTTCACCCTTTTAATGATCGCCATACAGGCACATAGGACCCATAAGAAAAAAGACAGGACAAAAAAACTATGTGATCTGCATGTCCCTGTGGTTAATCAAATTGTATGAAGAAAAAAGTCCTTATTAATATACTAGTCCCGGTCATGCTGCTGGGTATCGGGATCTTCTTTATTGTTTTAATGACCAGCGACAAAGTGCAGGACACTGCCTATCATTTTTTATTCACCAAGAACTACCGGGTGTTTGCCCCGCAGGTCCCTGATAAAATGGATTTCGCCGGGGAAAAAGTGCCCCTCGACCTTTATTATGTGAGGGAAAGCCTCGACCGGGAGATCCTGGCCGGCACGTTCATGCATTCCTCCACCATCCAGATGTTCAAGCGGGCCAACCGCTGGTTCCCCGTGATCGAGCCGATCCTGAAAAAGAACAACATTCCCGACGACTTCAAGTACCTGGCACTGGCGGAGAGCAACCTGGGCAATGTCGTTTCTCCCACCGGAGCGGAAGGGTTCTGGCAATTTGTAAGGGCGACCGCCGTTAAGTACGGGCTGGAAGTAAATGAAGAAGTGGACGAAAGATACAACGTGGAAAAATCGACCGAAGCCGCCTGCGAATACCTGAAGGATGCCTATATCGAGTACGGGAACTGGACCCTGGCGGCTGCCTCGTTCAACCGGGGAATGGATGGAATCTCCAAGGCCCTGGAAAACCAGCAGGTGAAAAGCTATTACGACCTGTTCGTGGTGGACGAGACCGCCCGCTATATCTACCGGATCCTGGCGATCAAGCAGGTGTACCTGCACCCGGTCCAATACGGGTTCTACCTGCGGCAATCCGACTTCTATCCTGCCCTCCCTTATACCACCGTAACCGTGGATTCTGCCATTAAAGACCTGCCGGCATTTGCCCTGAAAATGAAGATCAACTACAAGATCCTCCGGGAATTCAATCCCTGGATCAAGCGGTACAACCTTCCGAACAAGACCGGGAAGACTTACACCTTCAAGCTCCCGAAGGAAGGAGCCCTGGACTGGGACCTCCTCCAGAAAGCCAATCCGGAAACTAATGTATTCTTTAATGACACGCTGAGGATCGACCAGGTTAACTGAAACACTCAAACCGGAACACGGCCGTGGATGATCAACTTGAAATATTCGGTGCCAGGGTGCACAATCTCCGGAATTGCGATCTCGTGATCCCCCGGAACAAGCTGGTCGTATTCACCGGACTGAGCGGCAGCGGTAAATCCTCCCTGGCCTTCGACACTATCTATGCGGAAGGCCAGCGGCGGTACATGGAGACCTTTTCGGCGTATGCCCGCCAGTTCATCGGGAACCTGGAAAGGCCCGATGTGGACAAGATCAACGGACTGAGCCCCGTCATCTCGATCGAGCAGAAAAGCACCAGCCGCAATCCCCGGTCCACCGTCGGAACGATCACCGAGATCTACGATTTCCTGCGGCTTCTTTATGCCCGGGTAGCGGATGCCTACTCCTATGTGACCGGCGAGAAAATGGTCCGCTATTCCGAGCAGCAGATCATCGACCTGATCCTGGAGCAGTTCGCCGGAAAGGACATCCTGCTGATGGCTCCCGTGGTGAAAGGAAGAAAAGGGCACTACCGCGAGCTTTTCGAGCAGATCCGCAAGCAGGGATTCCTTAAGGTCAGGATCGACGGCGAGATCCGGGAAATGGCCCATGGCATGCAGGTGGACCGGTACAAGATCCACGACATCGAGATCATCATCGACCAGATGACCGTACAGGCCTCTTCCCGCACCCGCCTTTCCTCCTCCGTGAACCTCGCCATGAAGCACGGAAAGGATGCCGTGATGGTGCTGGATACCGCCCATTCCACCGTGCGGCATTTCAGCCGCCTGCTGATGTGCCCGACTTCCGGGATCTCTTACGACGAGCCGGAACCCAACACCTTTTCGTTCAATTCCCCGTACGGGGCCTGTCCCACCTGCAACGGGCTCGGGACCATCTCGGAGATCGATATCAGGAAGATCATCCCGGATCCTTCGAAAAGCATCCGCAGGGGAGGGATCGTCCCGGTGGGGGAATACCGGAATTCCTGGATCTTCAAGCAGATCGAAGCGATCGGGGAAAAGTTCGGATTCGACCTGAACACCCCCATCTCGGAGATCCCGGAGCATGCCATCAACGTGATCCTGTATGGGTCCGACGAGGTCTTCCGGGTGAAGAATGATTATCTCGGGGTTACTTCCACCTATTCCCTGAATTTCGAGGGGATCGTGAGCTTCATCAACTCCCAGCATGCCGAAGCCGCCCCGGCCGGCATCATGAAGTGGGTAAGCAGCTTCATGAACAAGATCGATTGCCCCGAATGCAACGGGGCCCGGCTTAAGAAAGAAGCACTGTGGTTCCGCATCGGCGATAAAAATATTGCCGACCTCTCGGGGATCGGACTGGTCTCCCTGTCGGAATGGATGGACCATATCAACGATCACCTGGATGAGCGGAAGGCCGTGATCGCCTTTGAGATCGTCCGGGAGATCCGCAACCGCATCCGCTTCCTCCTGGATGTGGGTATCGGCTACCTGACCCTGAACCGGACTGCCCGGAGCCTGTCGGGAGGCGAGTCGCAGCGCATCCGGCTGGCTACGCAGATCGGATCCCAGCTGGTGGGCGTGCTGTATATCCTGGATGAGCCCAGCATCGGCCTTCACCAGCACGACAACAAGCGGCTGATCCGGGCCCTCCAGAACCTGCGGGATACCGGCAATTCGGTGATCGTGGTGGAGCACGATAAAGAGACGATCCTGTCGGCCGATTACGTGATCGACATCGGTCCCGGGGCAGGGGTGCACGGGGGACGCATCGTAGCCGCAGGAACGCCCGGCCAGATCATGAAATCGAAGAACCTGACCGGGGATTATCTCAGCGGCCGGAAAAAGATCCGGATCCCGGAAAAGCGCAGAAAGGGGAACGGGAAGGCCCTGGTGCTGCGGGGCGCTACCGGGAACAACCTGAAAGATGTGGACCTCGTGCTGCCGCTGGGACGTTTCATCTGCGTCACGGGACTCTCGGGGAGCGGGAAATCCTCGCTGATCAACGAAACCCTTTACCCGGTCCTGAGCCGCCATTTTTACAAATCGGAGCAAAAGCCGCTGCCGTACGGTGCCGTGGAGGGGATCAAGAATATCGACAAGGTGATCGAGATCGACCAGTCGCCGATCGGCCGGACGCCCCGATCCAACCCGGCGACCTATACCAAGGTTTTTGACGAGATCCGGAAACTGTTTGCCGAGCTGCCCGAATCGAAGATCCGGGGCTACCTGCCGGGCCGCTTTTCGTTCAACGTTAAAGGAGGCCGCTGCGAGACCTGCAAGGGGGCCGGCGTGCGGGTGATCGAGATGAACTTCCTGCCCGATGTCTATGTCCTCTGCGAGACGTGCCAGGGAAAACGCTACAACCGGGAAACCCTCGAAGTGCGTTTCAAGGGAAAGTCGATCAACGATGTGCTTGACATGACGATCGAGCAGGCGGTGGAATTCTTTGAGAACGTTCCGATGATCCTGCACAAGATCAGGACGCTGCATGAAGTGGGGCTGGGATATATCACGCTCGGTCAGCAATCCACCACCCTGTCGGGAGGCGAAGCCCAGCGCGTGAAGCTGGCGGCCGAGCTTTCCAAGACCGACACGGGAAACACCCTCTACATCCTCGACGAGCCCACCACGGGCTTGCATTTCGAGGATGTCAAGGTGCTCCTCCAGGTGCTTAACCGCCTGATCGACAAGGGCAACACGGTCCTTATCATCGAGCACAACATGGAGGTGATCAAGATGGCGGATCATATCATCGACCTCGGACCGGAGGGAGGAGACCTGGGCGGCAGGATCGTTTGCGAAGGAACCCCGGAAGAGATCATCCGCCGGAACGGATCTTATACCGCCCTGCACCTGAAAGAGGTCCTGAAAAAGGAATAAATCGCTATTTTTACTTTTCAACCCAATATCACGGTTATGGATATCAGTGAAGATGAATTGCTGAAAGAGTCGTTCCAGCCCAAGAACTGGTCCGAGACCATCAGCTACGACACCTGGGAAGTTTTCAAGGTGATGGCGGAGATGGTGGAAGGATTCAACAAGCTGACCAAGATCGGTCCCTGTGTCTCGATCTTCGGTTCGGCCCGGACCTCCGAAGAGGATAAATATTACAAGCTGACGGAAGAGATCGCTTATCTCCTGACCAAGCGCGGGTTCGGCATCATCACCGGCGGCGGCAAGGGCATCATGGAGGCGGCTAACAAAGGAGCTCACTTCGCCCGGGGTAAGTCGGTGGGGCTCAACATCGCCCTCCCGTTCGAGCAAAAGCCCAACGTGTTCATCGACAGCAACAAGCTGCTCACCTTTGACTATTTCTTCACCCGCAAGACCATGTTCATGCGCTATTCCATGGGGTTCATCGCGATGCCCGGCGGATTCGGAACGCTGGATGAGCTTACGGAAGCCATTACGCTTGTTCAGACCCGGAAGCTGGCCCGCTTCCCCATCGTGCTGGTCGGGAAAAATTACTGGCAGGGATTCATCCGGTGGCTCAACGATTTCGCCCTCGATACCGGCAATATCAGTCCGGGAGACCTGGAGCTGTTCCGGATTACGGATACGGCCGAAGAGACCGTGAAGCTGATCGACGAGTTCTATAACAAATTCGCCCTGAAGCCTAACTTTTAACGCAATTTGCGTAACTTTGTCCTCAATCAAAATCGCTGAATGCCGGGAAAAAAGAAAAAAAGCCCGCTCGAAATACTCACAGAGGTCATCCTGGATGCAATGACCGATAAAAAAGCGAAGGATCCCGTGGTCCTCGACTTCACCCGGATGAACGGATCGGTTTGCGACAAGTTCATCATCTGTCACGGAACCTCACGAACACAGGTGGAAGCTATCGCCGACGGCGTGATCGAGGAAGTGAAGAAGAAAACCGGCGCCCTTCCCTGGCATAAAGAAGGCACGGAGAACGCGGAATGGATTTTGATCGACTATATCGATGTCGTCGCTCATATCTTCCAGGAAAACCGCAGAAACTTTTACAATCTTGAACAATTGTGGGCCGACGCAGCGTTAAAACGGATTAAAACGAAGGAATAAGTTCTACTTTATCTTTTTGAAACAGACAGAATGGCAGATAATAAAAAAGAGCCTGTCAACCCGAATATAAACCCCGGAAAGAAAAAGCCGAGGTTCAGCTTCTATTGGATCTATGGCATCCTCGCTCTGATCTTCATAGCGATCCAGTATTTCAATTATACCAGTCCGGTCAAGGAGATCTCCTGGCCGAAACTGAATGATATGCTGGTGAAGGAGGACGTGGATAAGATCGTGATCATCAACAAGGAGAAAGCGGAGATCTATATCAAGAAGGACAAGCTGACCACGGACACGGCCTATAAGGATGTCGCGAAAAAGTCGATCGTTTCTTCGGGCAACGGTCCCCAGTTCTATTACCAGATCGGGTCGGAAGAGATCTTCAAAGGCCTGATGAAAGACACTTACGACACCATCGTTTCCAGGATGACCCGGGAAAACAAGACTCCTCAGCAGATCGCGGAATTCAAGCACCAGTATCCCTATCCTCCCTCCTTTGATACCCGCAAGGACATATTCGGCGACATCCTCGGCTACCTGATCCCGATCGCCATCCTGGTGATCATCTGGTTTGTTGTGATGCGGATGGTCAGTAAGGGCGGGGGCGGCGGAGCGCAGATCTTCAATATCGGCAAATCGAAGGCGCAGCTGTTCGACAAGGACACCAGCGTTTCGATCACCTTCAATGACGTGGCCGGGCTGGAAGAAGCCAAGGTGGAGGTGATGGAGATCGTGGATTTCCTGAAGAACCCGGTAAAATATACCCAGCTGGGAGGCAAGATCCCGAAGGGGGCGCTCCTGGTCGGTCCTCCGGGAACAGGGAAGACCCTGCTGGCAAAGGCCGTTGCCGGGGAAGCCCGGGTTCCGTTCTTTTCCATTTCCGGATCCGACTTTGTGGAAATGTTCGTGGGAGTAGGTGCTTCCCGTGTCAGGGACCTGTTCCGCCAGGCCAAGGAAAAAGCGCCCTGCATCATTTTCATCGATGAAATTGACGCCGTAGGCCGGGCCCGCGGTCGCAACCCCATCACCGGGGCGAACGACGAACGGGAGAATACGCTGAACCAGCTGCTGACCGAGATGGACGGCTTCGCGACCAACGCGGGGGTGATCATCCTCGCCGCCACGAACCGGGCCGACATCCTGGACCGCGCGCTGATGCGGGCCGGACGGTTCGACCGCCAGATCCACGTCGAGCTGCCGGACCTGGAGGAAAGAAAAGCCATTTTCAAGGTCCACATGAAGCCTCTGACGCTGGACCCGTCGCTGAATATCGAATTCCTGGCCAAGCAGACGCCCGGCTTTTCGGGAGCCGATATTGCCAATGTGTGTAACGAATCAGCCCTGATCGCTGCGAGGAAGAACAAGACCTCGATCGACAAGCAGGATTTCATGGATGCCATCGACCGGATCATCGGGGGGCTGGAAAAAAGGAACAAGATCATTTCTTCCCATGAGAAGAAGGTTATCGCGTTCCACGAAGCCGGTCACGCCGCCGTGAGCTGGCTGCTGGAATATGCCCACCCGCTGGTCAAGGTGACCATCGTCCCCCGCGGGAAAGCCCTGGGTGCGGCGTGGTACCTTCCGGAAGAGAGGCAGATCACCACGTTCGACCAGATGTTCGACGAGATCACGGCCGCCCTGGGAGGAAGGGTCTCGGAAGAGATCAACTTCGGTAAAGTTTCCACCGGCGCCCTGAACGACCTGGAGAAAGTGACCAAGCAGGCCTATGCCATGGTGGTCTATTTCGGACTCAACAAGAAGATCGGCAACATCAGCTATTACGACTCCACCGGTCAGTCGGAGTATTCCTTCCAGAAGCCGTTCAGCGAGAAGACCGCTGAAGTGATCGACACCGAGATCAGCAAGCTGGTGGAAACCGCCTACGAACGGGCGAGGAAGATCCTCAGCGAGAACAAGACTAAACTGGAACGGCTGGCCAACCTCCTGCTGGATAAGGAAGTGATCTTCCGCGAGGATCTGGAGGAGGTTTTCGGGAAGCGTCCCTTCGGGGAGGAGCCAAGGCCAAGCGAAGTAGCCGTGGACGGCCTGAAGCCGGAAGCCCTGCCGCCGGTGGTTGAAAATCCTGAAACTCCCGCTGCAAAAAGTTAAGGATGGAAGAGAGTACCTCCCGTGAGAAAGTGCTGAAAAAGATCCGGGACGCCCTGATCGAGCAGACGGAAGCCCCCTATCCCATCATCGATCAGGATTCTTCCGTTTACCCGGAAATCACCGGACCCCTGGATGTCGCCTTTGCGGAAAACCTCCTGAAAGTGTCCGGGAAATTCGTTTACTGCGATAACGAGGAAGAATTTATCTCAACCCTGCAGGCTTTCATCCTGGAAAAAGACTGGCCGGTGCTCTTTTGCCTCGACCCCGTGCTGCAGGATTTCCTGAAAAAAGCCGGGATCCCGGCCGAAACCGATCCGGCTAAGATCACCGGGGCTTTACTGGGCATCACCCGCTGCGAATACCTGATCGCCCGCTACGGAAGCGTGATGGTCTCCTCGCGCATGTCGCCGGGGCGCAAGATCAATGTCTTTCCGGAGATCCACCTGGTGGTGGCCTTCACCTCGCAACTGGTACCCGACCTGAAGCAGGCCCTTCAGAATATCCGGAAGAAATACCCGGAGGACTTTCCCTCGATGGTTTCCATCATCACCGGACCCAGCCGCACGGCCGACATTGAAAAAACACTGGTCCTGGGAGCCCATGGGCCCAAAGAGCTGTACGTTTTCCTGATCGAGGATACACCTCAATAAAATATCATGTTAACCAGACCCCACCGATCATGAGCAACTTCTGGGCGAGGACCATCACCGGCCTTTCCATGGTCTTTGTTCTGCTGGCCGCCTTGTTTTTCAGCTACTGGCTGGTAGCGGCGTTTTTCCTGCTGGTCACTTTTTCCGCCCTGTGGGAATTTTACAATCTTTTCACAACGGAAAATTCCTTTCCGCAAAAAATCTTCGGGATCACGGGAGGTTGCCTGCTTTATATCAGCCTGGTGCTGATGCAATGGGCGGATGATAAGTTCGGAGAGCCCTCCCCTTTCATTCTTCTCCCCATACTGGTCCCCTTGCTGCTGATCTTCCTGGCAATCATTGCCGAGGTCTTCCGCAAGAAGCCGTTCCCGGTCACCAATATCGGCATCACCCTCACCGGGATATTTTATATCGCACTGCCCCTGGGACTGCTGAACCTGATGAATACAAAGGATACCGTCCATTTCCTGCATTTTCCCGCTTACCTGACAGGCTATTTCCTGATCACCTGGATCTATGATACCGGGGCATACCTCTACGGCAAGCAATTCGGCCGGCATCCTTTCTTTGAAAGGATCTCCCCGAAAAAGACCTGGGAAGGTACCATTGCCGGGGTGATCGTTGCATCGGCAGCGGCCGTGGGGCTGTATTTCCTGGTCCGCGAGATCCGGCTGGTTGACTGGCTGGCGCTGACCGGACTGGTGATCGTGTTCGGCACCTTTGGCGACCTGGCGGAATCCCTCTTCAAGCGAAGCCTGGGGATCAAGGATTCGGGGAACCTCCTGCCGGGCCACGGCGGCGTCCTCGACCGGTTTGATACCTTTTTCCTTTCCGCGCCTTTTGTATATTTGTATTTCCTGTTCACGCAAATTGTAATCATCCGCTGATGAGAATTCACAAGGAGGGATATAAAACCATCCTGCTGGTCATCCTCCTGATCGCGGTCGTCCTCCTTTCCTTTAATTTCATCCTTCGGGGACAGACCTGGTTCCATGCCGGTCTATACCTGGCCGGGCTTGGCTTCCTGCTTTGCATCATCAGCTTCTTCCGGTCCCCGCAGCGCGGGCTGAACGGCGGCAGGGGAAAGATCATCTGTCCCGCCGACGGCAAGGTCGTGGTCATCGAAAAGACTTTCGAGCCGGAATATTTCAAAGCGGAGCGGCTGCAGATCTCGATTTTCATGTCGGCCCGCAACGTTCATATCAACTGGTTCCCGGTGTCGGGCATGATCGATTATTTCTATTACCATCCGGGATTGCACGGGGTGGCATTCAGCCCGAAAGCCTCGCTGGAAAATGAACGGGCTACCACCGTCATCAAGACCGAGCACGGGACCGAGATCCTGGTCCGGCAGATCGCCGGGGCCGTCGCCCGCCGGATCGTGACTTATCCCCGTGTCGGGGAGCCGGTCGAGCAGGGAGATGAACTGGGATTCATCAAATTCGGGTCGAGGGTCGATCTGCTCCTTCCGCTGGATACCCGCCTCGACATTACCCTGAACCAGAAAGTGACCGGGAAGCAAACGGTCATCGGATACTACGAGTAAACCGCCTACCCTTCCACCGCCCGGGTGAGGAACTGGTTGTAAGGGTACATCGCCTTGTACACTTTAAGTGCGTACTGCGCAAGGTCCTTGCGGGCCAGGGTTTTCTCCGTCATCGAATGGGAAATAGTGAAGCTGCGGTTCTTCAGCAGCCCGATATCCGGGAAATCCTTCGGATATTCCCTGGGAGCCAGCTTCTGGCGGTCCCAGTCATCGATACCTGAGAAATATTCCTTAAAGCTTTTATTATTAAGGATCTTTTTGAATTCGGCAATATTGTAATAGATCTCCTGGCGGATCTTCTTCATCACCTCCGCTTCCGGCATCCACACCCCTCCCGACAGGAAGAATTCCCCGGGCTGCATATGAAAATAATAGCCGGGGCCATGGCTTTTCCTGCCTCCTTTGGAGATGAAGGCCCCGAAGTTGGTCTTATAGGGCGTTTTATCGTTCGAAAAGCGGATATCGCGGAAGATCCTGAATATACAGTCTTTCGCCGCAATGAATTTGACGCTTGCGTCGAATTTTGCGATGCCCGGGATCAGGGAATCCACAAAAAGCTCGAATTCCTTCCTTGCCTCATCATACAGGTCCTTATGGGCATGGAACCATTCCCGGTTGTTGTTTTTTTCAAGCTCTTTTAAAAAAGAAAGGATCACAGCATTCATACACGGATGTTTTGGGTATTCAAAAATACAACGAAAAAAAAATTCCGCAGGATGCCTCCACCTTTTTGTTTAAAGCCGATTAATGCAAAACATTCGGAAAATGTGCGGGAGGATAATCCTTTTTTTAATTATTGCCCTGATCCCGATCCTGGCAAAGCCGGCCGGGGAGGTCCGGGTGATCGGGGCAGGTGCTGCATCCATGGGGTATTGCTCCGTGGCGCTGACGGATAACTGGTCGGGGTTCAACAACCAGGCCGGGCTGGCCTGGCAAACTCATTTTTCGGCCGGGGTCGGCTACGAGAACCGTTTCCTGCTCAAGGAGCTCGGGAACAAGGCGGCGGGAGCGGTGCTCCCTTTCCGCGGGGGAACGTTCGCACTCACCCTGCAGCAATTCGGGTTCTCCCTTTACAACGAGCTGAAAACGGGTATCGCATTCGGAAGATCTTTCGGAAGGCATTTTGCCGCCGGGGTGCACCTTTATTACCTGCGGATCCACCTGGCGGAAGATTACGGCACCCGGAACCTCGTTTCGTTCGAGATCGGGTTCCAGTACCGCCCGGACGAGCAATGGACGGTAGGCATCCATTTCTCAAACCCGGTGCCGGTGAAGGTGAACCGGTACCAGGACGAGCATCTGCCGGTCGTGATCCGGCTGGGGCTCGCCTACCGTCCCTCCTCAAAATTCCTGGTGACAGTGGAAGCGGAGAAGGATCTCGCCCGGAAACCGGTCATTCGCGCCGGAGCCGAGTATCATTTTGCAAAACCGGCCTTCCTCAGGATCGGCGTCATGACCAACCCGGTGGAGTTCTCCTTCGGGGTCGGGCTCGAACCCGGTAAATTCAGGATCGAGATCGCATCCACGTACCACCTGTATCTCGGCTATTCCCCGCAATTCTCCCTGGCATACCTGTTCAAATGAAAAGCAGGCTTTCCCTTCAAAAGACATTGCTCCGGATGGTTTACATCGCAGGGATCCTGATCACCGGGAGCCTGCAGGGGCAGGTGATCACCCCGGATCAGATGGAAAATGCCATGGAGCGGATGACGGAGACCAGCGGGGATGAATCCGATCACCCGGAATGGACCGAACAGATGTCCCGGCTGCGTGATCGTCCGCTGAACCTGAACGCCGCCACCCTCGAAGATCTTCTGGAGGTGCCCTTCCTCACCGACCGGCAGGCGGAAGCGATCCTGAATTACCGGCTGAATTACGGGGATTTTCTTTCCGTTTATGAGCTTTGTTCGATCGGTGGATTCGACTCGGTTGCGGTAAGATTGCTGCAGCCTTACCTGACAGCGGGTCCCGGTGCCGACCCGCATCCGCTGAAACTGAAGAATATCCTCCGGGAGGGCCATTTGCAGCTCCTGGCCGGATACCGCCAGATCCTCCAGAAACAAGCCGGGTATGGGGTTCCCGATTCCGTACTTGTCAGGGAACCGGATGCCGGGTACCCGGGCGGACCTCAGAAATATTCATTCCGGCTCGAATACCTGTATGCCGACCGGCTGGCTATCGGCTTCTGCGGGGAGAAGGATCCGGGGGAGCAATTTTTCCGGGGCGCCCAGCCCTATGGCATGGACTATTACAGCGGTTATCTCCGGCTCCGGAACACCGGTTTCCTCCGGGAACTGATCCTGGGAAATTTTCGTGCGGATTTCGGGCAGGGACTGGTGATGGGCAGCGGCGCCATGTACGGCGCTTCCGCCGCTTCCCCCGACCTGATGCGGTTTGCTGCAGGAGTGCGCCCCTGCCTGACGGCGAATGAAACCTCTTACCTCCGCGGCATGGCCACCCGGATGCGCTTCGGCCCTTTCGACCTTTCCCTCTTCTGCTCCGGTCACCGGAGGGATGCCAGGCTGAGCGCCGTTGACACTTCCGGTCCCGGGGATCCTGCCGTCACGACGATCCTGAATACCGGCTATCACCGGCTTCCTTCGGAAATAGCTACCAAGAATGCTCTCCGGGAGTTCATTGCGGGCGGAAACATTCAGTACCGAAACCGTTTCCTGTCGGCCGGACTGACCGGGTTTTACACCCGGTGGAGCGCCACTTTCATGCCTGATCCGGAACCCTATAAACGGTATGCACTCACCGGGAGGGAGAATCTCAATCTCGGCGCCGATTTCCGCCTCCATGCCGGCAACTTCTATCTTTTCGGGGAGGCCGGGAGAAGCAGGAACGGGGGTTGGGCCTGGCTGGCGGGTATCCAGTATCATCCCGATCCGTGCTCCGCCGTTTCCCTGCTGTACCGCGATTATCATTCCGATTACCAGGACCTGCTGAGCTGCGCGGCGGGACGGAATACTCCCAGCGGCAATGAGAGGGGTTTCCTGGTAAAGGCATCCGTCCAGGCCGCCAAAAACCTTACGATCCGCGGATACGCGGATCTATTTTCATTTCCCTGGCTGAAGTACCGGACCGGGTTCCCTTCAAAAGGAAGCGAGTGGATGGCGGAAGGGGACCTTACTGCCGGCCGGACCCTTACCCTGTACGGACAATTCCGGTCGACCGCGAAACAAATGGATGTTACGGGGAGTGAGACTGCGGTCAAAAGGTGGATCAACCTGAAGTCGTGGTCCATCCGGTTCCAGGTGAACTGGCAGGTAAGTCCGGCTCTTTTATTGAGAAGCCGGTTCGAGTTCCTGGAAGATCACTATGAAATGCAGCCGGTCAGGCACGGGTGCCTGCTGTTCCAGGATTTTATTTACAAGCCTCTCCGGTTTCCGGTTTCCCTGGTGTTCCGGTATGCCCTCTTCAGCACCGATTCCTGGGATGAGCGGATGTATGCGTATGAGCCGGAGGTGCTTTACGGGTACTCGGTGCCTGCGCTCGACGGGGAAGGGATCCGGTGCCTGCTGATGGTGCATGTGAAAATCATCCGGAACCTGGAAGCGACGATCCGGTTTGCGGAAACCCGGTACACGGACCGGAGCGTGATCGGCACCGGACCCGATCTGATCCACGGGAATTCTAAATCGGAGCTTGAGATCCAGCTGAAGATCAGGGTATAAAAAAATCCGGATGCGACACCCAGCCACATCCGGATCCTAAGCAACCCGTCGGGAGAACTTAGTTTTTAGGGTGTTCCTTCAATTTATCCAGGTTCTCCATACCCTTGATGTTCATCCCCTTCGTGATCTTGGATATCGAGGAAAGATCGATATTACCGGTCATGCTGATCACCATCACTTCATGCTTGCCTTTCATCAGCATCACCAGCTCGGTGATCTTTCCGGCTCCATCCTGCCGGGTGAGGAATTTATAATTTTCCCTTCCTTCATTTACGGTCATCAGCTCTTTGTACGCGGAAGCCGGGAATAGTCCGGCGAACTCGTTATAGATCGTGACCGCCTTTGACATCTGGGTGGAATCGACCGTGTAGGTCAGAAGCTTCAGCCCGTTAAGCTGGTCCATCATTTTCTTCATCTCGATGGCGTCGGTATCTTTCTTATCCATCAGCATCTGGCCGAACATCTGGAACATTTCCTTTGAAATATTCACAGAGGTGAAGCCTTCCTGTCCGGCATATTTCTCAAAGACCTTGTCGATGGGACTTTGCGCAGACACGAAGGCCGGCCAGGCGACCGAAACGGTAAGGATCAGGATCAATGCTAGTTTTTTCATAGGATTCAGTGTTTGGTGGAACGGTTAAATTCGTCCGGGTTAATAATGATTGATTGATATTTATAAAATGCCGAGATCTTTTGCATATCGGTAATTCCGTCCGAGAATTTCGACAGGTAGGCGACTTTATCGAGTCCCCGGTTCAGGTTGGAGGAAATGAGCGTCAGGACTTTTTCCGTTTCGGCATAGGCTTTCGCGGGATCGGTGTACGTATCTTTAACCGGCTGCCGGAGGATGTCGTGGCGGAAAGTAAAAAATATCCCGCCCAGGAGCAGCAGGCCGGCGGCTACCGCCAGGATCCGGTACAGGCGGGTTCTGCCGGCGGTCACCGGGATCACCTTCGGCCCTTCCAGGGCAGCCAGCAGGTTCTTTTCGAAATCGGGATCGGTAATCTCATCCCGGCGGTTGCCGTCCATCGCCCTGAACAGTTCCGCTTCCACCGATAAGTGAGGCGGCACTTCCTCCGAACGAAAGAAATCCCTCAGCAGGTTTTCTTCTTCCAGGCTGGTCGCCCCGTCATAGTATTTGCGGAGCAGTTCCTCAATTTCTTTGAAATTCATAGATCTTGGCGTTTATAAGGATCTCCCTGATCTTTTTCCTGGCCCGGGAAAGGCTGACCCGTACGGCATTCTCATTCATATCCAGGATCTCCGCGATCTCCGCGAAGTCGTATCCTTCTATATCCCTGAGCTGGATGATGGTCTGCTGCTGCTCGGGCAGGGTCTTGATGATCAGGTTGATCTTGTTGATAATATCCGAAAGGTCTTTTCTCTCTTCAAACATCACTTCCTCCACTTCGGTCTTCAGGTTATCCAGTTTATCAGTATGGTATTTCTTTGATTTCAGCTTGTCGAGGCACATGTTCCGGGTCGTTACAACCGCCAGGGCTTCCACGCTCCGGTAGGCATCCAGTTTCTCCCTCATGTTCCAGAGCCGGATAAAAACCTCCTGAACGATATCCTTCGCTTCCTCTGCATCCTCCAGCAGGCGATGCGCCAGCCGGTAGAGCTTGTTCTTCAGCGGTATGACCTTTATTTTAAAACCCTCCAGATCCATATACGGGTGTTAAGACGATTCGCGCCGGTCTTTATTACAAAAAGAAGATAATTTCCAATCAGGTATTCCTGCTCTTTTTCTCTCCGCCTTTCGAAAGTACCAAAAATGTTTATTTTTGTAAAGCAAGTTTCCCATCATTCACCAATCATCACGCTATGTTCAAAGGACATCCCAAAGGGCTTTATGTCGCCTTTTTCACCAACATGGGCGAGCGGTTCGGTTTTTACACCATGATCGCCATCTTCACCCTCTTCCTGCAGGCCAAATACGGCATCAGTTCCACGCAGCTCGGACTCGTTTACGGACTTTTCATGGCCTTCCTGTATTTCTTCCCTCTCGTCGGCGGACTGATGGCCGATAAGGTGCTGGGGTACGGCAGGACGATCAGCATCGGGATCATCGTGATGTTCCTCGGGTACCTGTTGCTTTCCATTCCTTCGGGGCATGGCGCGGGATTCGGGTTTATCGTGGCCGCCCTGGCGGTGATCGTGATCGGGACCGGGCTGTTCAAAGGGAACCTCCAGGCGCTGGTCGGGAACCTGTACGATGACCCGAAATACAGCAGCATCCGCGACCGGGCCTTCAACATCTTTTACATGGGGATCAATATCGGGGCCATGTTCGCCCCGACGGCTGCCGAACTGGTGAGCAACGGCATCCTGAAAACCTATCATTATACCTATGATGCGAGGATCCCGGCACTGGCGAACGACCTGCTGAAAGGGAATCTCCAGGATCCGTCCTCCTACCTGGGCATCGCCCAGGCGCAGGATCCGTCCGTGACGGTGAGCACCCTGCAGCAATTTTCCACGAGCTACCTCGATGCATTGGGAAGGTCGTACCACTGGGCTTTCAGCGTGGCCTGCGTCAGCCTGCTGATCTCCATGCTGGTGTTCTGGATCTTCCGGAAGCATTACAAGCAGGCGGATCTTACGGAAAAGCAGAAAGCCAGAAGCGAAGCTTACAAGAGCCAGGTGGTGGAGCTTACACAAAAGCAGATCCGCGAGCGGCTGATCGCCCTCTTCCTGGTCTTCTTCGTGGTGATCTTCTTCTGGATGTCGTTCCAGCAGAACGGACTTTGCATGACGATCTTTGCCCGGGATTACACCCAGCCGACCGTAGGGCGGTTCACTAATTTATTTTTCGATCTCTTTGCCTTGCTGCCGATCTTCCTTTCCGTGATCGGGTTCATCTTCCTGGTCAAGAAAAGCAGCAAACCCACCGCCCGGATCATCGGAGGGATCGTCTTTATCGCATTTGCCGTCATAGCCGTATTCCGTTACCTGGGCTACAACGACATCAATCCCTTCACCCCGCAGAAATTCCAGCATTTCAACCCGTTCTTCATCGTTGCGCTGACCCCGCTGGTGATCGGGCTGTTCAGCTGGCTTGGCAAGAAAGGCAAGGAGCCGTCCTCCCCGCGCAAGATCGGCATCGGAATGCTCATCACTGCCGTGGCCTTCACCATCCTGATCTTCGCCTCGATCGGGATCCCCAGTCCAAAGCAGCTGGGAGGGCACGTGGCACCGGCCAACCTGCTGGTATCGCCGTATTACCTGATCGTAACCTATTTCATCCTCACGGTGGCCGAGCTGTTCCTGAGCCCGATGGGGATCTCCTTCGTTTCCAAGGTCGCCCCGCCCAAATACAAGGGAACCATGCAGGGATTCTGGTTTGCGGCCACGGGGATCGGCAACTTCCTGCTGTTTGTCGGAGCCTGGCTGTGGGGGATCCTGCCGCTATGGGGACTGTGGCTGGTGCTGGTGGTCTGCTGCCTGCTGTCGGCCGGCTTCATCTTCTCGGTGATGAAGAGGCTGGAAAGGACCTCGGAATCCGTGTAGCGGAAACCCTGTTGCGGGATCCGGGAAACGACATCCCGGATCCTAAACAGAGGATCCGGCATCTAATATAGGGATGACCTATGTCTTCCAGGTACAACTCTTTTTCGGATTTTATCAGGCAGCAATTCGGCGGCAGGGTCCAGAAGGTTGCCGTGAATGCAGGTTTCACCTGTCCGAACCGCGACGGAACCAAAGGCAGGGGCGGATGCACCTATTGCGACAATGCCGCTTTCAATCCCTCGTACTGCGATCCCCGGAAATCCATCACCCGGCAGATAAAAGAAGGGATCGAGTTCCATGCCGTGCGTTATCGCCGGGCCAGCCGTTACCTGGTCTATTTCCAGCCCTTCAGCAACACGTATGCAGAGCTTCCGGCGCTGAAGGAAAAGTTTGCGGAAGCCCTCTCCTGCCCGGGCGTGGCCGGGCTGGTGATCGGGACCCGGCCGGATTGCATGGACGAGGAAAAGCTCGATTATCTGGCAGGACTGGCACGTGTCCATTTTATTCAGGTGGAATACGGCATCGAGAGCATCTATGACCGGACGCTGGAGCGGATCAACCGGGGGCATGATTTCGCCACCTCACGGGAAATGCTGGAAAAAACCCGCGAGCGGGGTATCCGGACCGGGGCGCATTTCATCTTCGGGCTTCCCGGCGAATCCCTGCAGGAGATGATGGACAGCGCCGCGGTGATCTCCCGCCTGGCGATCGATACGGTCAAGTTCCACCAGTTACAGATCATCAAGGGCACCCGGATGGAGCAGGAATTCAGGGAGCACCGGAGCGATTTTCATGTTTTCGACCTTGATGGATATATCGATTTCATCATCCGGTTCCTTGAAAAGCTGAACCCCGCCTTTCTCATCGAAAGATTCACCGGCGAGGTTCCTCCCCGGTTCATCGAAGGGCACAACCTCGGATTGCTGAGATACGATGAGGTGCTTCGAAAGATCGGGGAAGAATTAGAGAGAAGGGACAGTTGGCAAGGGAAGAACTTTACCGGATGAACCTACGGGTTACAGGCTGCAGGTTGCTTGTATCCTGCCTCCCTGCCTTCGGCAGGCAAGCCGGATCCCAGGCTTAATTGAAGGTACCGCTGAGATACAGTTTTGTCTTTTCCATTTTAGGATTCTCAAAGACCTCGTGCACCGGTCCCTGCTCGATGATCTCCCCCAGGTACATGAAGGCCACGTAATCGGCTATGCGGCGGGCCTGCCGCAGGATGTGGGTGACGACCACGATGGTATAATCATTCTTAAGCTCCAGGAATTTCTGCTCGATCGACTGGCTGGAGATCGGGTCGAGGGCGGAGGTCGGCTCATCGGCGAGGATGATCTCCGGGTTCACGGCGAGTCCCCGGGCCAGGCACAACCGCTGCTGCTGGCCGATGGAAAGGCGGGAAGCGGGCTCGTGCAGCCGGTCCTTCACTTCCTCCCAGAGCTTGGCCTGCTGCAGATAGGTGACCACCTGCTTGTTGAGCTCCCTTCTCCTGGAGACTCCTTTCAGCCTGAGCCCGTAAGCAATATTGTTATAGATCGTCATGGGCAGCGGATAGGGTCGCTGGGAAAGAAGCCCCATGTGCTGGCGGAGTTCGTAGATGTCCTCCCCGGCTTCCAGCACATTGCGGTCGTCGATCAGGACGCGGCCGGAAACCTTCAGCTCGGGATAGAGGTCGGTGAGACGGTTAAGGCATTTCAGCAGGGTGGTCTTGCCGCAGCCTGACGGTCCCAGGATCACCGTGATCTTGTTCTTCGGGATCCGGAGGTTGATGTCCTTCAGGATCCGCGTCTTGCCTGCCGTCACATTCAGGTTCCCGATCTCTATTTTGATATGGTCGTCCATGCCCGGAGCAGAAAGTTAGAAATTTATTTTGGTCTTATGGTACCGCTTCCCCAATCCCCGCGAAAAAAGACTGACGATCAGGATGATCAGCGTCAGCACCAGCGCCGACGCATAGGCGCGTTCCTGCACGGCCTGCACCGGCGAGGAAAGCTGGAAAAAGATGGAGAGCGGCAGCGTAGCCACCGGCTCTGTCAGCGAATTGGGTATGTTGTCGGTATATCCGGCCGTAAAAAGTACGGAAGCGGCATCCCCGATAGCCCTGCCGAACGACAGCAGGATGGCGGTGATGATCCCCGAGACGGCCTGGCGCGTCATGATGCGGAAGGCAGTCTCCGATTTATTCGAGCCGATCGAGTAGGAAGCTTCCATCAGTCCTACCGGCACCGTGCGCAGGATCTCGTCCATCGAACGGATCATGATGGGCAGGATGAACAGCGTGACGGTGATGATCCCCGCCAGCAGGGAGGTCTGGATCCCCAGGAAGATCATGACCGTAAAGCCGAAGGCGCCGTAAACGATCGACGGGATCCCCCAGATCAGGTCGAGGATGAACCGGATGAAGGCGGCGATCTTTTTCCTCCGCACCAGGAACACGTTGATGTAAAGTGCCACGGGCAGCCCGATGAGGAAGGCAAGGATGGTGGCCCCGAAGGCCAGGCAGAGCGAGCCCAGGATCGCATTCAGGATCCCGCCTCCCTTGCCGTAATAATAGCCGCCTTTGGGGATCGAGGTCAGCATCTCCCAGGAGATCGCCTTCAGCCCTTTCTCAAAAATGCTGTAGATGATGATCGCCAGGATCGCCAGGATGAAGAGGGTGGCGCCCGCCATCAGGACCTTAAAGACCGATTCTTCCGTTTTGCTTCCGCGTTTCACCTTTCAGAATTTATTATAGCGGGCGATGAAAAAATGCATGACCAGGTTGAAAAAGAGCGATACGGCCAGCAGCAGCAGGGCGGCGAACATCAGGGCCGAATCGTACCGGGGGATCGACAGCATCTCCCCGTAGTTATTGGCGATCAGCGCCGGAAGCGTGTATCCCGGGTCGAAGACGCTCCTGGGGAGCTTCACCATGTTGCCCACCACCATCAGCACCGCCATGGTCTCCCCGAAAGCCCTCGCCAGTCCGAACCCGATCGCCGCAATGATGCCCGGCAAGGCTTTCTTGACCAGGACGTGCTTGATGGTCTGCCAGCGGGTAGCTCCCAGCGAAAGCGAAGCCTCCTTCAGCTCGTCGGGAATGGTCCGGAATATCTCGATCAGGATATTCAGGATGAAAGGGATGATCATGATCGCGAGGACGAAGGCGGCCGCCAGGATGCTGTACCCCATCGTCTTCACCCCGAAGAACGGGCCGAGGTACCGGGCGATGAAAGGGACGATCACCAGGATCCCCCAGAGACCGTACACCACGGAAGGGATCCCCGCCAGGATGTCGATCGCGGGATGCATCACACGGAGCAGGGTCCTCCGGGTATATTGCGTCACATAGATGGCCGTCAGGATGCAAACCGGCGCGGAGATCAGGATCGCGAGAAGCGTTACCCATACGGAGCCGACAATGAACGGGTAAAAGCCGAATTTCCCGCTGCCCGGCTTCCACTCCCTGGAAAAAAGAAGGTCGGGCAGGTGGAAGTCATGAATGAGGGTAAAGGATTTCAGGTAAAGTCCCGCGAAAAGGAGGAAAGGCAAGGATGCAACCAGGATGAGGCTGAGGATCATCCAGGTGGAATTCACGGCATGCCGCTGTGTGCGGTTAAATATGTGCATCCTGTACTATTTACCGGCAAAGATAGAGAGGGATCATTTAAGTTTTTCCATCCCCGCCTGCAATTTTTCCGGGGAGAGGGTGACATACCCCGCTTCGGGGACGAATTTCTGTCCGTCGGTCAGTATCCATTGAAGGAAGGCGATCACGGTGCGGTCGGTCGGCTTTCCGGCCGAAACAAAATAAAGATCGCGGGCCGGGGGCGAAGGATACCTGCCGGTTTGAATGGCATTCACGACCTGGTCGAGGGTCCCGTAGAAATTCTCCTCCGGATCCACAGTGCCGTTCCCGTTCAGGTCGATGGGAACCACCTCGATACCGGGATAGGGTTTGCGGTTCTCCATATCGTAAACGAAATTGAGGTTGTTGAACCCGATCCCGCCCGGATCTCTCCGGACGGCATCCGCCACCCCGGGATCGCCGTTGACCCCCAGTCCCACCAGGTCCTCCTGTTTTTTGGTCTTATCCAGGTATTTGGCCCACATCTCCGCCGCCCCGCAGGCATCCGAGCGGGTGAACACGGAGATCTCCTCCAGCGACCGGTCCCTGGCCGCCTGTCCCCAGGTCTTGATCGTCCCGGTGAGGAAGATGCCGGCGAATTGTTCCCGGGTCATGCCTTTAGTCTTTAAATCTTTCAGCACCGGGTTGGCCGAGCTGACCGTCGGCAGCACCGCATCTTTTGCCACCGCAATATACCACGCGCCCTTGGCCCGCTCCTCCGGGCTGACTTCCTTGGAGAACATCCCCAGGTCGACCATCTTCGACAGCGCATCCGCCATTCCCTTGCCGGCTCCTCCCGCCGAGATATTGACCGTTACACCGGGATGAAGCTTTTTAAATTCCTCGGCCCATCGGACCGTCATGGGATAGAGGGCAAAGGCTCCCGAGATCGTGATCTTGCCTTTCAGGGCATCCCCCTTTTGCCCGCCACTGCCTGAACTTCCCGGATTACAGGCGGTGAATGACCCCACCGCTCCCAGGATCAGGGCAGCGGCTATACTCCGGAAGGTTGCTGTGTATTTCATGCCGTTTGAATATATTCCAAAATTACGGGAATCGATATTTGCAATGGGATCAGAAAGATGAAATACTTCACTTTTCAGGGTGAAGTGTCAGATCATAAAAGCTTCCCGATGATCGCCTCTTCCCGGATCCCTTCGGCCTCCGCTTTGTAATTCCTGACGATGCGGTGCCGGAGCACAGAGGCTGAAACGGCTTTTACATCTTCAATATCCGGGGAGTATTTGCCGCTGAGCGCAGCATGGCACTTTGCGCCGAGGATCAGGTACTGGGATGCCCGCGGACCGGCTCCCCAGGTGAGATATTGTTCAGCCCAGTCATGCGCTTTCTCAGTATGAGGCCGGGTGGCGGAGACCAGGTTCACCGCATAATGGTAAACGTTATCGGGAACCGGGATCCGGAGGATCAGCTCCTGGAAATAGAGGATCTCTTCGGCCGAGAGCACGACTCCGGGAGTGGCCAAATGGCGCGAGGTCGTATTTTTCACAATGGTGACTTCCTCCTCGAAACCGGGATAATCGAGCCAGATATTGAACATGAACCGGTCGAGCTGTGCTTCCGGCAGCGGGTAGGTTCCTTCGTGCTCGATCGGGTTCTGGGTGGCAAGGACAAAGAAGGGCTCCTCGAGCCGGTAAGATATCCCCGCCACCGTGACCGCCTTCTCCTGCATGGCCTCCAGCAGGGCCGACTGGGTCTTCGGCGGGGTCCGGTTGATCTCGTCCGCCAGGATGATGTTAGCGAAAACCGGCCCTTTGATGAAACGGAATTTCCGGTTCTCGTCCAGGATCTCCGTCCCGATGATATCGGACGGCATCAGGTCGGGGGTGAACTGGATCCGGCTGTATTTCAGTCCCAGCACCTTCGACAGGGTATTCACCATCAGGGTCTTGGCCAGTCCGGGAACGCCCACCAGCAGGCAATGCCCTTTACAAAAGATGGAGATCAGCAGGTTCTTGATCACCTCTTCCTGTCCCACGATCACTTTTCCGATCTCGGCCCGAAGGTCATCGTATTTTTTGACCAGGCCATCCAGTGCTTCTACATCCGTTGTATAGTTCATCATCAGGGAGTGATTTCAAATTTCCATTTCCGCTGGAATTCACAGCCAGCGTAGTTGGTGTTTATTTGTACAAAGGTATGCTTGGAACGCTGGTCCATCCATTGATCCAGGACATCGCTCTTTTTCTTGTCCAGGGCCCATTCCTCAATTTTCGCGTAATCCTCGTCCAGGTTGGCCTTGTGGGGGATGGTCCTCTTTTTCAGGTAATAGATCCGGTATTCGTCTTTTCCCCGCTCGCTTTTATAAGGTACCGGCGCTGAGATCTCCCCGACTTTCAGCTTGTCGATGATAAAGAAGATCTTGGAGTCGAGGTCTTTCGCATCAAACATGCTGGTGCCGGTCATCTGGTTGATCATCAATCCCCCGTTATTCCGGCTGGGGTCGTCGGAGTATTTCTGGACCGCCTCTTCAAAGGTGATCTTGTGCGCTTCTATCAGGGAAGCGACGCTGTCGAGGAGCGTCTTAGCCTTTGCCAGGCTCAGGGGCGATACTTTCGGCCGGATCAGGATGTGCCGGACATTGATATAATCCCCTCTCCGCTCGATCATCTGGATCAGATGGTATCCGTCTTCCGTTTCCACGATATCCGATACTTCCCCCGGTTTCAGGCGGAAGGCGGCCGCTTCGAACTCCGGGTGCATCTCCCCTCTCTTGAACATGCCCAGTTCCCCTCCCTGCTTGGCCGATCCGGGATCTTCCGAATAAAGGATGGCCAGGGTGGCGAAGTCGTCCCCGTTCTGGATCCTTTTTTTGAATCCCTCCAGGGTCTTCCGGGCTTCTTCCTTTTCGGCGTCCCCGATCAGCGGCTGCTTGGAGATCATACCGATCTCGATCTCCGAGCTGATATCGGGGATGCTGTCCTTGGGGATCTTTTTGTAAAATGCCTTCACTTCCGAAGGGGTGATCACCACATCCTTGGTCAGTTTTTCCTGGGTCATCTGGATCATCATCTGCTCCCGGATGATATCCCTGAGCTCATTCTTGATCTCCGGGATCGATTTCTGGTAGTATTCCTCCAGCTTGTCGGCCGAGCCCACCTGGCTGATGAAGTACCGCATCTTCTGGTCCATCTGGGCTTCCACCTGTGCGTCGGTCACCTTGGCGCTGTCGAGGATCGCCTGGTGGAGCAGCAGCTTCTGGAAGAGCATGTTCTCAAGCATCCGGCATTTCACGAATTGCGGGCTGCCCTGGATATTTCCCCCCATCCGGTACTGCAGGTACTGGTTTTCAATGTCCGACTTCAGGATCACGTTCTCGCCCACCACCGCCACCACGCCGTCGATGACCGAGTCGGCTTTCTGCGCATGGGTTCCGGAGGGAAAGATCAACGCCGGGATCAGGAGGAGTACCGATAAAAGGAAGGATTTCATTGTTGACACGGGAATAAAACTCAATAGACCGTAAATTTATTGTTCTTCAGGGCTTCCTGGTAAACGTCCTCATGCATTTTGCTGATCAGGTCCATTTTTCTTTTATTCAGGATGATCTCCCGGATATGGCCCGCCTCCATGTTCAGCGGGGATACGTTATCCTTGATCCGGAAGTCCCTGAAGCGGACCAGGTAGGTATAGAGGGAGTCCTGGTATTCCACCTCCCGGTGGTTTTTCAGGAACTCCTCCTGGTTATACATCTTGATCGGGATCTGCTTGAGCAGGTCGTTGAACAGTATCCAGTTCTGGTCATCCAGGAAATAGTCGGCCGCATCTTTCCCGCACAGGTCGGAGAGCAGCGACCGGTCGCCGGGATCGTCCGAGAGCAGCAGCTTGCGGAAGCGCTCTTTGTTCCGGTATTTCAGCGGAAGCTTCACATACTGGAACTGGACGATATTATCCTTGAGCAGGAAATTTTTCTGGTTTGCGTCATAGTAGCTGCTGATCTCCTCATCCGTCACCACCGTGTCCAGCTTCTGCTTCACCAGGGCGTTCTCATACTCATAAATGATCAGGGAGTTCCGGTAATTCTCCAGCTGCTGGGTAAAGTCCATCTGTTCCGGGGAAAGGTTCTTTTCCGCCTGGTGCACGATCAGTTTCTGGCGCACCCAGCTGTCGATATAGTTTTTCACCAGGATCAGGCTGTCCCTGGAGGAGGTCCCGCGGGGAACGATCCCGCTGAGATCGGATTCATAGAGCGGCTCATCGAATACTTTCGCCACCACTCTCTCGCTGTGTTTCTTAAAAAAACCGGAGCAGGAGGTAAGGACGACCAGTGAAAGAAGGATCAGCTTTTTCAAACCGGGTTATTTGATTTTAGCCAGGACATCCTGGTTCACCACCACCGGATATTTCTGCCGGAGATCCTGGATCCACAGTTTTTCCAGGTAGTTCTGGTAATCGGCGGTGATCAGTCCGCGGGCTTCATTCAGGGTCTTGGGTTCCGGCTTGAGCACCTTCTTGATATTGATGATCACCACGGTCCCGCTGTCCGCCTTGATATCCGCGGCAATGCCGGGGACCCAGGTGACGGCGTCAATATATTTGTTGTCCTTCCGGGAATATTTCCCCGATTCAAAGGAAAGGACCTTCAAGGTATCGCTGTTCACCTCCTTCAGGATGCTTTCTTCCGCGAGTCCATCCTTGATGAAGTTCCGCACCTTCTGGGACAGCTTGGGGTTTTTCAGCTTGAAGATCGATGCTTCCACCCGGGTATCCCACATGTAATTATTCTTGTTCTTCTCATAGAACTCCTTCAGTCCCGTCGTGTCCTTGACGGCTTTGGACCACACTTTCTGGTCGGTCAGGTCGAACAGGAGGATGCCGTCCCGGTATTCATTCATCAGGTTCTTGAAATCGGGATATTTCTTTTCGAGGTGGACATTCTCCCACCGGATCAGGGTTTCATCGACAAAGTCCTGGTAGCTTTTATCAACGAAGTACCGGAGATTCACCTTGTCTTTCTTTTTCTGCTGCTTGGTCAGGTACGCGGTGAAATCCTGCTGGAAGAAGGTCATGTTCCCGATCTTGAACAGGGGTTTGGTCATGCCGCTGGCCAGTCCCGGATCCCATTTCCCGGTAAAGATGCTGTCGGTCACGACGTTATAAAATTCCTGTTTCGCTTCCGGATATTCGGTAAATCCGTAATCCTTTTTAATGTTTTCCAGGACTGCCTCCTTGGCCAGGTTGGCTCTTCCGTCCTTCAGCACTTTCTGTTTGAGGTTGGCTTTTTCATCGTCGAACGAACCGGGCACTTTCCGGTCCACCAGGCGGATGATATGCCAGCCGTACGGAGTACGCACCGGTTCCGTATAATCCCCTTTATTCACCAGGCTGTAGATCGGCTGGATGAATTCCGGCACCAGGCGGTTCACCCCGTATTCCGGCAGCACGCCCCCTTTGGCCGCGCTACCTTTGTCGTCGGAATATTGCTTTACCATGTCCTCCCATTTGGCCCCCATCTGTAATTTCCGGTACACCGAATCGATCCGTTGCTTCACCCGCTCCCAGTTCATCCCGGTGCTGTCGTCCTGCACGGCCATGAAAAGATGGGCGACCGTAACTTTTCCCATTGCATTTTTCCGGTCGGTCACCTTGATCAGGTGGTAGCCAAAGTCGGTCCTGACCGGTTGTGAGATCTCCCCGACCGCCAGGGAATAGGCGGCGGTTTCGAAGGGGTACACCATGTCAAATACCGTGAAATATCCAAGGTCGCCGTGGTTCCCTTTCATCCCCGGCCTGCCTTTCATGCCCGGGCGGTCATGTGCCGACGGATCCTCGGAGAGCTCGCTGGCCAGTTTGTCAAACGGCTCGCCGTTCATCAGCCGTTCCCGGATCTTGGCAATTTTATTCAGGGCTGCTAACGTATCTTCCGGCGAGGCATCCGGCTTTACCCGTACAAAAATGTGGCTGGCGCGGATATCGTACTGCATCCGGTCATAGGCCTCTTTTACCAGCCGGTCGATGGTGGCCTCGTCCGTAAAGTAGGGTTTCGCAAGCTGGTCGCGGTAGCCCTTCAATTCGGTGGTAAAGGAAGTAAGGGTATCCAGCCCGAGGTCTTCGGCTTCCTTTACTTTCAGCTTGAAATTGATATACAGTTCCAGGTATTCCTCCAGGTTCTTACGGTCGATGGCTTCTCCTTTCGGGTTGTTCTTCTGGTAAATGGTCATGAATTCCCCTACGGTGATCTTGTGCCCGGCAATCGTGAGCAGGACATCCGTATCCTTCACCTGGGATTGCGAGCCGGCGGTAAAGGTCATACCGGCTACCATCAGAAAAGTCAAAGCGAGTACCCACAACTTTCTCATTTGGTTCAGTATTTTATTGGACAATGGTTTTATTGAAACTGGTTTATCGGCTATAGTTAGGAGCTTCATGGGTGATGGTGATGTCGTGCGGATGGCTTTCCACCACTCCGGCCGACGTGATCTTGAGGAATTTCGCTTTCTGAAGGTCATCGATCGTCCTCGAACCGGTATATCCCATCCCGGAACGGAGCCCGCCGACCATCTGGTAGATCACTTCGGAGAGGGAGCCTTTATAGGGAACCCTGCCGACGATCCCTTCCGGCACCAGCTTGGCGATATCGTCCTCCATATCCTGGAAATAGCGGTCTTTGGATCCTTTCTGCATGGCTTCGATGGAACCCATGCCCCGGTAAGTCTTGAATTTCCTCCCCTCGAAAATGATGGTTTCCCCGGGTGATTCATCCACCCCGGCAAAGAGGCTGCCGGCCATGATCGAATGGGCTCCTGCCGCCAGTGCTTTGACTATATCTCCGGTATACCGGATGCCGCCGTCGGCAATGGCGGGGATCCCGGTTCCCTTCAGTGCCCGGGTCACTTCATAAATGGCGGACAGCTGCGGGATCCCGATGCCTGCCACGACGCGGGTCGTGCAGATCGATCCCGGGCCGATGCCCACCTTTACGGCATCCACGCCCAGTTTGGCCAGGTCCCGGGCCGCTTCCGCGGTGCCGATGTTCCCGACGATCAGGTTGATCTCCGGGAAATGCTTCCGGACCCGCTTGGCCATATCCATCACTCCCTTGGTGTGTCCGTGCGCCGTATCGATGATCACGGCATCCACATCTTCCCGCACCAGGGCTGCTGCCCGGTCCATCGTATCGGAAGCCACGCCCAGTGCTCCGGCTACCCTCAGCCGTCCGCGGCTGTCCTTGCAGGCATTGGGGCGTTCCTTGATCTTGATGATATCCTTATAGGTGATCAGTCCGACCAGCTTGTTATTCTTATCCACCACCGGCAGCTTTTCGATCTTATACTGCTGCAGGATCTCTTCCGCTTTGGCGAAATCGGTGAATTCGGTGGTCGTGATGACCTTCCGGGTCATGATCTCGCTGATGGGGCGGGTCAGATCCCTTTCAAAGCGAAGGTCGCGGTTGGTCACGATCCCGACCAGCTTGTTCCGGTCGTCGGTCACGGGGATCCCCCCGATATTGTATTCTTTCATCAGCCCCAGCGCGTCGCCCACCAGCTGGTGGCGGTTGATCGTCACCGGGTCGAGGATCATGCCGTTCTCGGCCCGCTTAACTTTCCGGACCTGTATGGCCTGCTCCTCGATCGACATGTTCTTGTGAAGCACCCCGATGCCTCCCTCCTGGGCGATGGCAATTGCCATCGTGGATTCGGTGACCGTATCCATGGCGGCCGTCACGATGGGAATATTGATCCGGATCCGCTTGGTCAGGAATGAGGAAACGTCCACCTCGCGCGGGAGGACCTCCGAATAGGCCGGTATGAGGAGGACGTCATCGTACGTAAGACCTTCCCCCTGGAATTTTTCGGGATCCATGTTCATACCTGGAAAATTTTGGAGTGCAAATGTACGAAAATTGGGTTGAATAGTATATAACTGAAATAAGAAGGGTTTAGTATAGGTGAACAGGTGACCGGAGACCGGGGCACGGGACTTATTACCTTTCCGGCATACTTTATTTCTTATCTTTATGCGTAAATAAATCATATTGGTCCGCAAAACATCTTCCCATGGAAAAAGAAAAGACATTGGTTGAGAAGACTCTCGACACGATCATCAAGATCGGGGTGATTGCTTTCCTCCTGATCTGGTGCTTCAGGATCCTGGAGCCTTTCGTTACCATTTTCATCTGGTCCCTGATCATTTCCGTTTCTGTTTTTCCCCTCTACCGGTGGCTGAAGTCGAAGCTGTGGAACCGGGGAGGTCTGGCGGCGACGCTGGTCACAGTCGCGGTTTTAGCCGTTTTCCTGGTTCCTATCTATTTGTTCGGGGATACGTTATACAACGGGATCTCCTACCTGAAGAACATCCTGGAAGGGAAAGAATCGGCGATCCCGCCGCCTTCCGAATCGGTAAAATCCTGGCCGCTGATCGGGATGAGTTTTTACAACCTCTGGAATTCCGCGTATACCAACATCCAGGCCGTGGTCATCGAATACAAGGATGTGATCACTAATTTCCTGATGGGCTTCCTTTCGGCAGCCAAAGGCGCCGGGCTGGGCTTTCTTCAGTTCTTCGCTTCCATCATCGTTTCCGGGTTTTTCCTTGCCTATTCGGAAAAGGGAGGAGATTTTGCATTTCAGCTTGCGGAGAAACTGGGAGATAAAAAGGGCTCTGAACTTCTTAACGCCTCGATCAAGACCACCCGGAGCGTGGCCAGGGGTATTCTCGGCGTAGCGGTGATCCAGTCCACCCTGGCAGGAATAGGCTTCCTCGTGGCAGGGGTTCCGGCAGCCGGTCTCTGGGCATTGATCGGGCTATTTCTCTGCATCATCCAGGTCGGCATCACTCCTGTGCTCATCGGGGTAGTCATCTACATGTTCATCAAGGCGAGCACCCTGACTGCAGTGCTTTTGATGGTCTGGTGCATCATCATTGCGATCCTGGACAATGTTTTGAAACCCCTCCTCCTGGGCAGAGGCTCCAAATCCCCGATGCTGGTGGTATTCCTGGGAGCGATCGGGGGATTTCTTTTCACCGGCATTTCAGGACTATTCACAGGAGCCGTGGTGCTGTCGCTGGGCTATACCCTCTTCCTGGTATGGTTGCGGGAAGTCAGAGAGCAAGAGTAGCCAGCCGGGCGATCGTCTCGATCGCGATGGCGGAAACCGCCGAACCGTAATCCAGGTCGATATTTTCCATGGTATCGTGGGTATCATGGTAGCCGGAGCGGCTGATATCATAGTTTTCCATGAAGAGGATCACAGGGATCCCGGTATCCGCGAAGATCATCCCGTCGGTATTGTAGAGCGTGCTGTGAGGATCCTCCCAGGTCCGGATCTCCCCGTCCACTTTCAGGAAGAGCGCTTTGGGCGGCATCAGCCGAAGGTCTTTGATCCGTTGTCCGCGCTGGCAATCCTTCCGGTCGGGACTCTCGTTCCACTGCGGGACCCATGCATTCCAGGCATGGCAGGCAAGGTGCGCCTGGCGGGCCAGCTCGAGACAGGCCTTGGTCTTCCCCGGTGAGATCTGGAAGACATCCCGGGCATTGTCCCGGTTATGAGCGATCATATCCATCACCAGCACCCCGGTGACCGTGGTCTCAGACAGGTCGGTCAGACTTCCGTCCGTCTTCCTGAGCTTCAGGGTCCGCTCGACGGCTTTCCGGCAAAAGTCGCGGGATCCCATGCAGTCCGCCGGGAACTCTTCGCCGGTAAGGTGAAGCAGCCAGATGTCCCTTTCCAGCATCCCTTTCTTTGACATTTCCAGGAAAATGGGGGCTGCCAGCAGCAGGGTTGCCGTGGCGGAATGGTTGTCGTCGGCGCCGGCGGCTGAGATCCTTGCACCGGAGCCGCCCGCATCCGGGTAAAATATATCCGCCATATAGGCCGTGTCATAATGGTCGGCCATCACGACGGCTTCGCGGCGGTTCTTTCCCGGGATGACGACCAGCAGGTTCCGTTCGTATTCCTGTCCTTCCTGGTTGGCTTTCCATCCCCCGTAATGCACGAATTCGAAATCGGTTTCCCACCGGAACGGCAATTCACCCCATTCCGCCTTTCCTTCCATCCCTTTCTCCGTGATGATCTGCCGGTACCTTTCCAGGATCCAGTCGCCCATCCGGTGAAGATCCCGTTGCGAATGACCGATCATGCCCAGGGTGGCGTTATCCTGGGTGATATCCGCATTGTCCTTATGGATGTATTCCCCATGGGCGAGGAACTTTATCTGGTTCCAGTAGGCTTCTTCATATTCCCGGCTGGCAGTATGGCTGAAGGTCATGTTCCGGGTATCCACGGTCACTGCGGCCGGGAGCAGGACCGATTCCACCGACCGGGTAATTTTTTTTGCCTTTGCCGGATCCAGTGCACGTTCCGGCAAACCGGCCAGCCACTCATCAAGGCTCTGGTTCCTGGGGATCCTCACCAGATCCCTGGCCATTTCACGGGTCAGCTTCGTCTCACCCAGCAATTCCATGGCATCCAGAATAGCCATCAGGTTGAGGGAAGTCTGGTGCAGGTAATGATCATGCACCGGGTCGAAATCCTTCAGGATCGACTGATACAGCTCGCGGTCCCGGAACCTCGGCCAGAGCTCGACCGGGTGCTCCGGATCCGGCCGACCTGCATGGATTCCTGTCATATATCCTTTGATCAGGTCGGTGGAGATCACCGGCTCCCCCGACTTCCTCGACAGGCAGGCGACCAGGGGCCGGTGCCAGACGACCTCGTGGATCCCGGCCAGCATCGGCGGAAAATAGAAGCGGTAGCGGAAATTTCCCCCTCCCACGATCTTCAATGCAGCTTCTCCCAGCTGTCGGCGGTCGGCATGCGGACCGTCCAGGAGCAACTCGATCTCTTCGGTGAAGATCTGGCTGTTCTTCGCCATCGGCTTGCTATACAGGTCAAGGGTTTTCAGATTCGTGCTGAAGAGCGTTTCCATGACCGGATCGATCCGGGTGCTTTTCAGCAAGCCGTCCTCATGGCGGTGGAATTTGTCCCACCGGCTGGTCCGGATGTAGTTTCCGACAATGTACTCCTCCAGTATCTTCGCTTTCTCCCCCTTGACCCCCGGCTGGTACACCCAACCCGATTGGGGCACCCGCAGCCCGTTGAAGCCTTCCTCCCTCTTCACCAGCCGGAGCATGGGAATCTGAATAGCGTTCGGGAGATTCTCCTGCAACCGGATATATTCCCCGAACCCCCACATCACCAGGTTTCCCGGAAAAGGGATCAGTTGCAGCCGGCCGGACGCATACTTTTCTCTCAGCCGGGCCGGCAGTTTGTCGAAGGGCCGGAAGGTCAGGAGATATTTCACTTCTTCCGGATCCCGGGCATCGTCGATGAGGTAATTTTTCGTCCAGGAGGGAAGATCCTCAACCTTCCAGTACCGGAACGGGAAATTGTCCCCGGAAGGGAGGATCCTGAATCCCAGGCTGATCAGATGGTCCCGGTTTTTCAGGTCGATGCCGTAGGCCTCCCGGAAGACCCATTTGAAAAAGTTCACGAACGCCGGCTCCGGCATCTCTTTCCCAGGGGATTCATAGAAAGATTTCCAGAAGGCTTTTTCAGGCCCCTGCTCGCTCGCCCCGAAGAAGGTCCAGCAGATCCGTCCCTTGTCATCCTTGGTTTTCGAGAGGGAGAAAGGCATGATGATAATGTACTTCTCCTGCTTCAGTTTTCCCTGGCAGGCGGCCAGCTCCTCCGACCAGTAAATATTATTCGCCAGCTTGCTATGCTGGTGTCCTATAAGGGAAGCCGGCATGGTCCCTTCCCCCAGCATCCTGATATGTTCCAGCACCTGCTTTCCGATCTTTTCCAGGCCGGGCTTCAGCTGGTATTCCTCTTCAATTTCCCATACCTGCCATCCGTAAGGATCATCCGGCCGGAAGATCCAGGGATAGATGCTCCCGTCATAGGGGTTGAGGCCGGTCCTGACAGGCGGCATGAATTCCGAATAGGCACGGATAGGGTAATGACCTTCCCCCCGGAACCAGGGATATCCGTCCAGCAAGATTCTCCATCCAGCATGATCCATGCTGTAAAGATATAAAAAGGAAAGTTTTACCGGTTCAGCATCTGCCGGACCGAGGAGGGAATGCTTTTCAGGATGATAGCCAGGGCTTCTTTCGGCTTGTCCACCCGGCGGGCGAATCCGATCTCCTCCCTGCCGACGGCTCCCCGGGTCACCTGGTTCCGGGTCAGCATGGCTACATTCTTCCAGAATTTCTTATCCATCAGGATGATCGGGAAGGGACCTATTTTTCCGCACTGGATCAGGGTGGCGGCCTCATACAGCTCATCCAGCGTGCCTATGCCGCCGGGCATGATCACGAAGGCACAGGAATATTTGATGAGCATCACTTTCCGGACAAAGAAGTAGTTGAAAGTGATGTTTTCCGTTACAAAGGGATTCGGGCGTTGTTCCTGGGGAAGGATGATATTCAGTCCGTAACTTTTCCCGCCTGCCTCATAGGCCCCGCGGTTGGCCGCTTCCATCAGTCCGGGGCCTCCGCCGGTGAAAACCGCGAGCCCGGCTTCAGCCAGCTTCCTGCCCACCTGCCGGGTCAACTCATAATAGGGATGCCCCTCCGGGAAGCGGGCCGATCCAAATACCGTCACGGCAGGACCCACCTTGAACAGCTTTTGAAAACCATTCTCAAACTCATCATTGATCCGCTTAAGCCGCTCCATCTCTTTTTCAGGGGTCCGGACCCCGGTAAGGAATTGCCGGTCAAAAGACGAGGGGTCATCCTCGTCCGGCGGCAGCTCCAAATTCGTTTCACCGGCCTTCTGCCAGTACTTTTCCCAGGTCGTCTCCCAGTCGTTCACCACCAGGTGGGGTTTCTTGATCTTCTTTGCTTTTTCCATGGATCGATATTTGACACAATAATAAAAAAAACATTATTATTTCCATACAATCTATAATAAAAATATTTTACACCCGCCCCTTTTATTTATTTTGGAAGCCTGTAATGTGCCGAATATTACGGATTTTCTTATTCCCGACACCGGGATCTGCCCAAATGAAATTATCTTTGAAATATGAAAAAAGCAAGTATCCCGGTTGTCACCCGTTAACTTGATAAAAAAAATCCTGCTCCTTGTAATCATCTGGAGTGCGTTTGGCGGAAGGTTATCTGCACAGACGTATACCCCGCGGTATATACTTTCCGGAAGGGTTACGGATTTCAGCGGCAACCCTATCGACAGTGCGGTGGTGGAGCTAAAGAAGGCGGATTTCACTACGGCTGCCAGCGCCCTGACCGGTACAGACGGGAAATACCAGCTTATCACCGCCGAGGGGAAATATATGGCGCTGACCTGCATCAAGGCATCGGAATACCCTTCCGGCTCTAACCTGAACCCGGAAGACCAGCGGCTGCGTTTCTGGGCATGGAATATCCCGGTCACCGGGAACCTTGAGATCGATATCCGGTACCACCGGCTGGAGATCTACGGATTGACGGTATTCCGGATCCAGGGATCCGTGCCGGGCTATACCATTTATTGCCGGCCGGTCAGCCTGACACGGGTGCAGCAAACCGACGACCCGCGGGAGGTCACCCCCGAACCGGAGAATCTCGATATCCTGGTTGAAATCAACGGGAGGCCGGTCAAGGTGAACAGCGTGCAGCGGGTACAGGAATATGCCGCCCGGGACGGCTTCCTGAACGCTTACCTGCTTCAGGTAGCGCCGCCGACCATGACGGGAAAGCTCTATGATCTGATCCGGGTTATGATCAAAGACAAGCAGAACGGGGACACCGGGGAGGCCATTTACTTCAAGGAAAGGGACGGATACTGGTGAGCATGAAAAACAGGTACCGTATCCTCGCTCCTCTTCTCATTATCCTGTGTACGGGGTTTTATTTCAGCTCCGGGACCCTGAATGAATTTCCCTCCCGCATTCATGCCTGGGCGCAATCGGACCGGTACGCGCTTTCACTGGGCTTTGTACGAAACCACCTGAATTTCTTCCGGCCCGAGACCTATGTGATGAACCACCAGTTCCCCGGGGACTGGAAAGTGCCGTCGGACAAGAGCATCACAGCCGTCGATTTTCCGGTCCATGATTATATTCCCGCATTGGTAATGACCGTCACCGGTAGCCGTGCCCCGTGGATCTTCAGGCTGTATATCCTGCTGTACAGCTTCGCCGGCCTGTTTTTCCTGGCCAGGCTCTCTTTCCTGATCGGCAACGATACGCTGAAGACCATGTTCCTCCTCCTTCTCGCGGCGACCTCCCCGGTATTTGCCTACTACCAGGGAGGGTTCCTCCCCACGGTGCCCTCGCTGTCGAATGCCGTGATCGGGATCTATTTTTATTTCCGCTGCAGGGAAAAGAACCGATCGGGAGATCTTTACCTGTCGCTCCTCTTCCTTACCCTGGCCGCCCTGAGCAGAATATCGTTCATGGTCCCGCTCATCGCAGTGACCCTGCTCGAAGGTTATTATGTTATCCGGAAGCATCTTCTTCCGTCGTTCCGGCTCTGGACGCTGGCCCTGCCCTACCTGGCGCTGGGCGCCTGGTTCATTTATAACTCCTGGCTCACCCGGAAATACGGTTCCGATTTCCTGAACCACATCATGCCCCCCCGCAGCATGCATGAGATCCTCGAGCTTGTAAAAGCAACCCTCCGGAACTGGGGCATGGAATATTTTTCAAAATATCAATACGCGTTGTTCCTGGGGATCCTGGCCGGAGCGATCCTGTTCCTAAAGCGGAAAACCGCCGGTGAAGCATTTGCGGAACGACCCTACCTGCCGCTGACCGCCCTGCTGTTCGCCGGAGGGCTTGTGTTCGCGATCCTGATGCTGAAGCAATTCCCCGATCATGATTATTATTTCCTGGACACTTTCTTCCTTCCGGTCCTGCTGGTAGTGGCCTTCCTGCTCCGGTTGCTTCCCGAAATAAGGGGAAAAGATCTCCGGATTACCTGCCTGGTCCTGATGATCCTTGCCGGGGCTTTCCTGGTCAAAAAGACCTCGCTGATCGAATCCGACCGGAGGGCTACCGGGTACTGGGACCGGAACGAGGCGGCGATCCTGAACTTCCGGGGTGCGGATCAGTTCCTGGATTCGCTGGGTATCGGAAAAGAAGCCCGGGTGCTGGTGATGGATGTCCGTTCACCGAATATCCCGTTCATCCTGATGGACCGGAAAGGGTACGTGGTGATGTCTCCCGACAGCACGAATATTCAAAAAGCGATGGGGTGGAACTTCGATGTGGCGGTTTTTCAGCAGGACTATTTTCTTCCGGAGATCTGGTCGGCCTGCCCGGAGATCCCCGCGGAACTGGATAAGATCGCGGATAACGGACGGATCATGGTTTGCAGGCGGGCGCAGAAGCCACAGGAAATGGACCTGCTGACCTTTTTCGGGCTCCATGACCGGTCGCCCGTATTTGAAACCACCCTGGATTTCGATTCGGTAACCGATCCGCACTGGTCGATCCTGCACCCTACCGAACTATACGCGCATTCCGGGACCTGCGCGGGGTGCCTCGCACCGGATGAGGAATTCGGGCTCAGCTATAAGATCAATTCTCCTGCCCTGCTGCAGAATAGATCCAGGATGCTGGTCTGCAGCGGATGGTTCCTGCAGGACTCCCTGAATGACTGCCAGGCGGTGGTTTCCATCGGGCAGGGAAACACGCGGATCTTCTACCAATCCATACCGCTGAAGAACATCCTGAAAAAGAAAAATACCTGGGAAAATGCTACCTTCCTCTACCAGCTCCCGAAGGTGGAGGCCGACAGCAGCCAATTCGCCTTTTACTTCTGGAACCCCGGCAAGGACAGGCTCTACTATGATGATTTGACCCTCCGGTTATATTAAATTCCCGCTTTATCCCTACCTTTGTAGAATCATTTTAAAGAATATATATTGGCTTCAAGGATTTTTATCATTCTCGGGCTGATCCTGCTGAACGCGGTATTCGTCATGACGGAAATGGCGATCGTTTCCTCGCGGAAGTCGAGGCTGGATGAACTGATCCGGAAAGGCAACCGGAAAGCGCGGCTGGTCAGCGAGCTCTCGGAAAACCCGAACCGGTTCCTCTCGACGATCCAGGTGGTGGTCACCCTGACCGCCGTCATTGTCGGGGTCATCGGAAGCAACAGCATTGCCGCCCCGCTTTCGGGTACGTTTTACCACTGGGGCATCCCCTACCCGCTTGACTTCAACCTGGCGATCGTCGTGGTGGTGCTGGTGATCACGTTCGTAACGATCGTGTTCGGCGAGCTGCTTCCCAAGCGGATCGGCCTGACGAACCCGGAAGCGATCGCGATGGCAATGGCGCGAACCACCCTGATCGCGGCTACGATCGCATACCCTTTTGTATGGCTGCTCAGCGTTACTACCGAGTTCCTCGTAAAGATCTTTAATGTCCGGAAAAAGGATACCTCCCTGGTGACCGAAGAAGAGATCAAGGCGCTGCTGGAAGAAGGAACGGAAACGGGAAGCATACAGGAGATCGAGCAGGATATTGTGGAACGTGTTTTCCACCTGGGAGACCAGCGGATCGGCGCCCTGATGACCAACCGGAACGATATCATCTGGCTCGATGATGAGGACCCGGACGCAGAAAACATTGCCAAGCTCAGCAGCGGGACCCACTCCGTTTACCCGGTCTGCAGCGGGGAACTCGATAACATTCACGGCATCGTCTACGCTAAGGACCTGCTGATCACGATGCTGAAGGAACCGCATTTCGAACTGAAGTCCCATATCCGGCCGGTGAACCTGCTGCCCAACAACCAGACGGCCTACCAGGTGCTGGAGAAATTCAGGGAATCGAAGATCCACACCGGTTTTGTGGTGGACGAGTTCGGGTCGATCGAAGGCATGGTGACCCTGAACGATATCCTCGACGGGCTGGTCGGCGATATGCCGGAAGCCAACGAGCCGGAGATCATCCGGCGCAGCGAGAACTCCTGGCTGATCGACGGCCGCCTGGCCTTCTTCGAGTTCATCCATGAGTTCGAGATCGAGGATTATGACCCGTCAAACGTTCCCTTCCACTCCATCGGAGGGTTTGTGATCCAGGAAATGAAAGTGATCCCCCGGACCGGCGATTCCTTCGACTGGCACGGGTATCATTTCGAGATCGCGGACATGGACGGGAACCGCGTGGACAAGATCCTGCTGACGAAGATTTGAAAGCCGTGACGCGTGACGTGTGACGCAGGGGGTCCTTATTCCAGGGCGGTACGCCCCACTTCCTCCAGGGTTTTCCCTTTTGTTTCCATCAGGAATTTCCGGAAAAAGAAGAAGCTGATCAGCGTCCCTGCCGTGAAGAACAGGAACACCTTGCCGGTGCCGATCATGCCGGAAATGACCGGGAAGAGGAACCCGATCACGGCATTGAAGAACCAGTGCGAGAAAGAACCGATCGAGGAAGCCCTGGCCCGGATCGTATTGGGGAACATTTCCGAAAGGAGGACCCAAATCACCACCCCCTGCGACGCCGCAAAGGAGCCGATGAACCCCAGCAGGCAGATCAGCAGTACATAGCTCTGCTGGAAACCGGATAAATAGAAGATGGAAAACAGTAGCAGGAAGACGGACATCAGCACGGAGCCTAATAGCAACAGGAACTTCCGTCCCACACGGTCGATCACCGACATGGCGATCACGGTGAACACCAGGTTGGTCGCCCCGATGAGCACCGTCTGGAAGAGCGCGGATTCGGCCGTGAATCCCACCGACCGGAAGATCGTGGGAGCATAATACATGATCACGTTGATCCCGGTGAGCTGGTTGAACATCCCGACGGCTATGCCAATCAGGACCAGCCGCAGGTAAGGTTTCCGGAAAAGGAAGATGCTTTTGTAAAGCGCCTCCT
>DATJQF010000143.1:0-8832 GCA_035505995.1 Bacteroidales bacterium
TCAAATGGGTCTATCATAAGGACTTTGCAATTAGTTCGGGGGCGGATTGCGCCTGGATCGACTTTATTTCCTTCCCGGCCTTCGAAGGAGCGCTCCCGGTGATCCAGGCTTCCCCGCAGGCGTATGAAAAATTCCTTTACCAGGGCCAGGAAGCCGGGGATTCCCTCGCTATCACCAATGCCGGCGGAGATTTCCTGAACTATTCCGCCGTGGTGTTCGATACCACCGCCAAAAAGAAAAAACTGGCGCCCGCCGACCTGACCGGTTCCTATATTGAATGCCAGTCGGACGGCTTTATCCCGGGACAGGATTATTCCTGGACCTTTATCCTGCATCATCTCGGGCCGGATATCGAAAACATCAACCATGTCAAAATGGATTTTACGCCGGGGGTCTGGGTGAATTCCGCCACCAACTTTACCGGAGGGTCTTTAGGAGACCTGGTGTTCCAGGGATCGACAGGCAACGGAGCCAGCCTGAACTGGCACGGAGAGACTCCTTCCGGAGAAGGGGTCGTGAAGACCGGGGAGACGGCTACTGCGGTGGTTTCAGGGAACGTACAGGGATCCTTCACCAGCGACCTTTTCCTGGTTTATTCCATCCGGGGTGACAGCAATGGCGCACCGGTGCATTCGACCAGCGGGTTCGACCACCTGGTCAACTACGGACTACCCAATACCTGGCTGACCCTCCAGAACGCCACCGGCACCCTGGCCACCGGGCAAACCCGAAAGGTCGGGCTTCATTTCAGTACGACCGGCCTTCCCGTAAATTCCTACTCCTGCGACCTGATCGCCAGGGATGATAACAATAATAGGATCATCCTGCCGGTCGTACTGCATGTCCTGGATTCCACTACCATCGGATGGCGCGAGCATCCGGATGACCGGTCCATGTTCCGGGCCTGCCCCAACCCGTTCATGAGCACTACCCGGTTCGATTATTATCTCGACAGGCCTTCGGAGGTTGTCCTCGAAATATATAGCACCGCGGGAATCAGGGTTAGAACCTATCAAATTAAAAACCAGGAAGAGGGTTTACACGGCATACTATGGGACGGGAAGGATGAAAACGGATCAGAGCTGCCTGCCGGAATTTATTATGGGCACTTACAGACTGATCATTTCACAACTATCTGCCGCCTTGTACGAATACGGTAACACGACTGCATGAAGCTCACAAAAAAAGGACTCCTCCTGGCGGGTGCCACACTGGTCATACTGGTCATTGCCATCCTGTTTTTTTTCAGGTTCTTCCCGGTTAATAAGTTGTGGAAGGTAGCCGGCAACCGGCGGATAGAAAGCGACACTACCGGCAGGCGGGTTCTTCCCGCTCCCAACGCGCTTTACTTTGATTTCGAGTCCGGACCCCAGCGTGGAAACTCTTCTGATTTCTATGAAGGGATCGCCCATACAGGTAAATATTCCACCAAGGCATTCGGGAAGAACAGTTACAGCGCTTCCGTAGAAAGGACCGTCAGGGAGATCGGCCCCGGGAATCTGACAGCGGTCGGCATGAGCGCCTGGGTCTATGTTTTCCCGGGGAAGAATGAAGTTAACGGATCCTTCGTATTCTCGGCAAATAATGCGGTCGGGGCCAACCTTTGCTGGAAAGGCATCCATGTATCCGGCGACCGGGTGGTCAGGGGAAAATGGTTCAAGATCAGCGGGTATTTCGATCTTTCCGATATCACCTTCAAACCTGATTCCAGGATCCTGATCTATTTCTGGAATAACAGCAATACGGACATCCTGATCGATGACTATTATATTGTCTTTGGTTCCCAGCATGCGAGGACAGGAGATTCCGTCCTGGTCGATATGACCCGGGGAACCCCTTTCGTCCCTCGGTTCAACCGGCCACCGTTCCCATTCGTATATCTTGAAAAGGACGAGATCCATAATGATGATTCACCCTGGCTGATCCGGAACCGGGAGGAACAGGAAGGAAATATCGGCCCTTATGATCAGATCTTTTCCGGCCATTTTTTCGGCACGGAAGAAACCCCCGAAGATATTTTTGTCATCGATCCCCAGGGGCACCCTGCCGCCTACCTATATTGCAGTGCCGACGGAGGTTTTAAAAAAGTGGCGGTTAACCCGGCAGACGCTGCGGACGGATGGTTCCGGGATGCAAAGATTCTATGCGGATCCTTCCTGCCCGGACGGGGATGCCAGCTTCTTATCGTCCGGGACCGGGAAACCATACTTGCCGGTTTCGACCGGATCACTGCTCCCTGTTCCAGGGGAACGCTGACCGCCGACCTTAAGGTTCTGTGGAGATCCGCTGACCCGGGGATCCTGACTACCGACGGGAAACCCGCTCTTCGGGTGACCGCCGACTTTGACGGAAATAAATGCGACGAGATCCTGTCGATCGACCCGTCCGGCGCTTACCGATTACTCCGGTTTGAAGCAGGAAGTTCCGGTCCGGTATCCGTGCGATCGCAGGAAGGGAAGATGCCTGAAGGGCCCTGGAACCCTGAAGAGTTTGTTGTAAAAATCACCCCGGGAATATTCCTTCCTCCCTGGCAGAAAGATATGCTGCTGGCCGTCGCCAGGAATAAAAGATCGGGTGCTGCCGTATATTCGCTGTTCAGGTTTGAAGGGGGAAATTTTATTCCCGTTTTCCCGGAGAGACAGCTTAGTTACGGTAAGACCATCGGGCTCGATACGCTTCGCCCGGAGGACGAGTTCTTTACCGGGAGATTCGAAGTCCGGGGAATCCAGAGGATCTTCCGGTATGACCGCGAATGGAGGTTCGATCTGAAGGAGATCCGTTTCAACGATACTACCTTCCAGACCCTCAACGTTATGGATTTCCGGGGATATGAGAAAGACCGGAATCCGAAATACTTTGAGATTTTAAAGATCGTGCCCGGCAATTTCCTGGATCCGTCGAAAAAAAGCTTCCTGGTCATCGGACGGAATTGCAGAAAAAGAGACCCCGCCAACGGATCGTGCCTCGAATTTGAAGACTATGGACTGCTGCCCAACACCCTTCAGTTCTACTCCTATCCTGCTAACTCAAAATAGCCGAAGCATGCACACTCCCGCCGACCGGTTCGATCGCTCCATGAAGGCCCTTTTATACAGTACCTGGCTGTTCCTGTTAGTATGCTTCGGTTGCAGGCCCGTGGCGGCCCCACCTGAAAAGTCCTCAGGCCTTTTTTCGGTCAGGGACTTCAACCCCCTCGAAAACTGGGACCGGGATACTGCCGGCCGGATGACGGGCAGGCAGGCTGCACTGAAAGGGATCGACCTGGATTTTACGGATGCGGCAACGACCGGATTCATCATCCCCACCGTCCGCCAGGTGGAAGGAGGAGAGTTTGAATTCGGATTTTCCGTTAAAAATGACGGCAAAACCCCGGCTGCCTTCTTCTACAAGATCTTCTACCAGAATGAATCCTATAAGTTCCCCGAAACGGAACCGGGCGATTCGATCAGGCAGGGATCGTATGCCTGGGAGAACTTTTACGGAAGCTGGGAAGAAAGCGGCCGGACCTTTGCCGAAACCCCGGTGATACCGGCCGACGGCGAATTCCACCGGGTTACCGACAAATTCCGTATCACCGGGAACCCGAGGAACGAGAAGCGCTATTTCGACGGCACGGTCAACTCGCGATGGAAACGGAATCCCCGGGTGGGGAGATACCAATTCCTGCTCGTGGTGACCACCCGGGAGAACCTTGACCAAAAGGTGATGCCCGATTATATGCAGAATCTCACCCTGCCGCATGAAGGGACCTTTGTCAATCCCTGGTTTTATTTCTTTTTCGGGGAAGGGAAAAAGCTGGATCATACGCTGGCCCTGGAATCGCCCGTCAGGCTGAAAGTAGTGGCCCGGCCGGATCCGGGTGCAGGGATCTACGTTAATACCCAGTTTTTTAAAGCCGACCGGGACGGAAAATACTTCTGCAAGACCTGCGGACAGGATTCGTCGCTATACCGGAATGCCAGCTTCGAGCAGTTCATTCATTACATCGACCCGACGACAAAACTGGGCAATATACCGGTGATCGCGGATGTCCTGAAAGATAATTATTCCCGGATGGATTATAACTGGAACCGGCAGTTCTACCGGAAGGAAGAGCTGATCAACATCACGCCGTCCACCACCCGGTTCCCGTGCAAGACGGTCACCAGCGATCCGGCCACGCACTCCATCGAGATCAGGAATCCGGGCACCTCGTTCGGGAAATGGGAGAAACAGAACGTAGGGGTGATCACGCGCCATGGGCTTACCTATGGTAAATGGACCGTCAAGGCGAAGCTGACCGAGCTGGTGAACCCGAACGGACTGTGGAATGGACTGACCAACGCCATCTGGCTGATCACCCAGGACCAGTCCCCATGGAATTACCGGAGAGATTGCAATAAGGAAGGATATATGGCCAATTATTACGGGGGTCAGCAGGATCAGCGGGTCAGGCAGGTCGGGTATTCCGAGATCGACTTCGAGATCCTGAAGACCGTTCCCTATTGCCCGGTGTGGATCCTTCCTCCGGCATATAACCACGGTATTCCCGATGCAACCTGCTTCAGCAACTGGAACGTACCTTTTCCTGAGGAAGTTATCGCCGACGATGGCAATATCACGGTCGCCTGCACCAACTGGGATATGGCCTGCTGGGAGCCGGTTAATTTCAATGATGGCTGCAATACGATCCAGTACCAGGGACAAACCTTCTGGGCGCACCGCTGGGATAAAGGATACCGGGCCATTACGGAAAAGACCCCCGAACCCGACGACGAGCTTTTTGGGTCAGAGTATTATTATTTCCAGATCGACTGGAGGCCGGAAGAGATCATCTGGCGGGTAGGACCGTCACCGGACCGGATGCGGGTGGTCGGATATGTGAATTCCACCATCACCTCCATCGCGAACAACCAGATGCTGCTGATCATTTCCCAGGAATTCCACAACACCCGCTGGTGGATCGGCTCTCCTTATGACCAGGGGAATATCCCGTTCCCCGGGAAGGATATAAAAGGAAAGATCTTCGAAGTTACCGTTGAGTGAACCTGAAGTTATGAAAAAAACAGCCGGAGACCTGCTGAACCGCTACCTGCATCTTGTTCTCGCCTTTCTGCCCGCCTTGCTGCTGATCAGGCTGGCGGAATTCCTCAGCCTGAAATACCTGCATGCGGTTCCCTCCGATACCTGGATCATGGAATTATCCGGATACCTGCTGGATAACCTGGTGTTCTTGTCGTTTGCCCTGATCCTGCTGATCCCGTTCTTCCTGGCCGGATGGCTGAGCCAAAAAGCTGCTTCCGCCCTGTTCTTCGGATTATTCCTGTTGTTCGCCCTGCTCAGCCTTTCACTGGTAAAATATTACACGGTGACGCTCGTGCCCCTCGACCAGGTGATCTTTTACTTTACCCCGCAGGAGATCCTCCGGATCGTGGTGAGTTCCACCCGGATCGACGTGGGCACCCTGATGGCATTCCTGCTCGTGATCGCAGTTCCGCTGACCCTTTACTTCCTGGTCCGGAAATCAAGGGCACCGGGCGGGTTGCTGACGTTGTTCGGGGTCATCCTGCTGGCCTCTCCGGTGTTGACGCTGCTGGTGAAGCCGGAACAGATCCGTTACAGCAATGATTTCGAATATTTCACCCGGATCAACAAGACCGAATACCTGGCCGGCAAAATCGTCTTGTATGAGACGATGAAAAGGAACTTCAACCGGAATGACCAGTCATTCGATGCGATTGTAAAAAGGTACCATTTCGAGAACCGGGAACTCAGCTACATCGATCCGCAATATCCGCTGCTGCGCGCGGATGCCACGCCGGATAACCTCCGGCAGTACTTTGCCTTCCGGAAGGAAAAACCAAATGTTGTGGTGATCATCATGGAGTCCCTCTCCACGTCTTTCTGCGGGGATCATCCGTATTACGGCAGTTTCATGCCCTTCCTGGATTCGCTGATCAGCAGGAGCCTCTACTGGAAAAATTTCCTGGCCACTTCCGAGAGGACCTTCAACGTCCTTCCCGCTGTTTTAGGATCTTTGCCCTACAGCAACGAAATATTCCGGTACCGGTCGGCTCCGCTTCACTTTTCGCTGATCCGGTATCTGAAGGATAACGGGTACGCCACGCATTTCTTCTATGGCGGGGATCCTTCCCTGGGGGGCTACGACCGGTTCATGAACAATGAAGGGATTGATTATATCCTGCAATATTTCGGAAAGGAATACAATGATCAGGAGATCCAGAAAAAATTGTTTGAATGGGGTTATTTCGACGGGGATCTTTTCAGGAGGTCGTTGGAAGTCCTGGATTCCCTGAACCGGAATCCCCGCCTGGATATTTACCTGACCCTGTCGACCCACGCCCCGTTCATCACGCCAGACCCGGCCCGCTACGAAAAGATCTTCCAGGATCGCCTCCGGAAGATCCCGCTCACTCCCGAGCAGAGGCAGATGGCGCTCCGGCAGAAGAACATCTTTACCACGGTTCTGTATACCGATAACGCCCTGCGTGAGTTTTTCGCGGCATACCGGAAAAGGCCGGAGTTCGCGAATACGATTTTCTGCATCACCGGGGATCATGCCATGCCGGAACTGAATCATACTTACCTGAACCTGCTGGAGAGGTTCCATGTTCCCTTCATTATTTATTCCCCTATGCTGAAACAGCCCAGGGAATTTCATTCCGTTTCCTCCCATCTCGACATCACCCCCTCCATCCTGGCGATGCTGAAGGACCAGGGATTCATTACCACGCGTCCCGTGTGCCACTGGCTGGGCAAGGGCATCGATACGACGGAAAATTTTGAAAATGACCATGCGGTCTCCTTTATTTACAACAGCCGGACACAATCTGAATATGTCCACGGACCTTATTTTCTTTCCAACGAGCGCCTGTACAGGCTGGTCCCTGATTTCAGGCTGTCGCCCGTTCAGGACCTGGTTAAAAGCGAACAGCTTAAAAGGGAGCAGAGCGATTATCTTGCGATCACCAACCGGATCTGTGACACGGTTCCCATGATCCCGGACGAGTTATTTTTATCGGGTTCGTTCCATGAGTACCCTTATTTTTCCGCAAAGCCGGAGACACTGGATCATGTAACGGCCGACGAGATGTATATTTCTTTTGTCAAAGGACATAAAATAGGGGAAGATTTTCAATTCATTGAACTGAATCTATCCGTGGATATTGAAAATAAAACCCGGGGTTCAAATCGGATCCCCAATGTGGTCTTTCAGGTCCTGGATGAAAATCTTAAAAATGCAGCCTGGTTCCAATGCCGGCTAAAAGAGGATTCCGAGAAAGGGAACCTGAAAAGAATGGCGCTGAAGGAATATTTTGATCTGAGCTCTGTCCCGGATATCCGGAACAAAACTCTCAAGATCTATTTGTATAACTTTAATCAGGAAACGTTCTTTCTGAATAACCTTCAGCTTGAAATGAAGGGTTATAAAAGCGCTCATCCGTAAAGCGGTGTTCGCGACTACCGGTAAGGATCGATGACATTCAGCAGGTGGGGTTCATAGATGACCACCAGCACCAGGTCCGGCTTTAATTTCTCAATGATCTCCTTGTGGAATCCATACCGCCAGCTGTCGAAGATATAGACCGACTTCCTGAAGTTCTCATCCAGGAACGGCATCAGCGGGAACCCGAATGAATCCCGGATGACGAGCCCGACCGGCAGGGAGGGATCCTCCACCTGGCGATCGAATTCATATTCGTCCACGATGGGGGAGCCGGGGGGAGGCTCAAAGCCCTCGCTGGGAGCCGGCTTTGCTTTTGCCCCGCGGATAACCGGTTTGAAATCCGATTCTTTAACCAGTGACGAAAGGCCGAGCATGTTGGCAAGGTTACCCCCGTTGCGGGTGAACGGCCTGAATTCGATGTCGGATCGGTCGACCGGCCTGATGGCTGGAAAATCCTTTCCGATCCGTTTCATGATCTCGGAATAAGCAACAAATGCACCTTTGCTATTCCAGTGATTATCGGTCACCTGGTACAGCCTTCCGGATTTTTTGGCCCCGATCAGCGGCTCCTTCAGGTCGATGAAATTGATCCGCCCGTCCTTTTTTATGGCCGCGATCAGCTTATCGGTGGAGGTTCCCGAAGTACTGCGGTAAAATCCCGCAGGAACATTCTCCGGGTAGATTTCCGATTTCATGGGTGCGATCGCAATATAGAATTTTATACCAAGCTCCTTCAGCAGATGGTCTCTCCACCCTAATTCATCCACAATGCCACGGATATCTTTGTCGGAGAGGATATAGGTTCCCTCATAAATCTGCTTTTCTTTCTGACAGTAAAAGAACCATCCGTGCCGGCCGATCAATACCTCCCCGGGATCGGAAGATTCGTGAAAAACATAGTACTGGTAAATCGTATTGAGATATTTCAGGTCGCTCCGTAAGGGGAAAATATCATTGTAATAGGCGGTATAGGCTTTCGGATAAGGATCCAGCAGGTTCAGGTCAAATACGGGCTTTTTGGAGATCGTCCGGTTTTCATCGGCAAAGCTCGGGGGAGGGGTGTAAAAGCGGAACACGTCGTTGGCGAACACGAACAGCAGCATCAGGCAGAACAGGATGATCAGCAGGATGGAGTAGATATGTCGGGTCCGTCTCATTTAAAATCTGAAGTAAATAAAAGGATTATTGGTGCCGCTCAAAATGATCAGGGAGGACATCGCAAAGAGGAGGATCACCATCAGGATCGTTCCGATCCCGATCAGATTCACGGAGAATCCGCGTACCAGGATCCGGGGGTCTTCCAGCTTGCGGTTCATCCGGCGGAGTACCAGGTAGAAGATGCGTGTGGATCCGGCAACGGCGATCAGAACCGTGACGATCAGCCC
>DATJQF010000144.1:0-3346 GCA_035505995.1 Bacteroidales bacterium
GGCCTTCCTGGCAATGGAAAAAGCGCTCGACATGAGCGACCTCCGCCCGGAGCAGATCGATTATATCAATGCCCACGGAACCGGGACCGATAATAATGATATCGCCGAAGGAAGGGCGATCGAAAGGCTTTTCGGGACCGCCGTCCCAAAGGTCAGCTCCACCAAGCCGATGACTGGTCACACGACCAGTGCGGCCGGGTCCACCGAAGCCATCATTTCGATCCTCAGCCTGCTGCACCAGGCGATCTGGCCCAACCTGAACTTCTCCGAGCCGATGAAAGAGCTGAGCTTTACCCCGGTGACCAGCCTGATCCGGGAGGTGCCGGTGCGGGCGGTGATGTCGAATTCGTTCGGGTTCGGAGGGAATGATACCTCGTTGATATTTACGGTTGCTGATTTTTAATGGCAGATGGTATTTTTTTCTGTGAATATTTGTGCAAATCCGTGCTGAGCTGTGGAATCTGTAGTAAAGAATAGAGCTTATATCAACGGAATAGGGTTGATCTCCCCGCAAAAGACGGCGGAGAACACGGATTTTTTATCGGATATTGTGGAATACAAGGCGGATTACCTTAAGGCCATCGATCCTAATTTCAAAGCCTGGATCGACCCGCTGGCCGCCCGCCGCATGAGCCGCCTCATCAAGATGGGCATTGTGGCTGCCAAGACCGCCCTGGCCGATGCGCACTGCGAGATGCCCGACGCCATCATCACCGGCACCGGACTGGGAAGCGTGGAAGACACGGAGAAGATCCTCGCCGGAATGATCGCCGGGGAGACGCTGACCAACCCGACGCCCTTCATGCAATCGACCTATAACACGATCAGCTCCCAGATCGCGATCAACCTGAAGTGCCACGGGTACAACTCGACCTATGTACACCGCGCCTTTTCCTTCGAGAGCAGCCTCTTCGACGCCCTGATGCAGCTGGCGGAAGGAACGGCAGAGAAAGTGCTGGCAGGCGGAGTCGACGAGATGACCCCGGTGCACCTGGGGATCGTTCGCCGGCTGGGCGACTGGAAGATGCAGCCCGAAAGCAACCTGAAAGTGCTTGAATCGGTAACCCCTGGGGCGCTGGCAGGCGAAGGGGCCGGATTCTTCCTGCTGGGAAATGCATCCGGCGAAAACTCCTACTGCGCCTTATCGGATGTGCGCACCTTTTATAAGCCGGGCACCCCGCTGGAAACCGCACAGCACCTCCTCTCCTTCCTTACTTCCAACTACCTTGCCACCCATCAGGTCGACCTGGTGATCACGGGAATGAGCGGCGACCGCCGGTACGACGGCATTTACGAATCCGTATGCCGGGAATATTTTCCTGAGGTCCCTGTCGCCTATTACAAGCACCTGTGCGGAGAATACCACACCTCCTCTGCTTTCGCCCTCTGGCTGGCGGCGAATATCCTGAAAAGGCAATCGGTCCCGGATGCCCTTCTGCTGAATGCCCCGGTCACCGGGAATCTGAAGACCATCCTGATCTGGAACCATTACCGGAATGTCAATCATGCCTTGATCCTTCTGGAGGTAATCTGAGGACCTTCGTCATTGGTCATTCGCCGGGGGAACACAGAATACACAGATAAAACGGATGAGCACAGATAAAATATTATTGAATTTCCGTTTCCTTCGTGTAATCTGTGTTCCGATAAACCTGTTTTATTCCCCTTGTTTTCCCGGATAAAGATTTTTACTAATTTGGCCCGTACGTATACCGGTTTTATGAGGCTCCTTCCCGTTTGTTTGCTCGGAATTGCAAGCATTACAGGGTATTCCCAATCCATGGACTGTTCCTGCACGCCGTTTGTTCCGGTGGCTGACCAGCACCGTTCGGCGGCAAAGCATGAGACTCACTATTCAAGGTACGCCGTGAAGAAAGATACGATCACGGTCCGCTATATCTACACATGGCAGGAAAAGTATGATCCGGTGACCTCCACCATCAGGACCAAGCCCTCGTCACCCGCCAGCCTGCGGAGAAGCGGGACCCCCGAAGATACGCTGTACATACTGAAAGGCTATATGTGGTTCGTGAAGCAGGAACCCAACGACTGCGATTTCCATATCGAGATCGGGACGCGGAACGAGAAGGACACCCGGATCGTGGTGGAAGTAACCCGGGAGAACAAGGAAGTGCAGGAAAAGATCGAAAAAGAATTATCCAGAAGGCACCTGTACATAAAGGGATGCAAACATAGCCATTCCGGCGACACCCATTTCGGGAAAGGGATCTCGGTGATCGTGAGAGGGCTCGGGTTCTATGATGCCTCGCACAAGCCCGACACCAACCACGGCGACGAGCATACCCGGAAATATTCCTGGGAGCTTCACCCGGTGCAGGATATCATCTTCCTCCGGTGAACGGAGAACCGGCGCTTGACTTGCGTATTTTACTTCCCTATATTTGATGCCCTGTCAAAAAATATAATTATGGATCGTGCATTACTCGTAGGGATCAACAAGTATCCCACTTCGCCGCTGAACGGATGTGTGAACGACATTTCCGATATGGCGCAGTTCCTTCAGCAAAACATGGGCTTCACGATGGACTCCATCCGGATGGTGGCCGACGAAAGAGCCACCAAGGCCAACATCCTCCAGCGTCTCTCCTGGCTGCTGAACGGGCTCCGGGCCGGGGATCGCGTGGTATTCCATTACTCCGGACACGGCGTCCAGGTGCCCACCCGCAACGCGCAGCAGGAAGTGGACCGGCTGGACGAAGCGATCTGCCCGGTGGATTTCGACTGGACGGAAGAGCATATGATCAAGGACAAGGAGTTCAACCAGATCTTCTCGGCGATCCCGGCAGGGGTGGATTTTATCTGGATATCCGACTCGTGCCATTCCGGCGATCTCTGGAAAGAGTTTACCCGGCCGGATATCAAGGTGAAGACCCTGATCCCGCCGGTGGACATCAACTGGAGGCTCCAGACGGCCCTGAAAAAGAAAGTCCCCCGCAGCTCGATCACCAAGTCGGCTAAAAAGCTCAACCTGGTGCTGATCTCCGGCTGCAAGGACCACCAGACCTCTGCCGATGCGCTGATCAACAAGCGCTACAACGGGGCGCTGACGTATTTTCTGCTGAAGAACCTGAAAGGCGCCGGGGGAATGAAACTGTCGTTATCCGGACTGGTAAAGAAGATCAACGAAGACCTGAAGAAGAATCATTACACGCAGCAGCCCGAGCTGGAAGGAAACTCCGGGATGAAGACGAAGCCTTTCCTGAAAGCTTAAAAGTTCAATTTCAGGAATAGTGTTAGAACACAGAATACACAGATATAACTGATTTGCACTGATTATCTGTGAGTATCTGTTTTATCAGTGATATCTGTGTTCGAATCTTTAAAA
>DATJQF010000145.1:0-7492 GCA_035505995.1 Bacteroidales bacterium
GTGGGCGGAGGACCTACCGGGGTGGAGATCTCAGGCGCCCTGGCCGAAATGAGGAAATATGTCCTACCGAAAGATTACCCCGAACTGGATCAGAAGAAGATCCGGATCCACCTGATCGAGGCAACGTCCCGCCTGTTGCCCTTCCTCTCGGAACCTTCGTCGGTTAAATCAAAGAAGTTCCTCGAAAGAATGGGCGTGGAGGTCCTCCTGAATACGAAAGTCAGCGATTATGACGGAAAGCGTGTCACGCTCGATCCCGGCGAACCGATCGCTTCCAACCTGGTGATCTGGACGGCGGGGATCAAAACCCGGCCCATGGACGGACTGCCCGAACGATGTACCGGGATCGGGGGCCGGTATAAAGTGGATCTTTTCAACCGGGTGGCGGGCTTTGAAAATATTTTTGCCCTGGGCGATGCGGCGCTCATGCAGGAAGGGAAGTTCACGGAAGGTCATCCGCAGGTGGCGCCGGTTGCGATCCAGCAGGCGGACAACGTCGCGCTGAACTTCAGGAATCTTGATGCCGGCCGGCCCCTTCGCCCTTTCCGCTATCGCGACAAAGGCACGATGGCCACCATCGGCAGGAACCGGGCAGTGGTGGACCTGCCCTATCTCCGCTTCCAGGGGACCTTCGCCTGGTTCGTCTGGATGTTCGTACACCTGATGTCGATCGTAGGTGCTAAAAACCGGGTATTGATCTTTCTGAACTGGTTCTGGAATTATGTTACATACGACCAGTCGCTCCGGCTTATTTTGCGGCCGAAAGACTGCTAACTGAAATCGCAGATCATGGAATATAAAGAGTTCGATCAGCAATATACGGACCTCTGTGCAGAGGTGTCGTCGGGAAATTTAAAGCAGGCCATGGAGAGGATCTCCCGGCTGATGCGCCAGGTTCCCGGCGGGGATTATTATTACCGGCTGGAAAGTCTCTCCGAGAACTATCGCAGCCTCCTGAAATATGCTTTCCAGGGCTATCGCGACCCGAAGAGGGAAGAGATCCTGGCAGGACTTTCCGTTTCCCTGCTCACCCTGGCCGATGAGATCCGGCATGACTGGAAGGAAAAGGAAATGATCCAGACCCGGCTGGAAAGGCTCCTGGTAAAGAAAGAGTTCGGGGAGGATCCCGCCGCGGTGAATGACAAGATCGATGCGATGATCTTCGGGAAGAAGGTGGATAAAATGATCGGTGAGACCGGACCGGCGCCGGCTCCTTTCTCCCCGGTCGATCTTTTATTCAAGCTCATCTGGCTGACCCCCCGTTGGGACGACGGACTGTTCGACCGGATCAGAAAAATGTTCGGTCCCGATGCGCTCGAATGGCAGGAGAAAAGCCTGCTGGTCTCGGCCGTGGTGCTGGGCGTGCTCGACTTTTTTGATCCCCGGAAGATCCTGCTGCTGATCGAAATCACGGAGGCCGGCGAAACCCAGGTCTCCCAGCGGGCCCTGACCGGGCTGGTGCTGGCGCTGACCCGGTATGACCACCGGCTGAAATTCTACCCGGAGATCCTGGCAAAGGCGGGTGCGCTTTTCTCTTCAGGGACCGTCCGCTCCGATATCCAGGCGATCCTCCTGCAGTTGCTGATGGCCCAGGAGACGGAAAAGATCAATAAGGCCTTTGAAGAAGAGGTGCTGCCGGGGATGCGGGAAGTCATGCCGCGGCTGGAAGACAAGCTCGACCTCGGGAACATTTTCGAGGAAAGCGACATCGAAGGGAAAAACCCGGCCTGGAAAGACCTGATCGAGGAAGTGCCCGGACTTTTCGACAGCATCGAGAAATTCACGAAGATGCAGATCGAAGGGGCGGATGTGTTCATGAGCACTTTTTCGCAGCTCAAGCGCTTTGATTTCTTCACCCGGATCGGCAACTGGTTTGTGCCGTTTTATACCCGTCACCCCGACCTGCTGAAAGAGACGGGAGGGGAAGAGACGTCCTTCGTCCGGCTCCTGGAAGGCCTTGAGCGGGCTTTCTACCTCTGCAATTCCGATAAGTATTCCTTCGCCCTGAACTTCAATGCCGTGCCGGAGCAGCAGCGCTCCCGGATCGTCACCTATTTTGAAGCCGAGCTGGAGCAGATGAAGGAGATGGCGTCGGAGGAAGAACTGCTGGGCCAGACCGAATCCTCTGCCACCGTATTCACGCAGTATATCCAGGATCTTTACCGCTTTTACAAGCTCTACCCTTTCCGCAACGAATTCGAGGATGTGTTCGGGGAAAGGATCCATTTCTCCCGGCTGGGTTTCTACCGGAATTTCTTCGATACGGAGAAATTCACGGAACAACTGGCTGCCTTTTATTTCGACCGTCAGCATTACCCGGAGGCCATTGAAATGTATGAGTACCTTGCGAAAACGGAGAAGCCCCGGGGTGAATATTATGAGAAGATGGGGTATGCCTGCCAGAAGATGAACCGGTACCGGAAGGCGATCGAGTATTATAAAAAGGCAGACCTGTTTGACAGCAACCGGATCTGGGTCCTGAAAAAGCTGGGGTGGTGCTACGTGAAGATCAAGGATTACCGGTCGGCCCTGCCCTGCTTTGAGGAGGCTTCCCGCCTGCAGCCCGAGGAGCTGAGCCTGAAGATCCAGGTGGCAAATTGCTATCTAAACCTGAAGGAGTACGAACAGGCGTTGAATCAGTATTCCCAGGCCAGCTATTTTCGTCCCGATGACCTGAAGGTGCTCCGACCGGTGGCGTATTGCCAGTTTGCCCTGGGAAAGCTTGAGGAAGCGGCAGGATTGTATGAGAAGATCCTGGCTTCGGAATCGCCCAAGGGATATGATTATATGAATGCGGCCAATGTGCAACTGTGCCTGGGCAAGCGTGCCGAAGCACTCGAATGGTTCCGCCAATGCCGGAAGGACAAATCCCTGACGCTCGAGAATTTCCGGAGCGCGTTCGAAGAAGATGCTCCCCTGCTGATCCGCAATGGGATCCGGCCGGAAGATATTCCCCTGCTTGAGGATGCTTTTACCTATGAATTTGAATCGTAGGTCTCACGGGTCCGCCGGATCAAACCAGCCCCTTAATTCAGCACCGTGTGATCCGATGGTCTTCCATCTTATTCCCCTTCTGCCCGGAAAGGTACGGAGCCAAAAGAAAAGAGATCACCCGGCGAGGGAAGAACAAAATGAAAAATGCGAAACAGCTTCCGCTATTTCGCACTTCACACTTCGCACTTCACACTTGACTTGGTGCCCAGGACAGGACTCGAACCTGCACATTCGTAAGAACACTAGTCCCTGAAACTAGCGCGTCTACCACTTCCGCCACCTGGGCGAAGGCGGCAAAAGTAAGCACTTTTTTTCAGAAGTTAACAAATTCTTAAAGCTAAAATTTGACACAAGGGACACTTTTGTATTATATTTGACATAGTTAATATTTACTTAAGCTTCTCTTTGTATAGACCTGCGGAGATTCCGCAAAAATTATTGTTAAACTTAACTTTAAATGCCATGAAAAAAGCTCTTACTCTCTTAACATCACTGCTCCTGGTAATCTTTATCGGGAATCTCTCTGCCCAGACAAGCCATGATGGAAGGGGTATCGTCCCCCTGAAATCCCCGAATTCGGTCACGTATGGTACCGACGTGATCATCCACAACAACCCGGCGGCAGACCAGAGAAACACATGTCTGTCCGTGGCATACAATGGTTGGCTGTATGCGGCTTATACCCTGACTACCGGCGGTTTCAAGGTTGCAAAATCAGTCGATAACGGGGCTACCTGGGTCTTGTCCGATCTGATATGGAGTAATTATTATTTTCCTAAAGTCGATATCGTGGTTACCGGGACAACCGTCGGCACACTGACCGTCTGGGTCGGATATATCTGCCAGAATATTGCCTCCCCGGATGAGTGGTATGCAGGATATGAGGTCCTCGACGGTGACGTGAATGATGTTACTTTCGGGGATCTGGACTATTCTTCAACAGAATCTTATTATGATGTGGCCATAGCCAGCGACTACCGCTACCCGGCCTACGGGGTATCCCCCTTCTCCCTGGGTATCCTGTATTCAAAATTCAGCTCCGTGACGGACAGCCTGTTATTCTTTTCTTCGGGCGACGGAGGCAATACCTGGAACGGACGCCAGATCGTAGTCTATACAGGGTTCTATCTGAGAAATGTCTCCCTGAGCTATGGCATCACCTATTCCCGCTGGGACGGGAGATATTTTGCCGCGTGGGAAGAACGGGATTATCAGTCATCCGACCGCGGTTATATCTTTACCTCACACTCCGATCCCTGGTACAACAGCCCGTTCACGACCCCGGTGAGGCTGGATAACCTGGTAACCAACGGCGCCGACAACAGTAAAAATCCGGCGGTGACCACCATGTACAATTCGACGGCGGATAACGACAGCTCCGGGCTGACACAATTGGTGACCTTCGACCGGTACTGGACGCCTACCGGGGACCTTGATGTGGCGGGAGGCGTATCCTTACAGGCGACTTCGACTTCCTATTTTACACCTGTTTTCATCGCCAGTACTTACGATAACGAGCTGCAGTCGGATGCGAATTATGACCCGGGCTTTAACAATTTCCTGATGACTTATTATGATTCCACTACCCAGTCACTGGCTTATGTGGTGAATAACCGCGAGATAAACAACACCTGGGTCATGATCAACGGGGCCTATAACGATAATACCAACCTCGCCGCCCCGCATCCGAAGGTGGAGATCAACCCGGTGCTCCTGCAGGTGGCCCATGTATGGACTGCGGAAGGGACCTCCGGCCATGGGGTTGCTATGTTCGATGCGGAGTACAGCACGGTGGGCATTCCGCCTTCCGGACAGAACGCGGCTGCACTCAACCTGAAGGTGTATCCGAATCCCTGCAGCACCAAAGCAGAGCTTTCCTTTACCCTGGAAAAAGATTCGCAGGTGACCATCACGCTGGTCAGTGTATACGGCCAGGCTATGGGCACGGTCTGCGATGCCAGGCTGACAGCGGGCGATCACGTCCTCCCGGTGGATGTCAGCAATCTCCCCGCAGGATGCTATTACTATAATTTCGTCAGTGGCAGCGATAAGGCCTCGGGACAAGTAGTGGTAACCCATTAATCCTTTCCCTGCTGATATGGAACGCCGCTCCCGGGAGCGGCGTTTTTTTTACCTTGACTTTTGACTTTTTTTTATTATATTTGAACATCGGATATTATAGGATCATTAAAGAATTCCCCGGAAGGGGACCCGCAAATCCACTCAGTATTCATTTAAACACCATCCCCATGAGAAAATCATTTACCCTTTTGCTGACCCTTCTGATGACCCTCGGCTTCCTGGCATTGTCGGCCCAGGAACGTGAGATCAGCAGACCCGTCCAGCCTTTGCAAGGCCCGAATTCCATCTTGTATGGAACGGACGTTTACCTGAATTATAATGCGTCCCAGAACCAGCGGAATGCCACAGTTTGCGTAGCCGACAACGGCTGGATCTATGCTGCATATTCTTATTATGATGTTTCCGGAGATATATCCTACTGGGAACTTTTAAGGTCGGTGGATGACGGTGCCTCCTGGACGCTGATAAATTCGGCAAGTCTTACCAGCGGCACCTACCAGTCAGTGAACCTGGAGTTGAGCGGCACGAATGCTTCCGACATTATCGTTTATCTGGCCAGGGTATATCACGATGGCACCACCAGCTACCTGAGGGTATCCGAGTATGATGCCAATGGATCCTTTATCAGGAACCTGATCGCTCAGACCTTGACGATGCCCGAGCAATACCTGGATGTATCCATTGCCACCGATTTCAAATATCCGGCATTCGGAGCCTCCCCGTTCACGGTAGGAGTTGCCTATTCACACACCTCCGCCGTTTCGGATTATATCGACGTTCAGATATCGGGCGACGGCGGCGTAACTATCTCGGATAATTTAAATGTCACTACGACCGGCGCATACGTCCGGGGAGTATCCATTGCCTATGGAAGATGCTCGAATTACTTCAACGGCAGGTACTTTGTTACCTGGGAGGAAACGGATTATGGAGCGCCCACCGGGAAAATCTATGTAGCCCACACCAACCCGTATTACAACAGCGCATTCACGGCCGGCTTTGAGCTGGATAATCTGGTAGGTTCGGCCGACGGATATTGTTTCGACCCGATCATGGGCACCCAGTTCAACAATACGGACAACGACGCTGCAGATTTTACGGCGATTGTCCTGCTGAACAGGGATTATATGGGGTTGGGAACCGATTATGACGTGATCGCGATGTACAATAAGGATCCCGTCAATACGGATAACTGGATCAGAAGCGATATTGCCAACTCAACGGATATGGATTTTGAAGGGGATATCAATTTTGACCCGGTGTATAACAATTTCCTCGTTACCTGGTGCGCACTCACCGAGCAAAAACTGAAATATGTGGTCACCAACCAGAATACACCCGACTCCTGGCTGCTGATCAACGGAGGATATAATGATGCTCCCAACCTGGCGTTTCCCTACCCGAAAGTTGAAATTAATTCGCTATACCAGATGGTGGCGCATGTCTGGATCGGGGAAGGTCCCGGAAGTTACGGGCAAGCGATGTTTGACGCCGAATGGAGCACGGTCGGGATCCCGCCGGTGGCCAACCACAACAGCGACCTGGATCTGAAAGTGTTCCCCAACCCTGCCACCTGTACGGCGACCCTTACCTTCAACCTCCCGGAGGCTGCACCGGTCAGGGTTTCCCTCTTCAATGTTTCGGGGCAGGCTGTAAAAACCCTTCCGGAAGTCAAGATGACCGCCGGGTTGCACACACTTTCCCTTGAGGTAAGCGACCTGCCGGCAGGGACCTATAACTGCCAGTTCTCTTCAGGAACGAATCATTCATCCGTTAAAGTGGTCGTATTGCATTAACCAGGTACGGCCTGTTGAAAAAGCGCTCATTCCGGGGGGCGCTTTTTTTTATGCGGTTTATTGCACGATGATCTGGCCGTTCATGCCGGGATGGATCAAACACTTGTAGTTGTATGTCCCTGCAACTTTGAACTGATGGGTATAGGTTCCCCCGGCAGGAATATCACCGCTGTAAAAGGAACTGTCGTCTGCCGTCACATCATGGGCAAAGCTGTCCTTATTGATCCACGTGATCGTGGTGTTGACGGCCACCGTTTTGGAGACCGGGTTAAAGGCGGTGTTCTGCATCCAGACCTCATTCGCACCCGGGCCCGAGGTACTGGTGTTGTCACTTGATTTCTTGGTACAACCCTCATACAGGGTAATCACAACTATGGACAGGAGAATAACTCCTCCCATTCTGAAAATGCCTGCCTTCTTCTTCATAATTCCTGTTTGTTTATTTGGATTCCCGATTATATATTCTCCTGCAAATATACCCTCAAAGCAGGAGATATGGCGAATATTACTTCAAAGGAAGATCCAAATATTTATTTTACCTTTGATTGTTAAAGCATGTTCATGAAAAGACCCTGTTTCTTTATCGGTCTTTCAGTATTGGTTTCCTTTATTCACTTCGA
>DATJQF010000146.1:0-19246 GCA_035505995.1 Bacteroidales bacterium
CCATGGGATTCGGCGAAACCGGCAGGGGATCTTTCGTTCCGCCTTATGCCACCCTGGTCTATGATGTCGAGATCAATGACGTGCTCACCAAGGCGCAATTCGAGAAGGAACAGGCCGAGCAGAAGAAAAAGGACGAGCTGAAAAAGGCGGAGGCCAAGAAAGATGAGACCACCCAGCTTCAGAAATATCTGAAGGACAACCATATTACTGCGAAGCCGACGGCCGACGGGCTCTATTATATCGAACAGATCAAGGGAACCGGCCCCCAGGCCGGACCCGGCAAGAAAGTGAAAGTGCATTATGTCGGCACCCTGCTCAACGGAAAGAAATTCGATTCTTCCCGCGACAAGGGCCAGCCCCTGGAATTCACCATCGGCAAGAATGAAGTGGTCAGAGGATGGGATGAAGGCATTGCCATGATGAGAGCAGGCGGAAGGGCAACCCTGATCGTTCCGTCGAGCATCGGGTACGGCGACCGGAGTATGGGGGATATTCCGCCGTATTCCACCCTGGTGTTTGATGTTGAGCTGCTGGATGTAAAATAGCCGGCGCCCGAAAGATCATTCCGACTCCAGGAGTTTCTCCAGGGCCAGCAGCTCATCCCTGAGCCGCGCAGCCTCCAGGAAATCCAGCTCCTTAACGGCAGCTTCCATGGATTTCCGGGTTTTCTGGACAAGCTTCTGGAGTTTTTCTTTGGTCATATACCGGATCACCGGATCCGCGGCGACATCCAGCGATTCCTTCTCCACGTAAGGCCGCTGACCCTTCCCCCGGGAATCCGCCACAGCCGTCTGCCCCAGGATATCACGGGTGGATTTTACGATCTGGGCGGGCGTGATATGATGCTCTTCATTATAATGCAGCTGCTTCTCCCTCCTCCGGTTGGTTTCATGGATCATCCGCTGCATCGAATCCGTGACCTTGTCGGCATACAGGATCACCCGGCTGTTCAAATTCCGTGCGGCCCTTCCTGCCGTCTGCGTCAGCGAGCGCTCCGACCGCAGGAACCCCTCCTTATCGGCATCCAGGATGGCTACCAGGGATACCTCGGGCAGGTCCAGTCCTTCCCGTAACAGGTTCACGCCCACCAGCACGTCGAAGGCACCCAGCCGCAGATCACGCATGATCTCCACCCGCTCCAGCGTTTCCACATCGGAATGGATATAGCGGCAGCGGATATCCAGCCGGCTCAGGTATTTGGTGAGCTCCTCCGCCATCCGCTTGGTAAGGGTGGTCACCAGGGTCCTTTCATTTTTTTCGTTCCTCTTGTTGATCTCATCCAGCAGGTCGTCGATCTGGTTCTGGCTGGGGCGGATCTCAATGACCGGGTCCAGCAGGCCGGTCGGCCGGATCACCTGCTCCACCACGATCCCTTCGCATTTCTGCAGCTCGTAATCGGCCGGGGTGGCGCTCACGAAAATGACCTGGTTCACCATGGCTTCGAATTCATCGAACTTCAGCGGCCGGTTATCCATCGCCGAAGGCAACCGGAACCCGTATTCCACCAGGGTTTGCTTGCGGGAACGGTCGCCCCCGAACATAGCCCGGACCTGGGGGACCGTCACATGGCTTTCGTCTATGACCAGCAGGTAGTCATCCGGGAAATAATCCAGCAGGCAGAACGGCCGGGAACCGGGGGAACGACGGTCAAAATAGCGCGAATAATTTTCGATGCCGGCGCAATACCCCAGCTCCCGCATCATTTCGATATCATAGCTGACGCGTTCCTCCAGGCGCTTTGCCTCCAGGTCCTTCCCGATCTCCCGGAAAAAGGCCGTCTGCTTGACCAGGTCGTCCTGGATTTCACGGATCGCCTGGTTCAGCTGGTCCTGGGAGGTCACGAAAATGTTGGCAGGGTACACCGAAAGCTGTTCCATCCCGCTGATCCTGGACCCTGAAACCGGGTCGATCGACTCCAGCGATTCGATCTCATCCCCGTAAAACACCACCCGGAAGGCGATATCCAGGTAAGCCGGGAATACATCGACCGTGTCTCCTTTCACGCGGAATCTTCCCCGGGTAAAATCCGTCTCGGTCCTCGAGTACAGTCCGTTGACCAGCGCATGGAGAAACCGGTTCCGGGTGATCCGGTCCCCTTTGGAAACGCGCACCACGTTCTGCTGGAAATCATCCGGGTTCCCGATGCCGTAAATGCAGGAGACCGAGGAAACGACGATGATGTCGCGCCTTCCGGAGAGCAGCGAGGAAGAGGTGCTCAGCCGGAGCTTTTCGATCTCATCATTGATGGAAAGATCCTTTTCAATATAGGTGTTGGTGACCGGGATGAACGCTTCAGGCTGGTAATAATCGTAGTAGGAAACGAAGAACTCCACCGCATTTTCGGGGAAGAATTGCCGGAACTCCCCGTACAGCTGGGCGGCAAGGGTTTTATTATGGCTCAGCACCAGCACCGGTCGCTGCACCTCATTCGCCACATTGGCAATGGTGAAGGTCTTTCCGGACCCTGTCACCCCGACCAGGACCTGGGCGGGATCGCCCCGGCGGATCCCTTCCGTCAGTTGCCGGATGGCTTCCGGCTGATCCCCCGTGGGACTGAATTCCGATGTCAGCTTGAGTTCCATGGATAAGGGTCAAAACCGGTCAGGGAGCCACGTCCAGCATCACAGACACCGGGTAATGATCCGAAAGCTCGACCTGGTATTTCTGGTAATCATATGCCCTGAAAGTCCTGTTGAACAGGATATAATCGATCCGGAAGGAGGGGAAATTTCCCGCAAAGGTATTCCCGAAAAGTCCTTTCCCCGCTTTTTTAAAGGAATCGTCCAGGGTGCCCGTCAGCTCATGATACGTGTAAGAAACCGGCGTGTCGTTAAAATCCCCGCAGACGATCACCGGATAGGGCGATTCCTCGATGCTCCGCTTCACCACCTCCGCCTGCTGCGCGCGGATCACGAATGCTTTCCTGAGCTTGGCAAAGATCTTCATGGATCCCTCCCCGAGCTTGAACTGCTCGGTCTCCTTCTCCGTCAGCTGCTCATAGAATGAGTAATCCTGCCTCCCGAAGTGGTACGATTCCAGGTGAAGGCTGAAGACCCGGAACGTATCGCCCCGGATGACCACATCGGTGAAGATCCCGAATACTGCTCTTTCATTCAGCCGGAAATACCCGTTCCGGATGATCGGGAACCGGCTGAAAATGGCCAGGGCATTGATGCGCTTCTGCTCCCGGGTTTCATAATAATTCCGGTAAAAGATATTCCGGGCCCGGGTAGCCGATGCGATGCGGGTCAGGACCGTCGTATCGGCATTTTTGATATCCAGCTCCTGCAGCGCCAGGATATCGGGATGCTGGCGGATCAGGAAGTCGAAAACCCGGCTGACGATCTCCGGGTTCTGTTTTTGCGTGACGCCATACAGATTATGCACGTTGAAGGAGAGCACCTTCAGCGCAGACCCGGGAGCTGCCCCGGTATCCCTGAGATGGAACTGCATAAAGGAGAGAACGTGGCTGATACCGATCGCGACCGCGATCAGGGAGATCCAGATATATCTCTTCCACAGCAGCAGCCAGAGGATCACGAAGAGCAGATTCACCGCCAGCAACACCGGGTACGCCAGTCCGAAAAAGGCAAGGGGCCAGAACCTGGCCGGGCTGACATACGGAGCAAGATACGAGATCAGCAGCATCAGGACGAACAGAAGGTTCAGCCCGATGAATAAACCCAGGACGATCCGTTTCCCTTTCCCTTTTTTCGCCGCGGTCATGATGAACGGTTTTTCCCGGAAGACCGGAACAAAAAATCCTTTTCCTCCCGCGTCAGGCTGTCGTATCCTCCCCGCGAGATCTTTTCCAGGATCTGATCGATCTTTTTTTGCTCGGCGGCTTTCTCGGCATTGTATTCCTCATCCGTCTTCGGCCTTCCCGAATAGGGAGCCGCCGGTCCGTGCTTTTTGCGGAAGGAGAAGCCGCGTCTGACCTTCCCGAAAATGGATCCTGGATTTCCCGGTCCAGCGCTTACCCTTCCTTTCCGGAGTGCCAGCACGTAGAAGAATCCAAACAGCGCCCCCCCGATATGCGCAAGATGCCCCCCGGGGTTGCCGGACGGGATCGCGAAAAAATCAAAAATGAAAAGGGCCAATGCCAGGTACAGGATCCTTACATTGCCGATCAGGAACAGGCGCACCGAATAGGAGGGAACATAAAAAGAGATGGCGGTCACGATGGCCATGACGGATGCCGAGGCGCCCAGCGCCAGGCTGACCGGTACGATCTTTCCGAACACCGGGAACAGGTTGAACGAGATCACATAGCATATCCCCCCGGCCAGTCCCCCGAGCAGGTAGGTCCACAGCAGCTGGCGGGAACTGAGGAACTGCAGGAAGATCTTCCCGAACCAGAACAGCCAGAGCATGTTGAAGAGAATATGGAAGAAATCGATATGCAGGAACATGTAAGTCACCAGGGTCCAGGGCCGGGCAGCCAAGCCGGTCCAGGAAGCCGGGAGCGCCAGGTAGTAGAGGATCCACTGGTCAGCTACCTGGTGGTCGGGTTGGTTATAAAGATAGAAGACCACCTCCGCGATCTTGACCAGGAGCCAGATCCCGATGTTCAGCAGGATCAGCACGGGGAAGGAGGATCTCTGCCTGAAGAATCTCCTCAGTTCGTCCATGGGGTTCGTAGAGGGATATGCCGACATTTTAAGCTGGATTATCCGGTCAGTAAAGCCGGGACCTTTTTCTCCAGTACAAGATAAGAAAGAAACCGAAGATCATGCCGCCCAGGTGGGCATAGTGTGCCACATTGTCGCCGGGACGGGTGAGGATCCCCGAGACCAGTTCCAGGACTCCGTAGCCCAGCACAAACCATTTCGCCCGGATCGGAAAAAGAAAATAAATATAGATCATCATGTTCGGGAACATCATCCCGAAGGCCAGCAGGATCCCGAAAACGGCCCCGGAAGCGCCGATGGTGGGAATATCCGCTTTGAGCTTGATGAGCTGTTCGAGGTAATCCACCGATTGCTGCAGGTATCCCGGGTCGCCTGGAACCATCTTCCAGCCGGTAATGAATTTTTTAATGGTATCGCTGTAGTCGTAATACTGCGGAAATTTACTGCTGACGATGGAGATAAAGGAATTGAGCGAGGGCGACTGACTGTAGGCAACCACCAGGCTCTCCATGGAATGATAGCTCCACCACATGACCAGTGTCTGAACCACCGCCGCCCCGATCCCGGTGACCAGGTAATAGAAGAGGAACCGCCGGGGCCCCCAGACATTCTCCAGCAGGTAGCCGAACATCCAGAGGGCAAACATGTTGAAGAAGATATGGGTCAGGTTGGCATGGAAGAACATATAGGTCACGAACTGGTAAGGCCTGAACAGCTCGGATTTGAAGAAATGCAGTCCCATCAGGTTCTCCAGGTCGATGCCGAAGGCGGATTGAAAGGAAACAGTCGCCAGGAAGCACAGGCCGTTAATGATCAGCAGGTTCTTGACGACCGGCGGAAGCAGGCGGAAACCGGAAGGGCTGTATTGCTGGTAGCTCATCTCTTCTATTCTTTATTTAAAGATCCGGGCAAGCTCCTCGTCGCCCAGGATATGCAGTACGGGTTTCCCGTCCGGAGTTAAGTCGGGGACCCGGCAGGCAAACAGTTGTTCAACGATCTTTTCCATCTCCGGCAGTTGCAGGAGGCGGTCCTGGTCTTTCGCGGCCAGTGACCTTGACAGGGAGGCAGCCATCCGGGCCCTTTTTTCCTGTTCCGGGTCGCCGGGATGCGATTGCAGGGTTTCCAACAGGGATTCCACCATCCCGATCGGATCTTCGTTCCCGGTACCCGAAGGGACCGCCCCGATCAGCCAGGTATTTTTCCCGAATTCGCTGACCTCAAATCCGAGGTTCCGCAGCTCTTCCCGGTATTCCTTCAGGATCTCCGACTGTGCGGGGTTCACCGTATAGGTTTGCGGCAGCAGCAGTTTCTGCGACGGTACCGGCTCTTCAGGGGTCTCCGGCAGGAGCTGTTCGTACCGGATCCTCTCCCGCGCCCTGGCAATGTCGATCAGGATCACTCCCTGCCGGGTCTCGGTCACCAGGTAGTTTCGCATGACCTGCAGAATCCCCCGGCGCACCACAGGCCCGGGCATCCCTGGTTCGGCAGGGAATGAGATCTCCTTCAGCGGTTCGTACAGCTGCTGCCAGTTCGCATCCGGCGCCCGGCGGGAGGAGGGAAGGGGGATCTCCATCTGCGGGCGGGTCTTTTTCTCAAACGGATTAAAGGAAGGATCGACGGTGATGGAGGGCGGCCGGATCGGAGTGTCTTTCGGAAATGCCGGCATATCGAGACTGTGTTCCTGATCAAAATCCAGGGAAGGGGAGAGCGTGAACTTTCCGATCGCCTGCCGCACGGCAGAGTGCAGGATGGCGTATATGCTTCGAACGTCCTGGAAATTGATCTCCGTCTTGGTGGGGTGAATATTGACGTCGATGGTTTTCGGATCCGTGGCCAAATAGAGGAAGTAGGTGGGGAAGGCATCTTTGGGGATCAGCTCCTGGAAGGCGTTTTCCACTGCATGATGCAGGTAGGCATTCTTGATGAACCTCCCGTTGGTGAAGAAATATTGCTCCCCCCGGGTCTTTTTGGCAAATTCCGGCTTCCCGATAAAGCCGCGGACATCCACGATGCTCGACGACTGTTCCACCGGCACCAGCCGCTGATTGAATGCATTGCCGAACAAGGCGACGATCCGCTGCCGGGTATTCGCACCCGGAAGCTGGTGCAGGACCTTGTCATTATTGGTGAAGGTAAAGGCGATTTCCGGGTTAACGAGGGCTACCCGGTAAAATTCCTCGAGAATGTATTTAAGCTCGAGTGTGTTCGATTTCAGAAAATTCCTTCTCGCGGGAACATTGAAAAACAGGTTCCTGACGGCTACCGAGGTTCCTTCCGGGCAGCTGACCGGGGCCTGGCTTTTAAAATCGGAGCCTTCCACCCGCACCAGGGTCCCGATCTCATCGCCGATCTGCCTGGATTTAAGTTCCACCTGTGCGACCGAAGCAATGGAAGCGATCGCTTCTCCCCGGAAGCCGAGGGTGCGGATGGTCAGCAGATCGTTCGCGCTGGAGATCTTGGAAGTCGCGTGCCGTTCGAAGCACATGCGTGCATCGCGTTCCGACATTCCGCAGCCGTTATCGATGACCTGGATCAGGGATTTTCCGGCTTCCCGGATGATCACCCGGATATCGGTGGCGCCTGCATCCACGGCGTTTTCCAGGAGCTCCTTGACGGCGGAAGCCGGTCGCTGCACGACTTCGCCTGCCGCGATCTGGTTGGCCACGGAATCCGGCAATAATTTTATCAGGTCATTCACCATTGTCCCGCGTTTCTGAAATTCCGCTGCAAAAGTACCTAATTTTTTACGAAGCACCTGAAGGGAGGCCTTGCCGGATTTAGTAAATTTGGCTGCTCAATCGATCGTTATGGAAGAGAATGCCAAGCTGCAGAACCTGGTCGTGGTGGGTGACCGCGTCCTGATCAAGCCCCGGAAGATCGCAAATAAATCAAAAGGAGGGCTGTTCCTTCCTCCCGGTTACCAGGAAAAGGAGGAGATCCAGACGGGCTACGTGGTGAAATGCGGACCCGGGTACCCGATCCCGGTTCCCTCGGACGATGCGGGAGAGATCTGGAAAAACGCGGAGGAAAAAATTAAATATATACCGCTGCAGGCGCGGGAAGGCGACCTGGCGATCTTTCTTCAGAAAGGAGCGATAGAGATTATCTTTAACGAGGAAAAATACTTCATCGTCCCGCAGAATTCCATTCTTCTGCTGGAGCGGGATGAAGAGATGTTCGCTTAAAACCGAGATTTATCCAGCATCGGGAACCTCATCTCCGCCAGGTAGAAGGCCCCATAAAATACCGCACTGAAAAACAGGGTTCCGAGCAGGTCATTGACCAGGAACGAGAAACCATGGGTCTGGTCCCGGAAGAATACAAGACCCGCCAGGTACGATTCCATCAGTCCGGTGAAATTCTGCGGATAGAACGGCGAAGCCAGCCATGCCGAGAAGTTGGTGATCAGGAAGAAGATCACCGAAGAGCTCAGGGCCGCTACGAAGACCGTCCCGATGTTCACTCTTCGCCGGAGGGTCATGCCGATGAGAACCGTGATGGCGAAACTGATATACACCGCCGGCATATTGGAATGGAAGCCTATGAAGAGGTCGCTCAGGAACATCGCCGTGATGGGGATGGCAAATGCATACTGCTTTTTCTCAAAATAGGTGCCCGCAAATAATGCCATGGCCGCGATCGGTGTAAAGTTTGGCCAGTGCGGAAGCAGTCGCAGCAGGGCTGCGACCACGATCACTGAAAAAACAACAATAAATCTCGGAGTCAGGGTTTTATATTTCATTTAATATCCGATTGTATATCACAAAAATAATAAAGTATTTTAGTTTTAATCAAGTTTTTTGATAAAATGTTTTCTATTTTTGATAAAATGGCCTCAAAAACACAGAAATGAAGCGTTTCTTCCTTGTATTTATTTATATAAATCTGCTTATCACGGTGATCAAATCCCAGACGAAAATCCCGGCCGACCTGATCCTGGTGGAGGGGAAGATCTACACTGCCGACAGCGTATTTTCCGTTAAAAGCGCCCTGGCCGTCAGGGATGGAAAGTTCATCGCGGTGGGAACGACGGAAGAGATCCTGCACCAGTATGAATCGGGTACGATCGTCCGTGCGGGAGGTTTGCCGGTATTCCCGGGTTTCATTGATGCCCACAGCCATTTCTACGGGTATGCGCGCAGCCTGCATTTCGTGGATCTCCGGGGGGCAACCTCCTGGGCGCAGGTTTTATCGCTGCTCCGGGAAAAGCAGCATGAGTTTCCATCCGGCTGGCTGACCGGCAGGGGGTGGGATCAGAACCTGTGGGAAACGAAGCAGTTTCCGGACCGGGCTTCCCTGGATTCCCTCTTCCCCGACCGGCCGGTCGTCCTGATCCGGGTCGACGGTCATGCATTGATGGCAAACGGGGCTGCTTTAAAAAGCGCCGGCATCACCGGGCCGGAAGGATTTCAGCCGGGGGAGATCGAAGTTAAGAGCGGACGGATGACCGGGATCCTCTCAGAAACGGCGGCCGACCGGATGAAGGACTCCATCCCGCTGGAAAGCGTCGGCGTGCAGGCCGCCCTGCTCCGGAAAGCGGAAGAGCATTGCTTTGAGGCGGGGCTGACAGGTGTTTGCGACGCAGGCCAGGATCTCCGGGTCATCCGGCTGTATGATTCCCTGCAGCGGGAGGGGACTCTCCGGATCAGGATCAATGCGATGCTTTCCCCGACCGATGAGAATATCAACTATTTCGTTAAAAAAGGGATTTACCGGACCCCCCTGCTGAACGTAAGATCCCTCAAGATCTATGCGGACGGGAGTCTCGGATCCCGCACGGCGCTTTTGAAACAGCCTTATTCGGATGCTCCGGACAAGACCGGGATCATGGTCACCTCGCAGGAGAAGATCCGGGATATCTGCTCCCTGGCATTCCGGTACGGGTACCAGGTCAACACCCACGCGATAGGGGACGAGGCGGTCCGGCTGGTCCTGGAACGGTACGCGGAGTTCCTGAAAGGGAAGAACGACCTCCGTTGGAGGATCGAGCATGCGCAGGTGGTCGATCCGGCGGACCTCCCGTTGTTCGGACGGTACGCAGTGATCCCTTCTGTCCAGGCAACCCATGCCACTTCCGATATGTACTGGGCAGCCGACCGCCTGGGCCCGGTGCGGATCCGCTGGGCGTATGCCTACCGTTCCCTCCTGGAGCAAAACGGATGGCTGGCCAACGGAACTGATTTTCCCGTTGAGGATATCAGTCCCGTGCTGACCTTCTATGCGGCTGTTGCCCGCAAGGATCTGAAAGGATATCCTCCCGGCGGGTTCCAGCCCGAAAATGCACTGACCCGGGAACAGGCCCTGAAGTCTGTCACCATTTGGGCGGCTAAATCCTCTTTTGAGGAAAAGGAATGCGGCAGCATCGAACCGGGCAAGTCGGCCGATTTCGTGATCCTCGACGGCGACCTGATGACCTTGCCGGAAAGCAGTCTCCCGTTGGTAAAGGTCACCCGGACCTATCTCAACGGGAGGCTGGTATATGAAAAATAAAGTAGCAGGTTATTTTTTGAGGGTCTTGCAGATCAGGGCTGCGATATTTTCTCCGGCACGGTCATAGCAGCTCTTGATCCTTTCCCCTGTGTCATAGTCATATCCCATCATATTCACGCTGGGGACCTTCGGGTATTCGATGGTGGCCAGCACCGTTCCCGGATTGGCCGTCTCCACCAGGTCCACCACCAGGTTTATGTAGGCCGACTTGCTGGGACCGACGCCCGACTGGAATCCCTGTTCCAGGTAGACAGTATGAATGACCAGGGTATATTTCGCTTCCGTGAAATCCTGCTTGCCGGTCAGTCCGCATTTGTCCCCTATGGCGTTGAACGATTTCATGAACATCGGCTCGAACCGGTCGGCTTTATCGGATGCCCATTTGGTTGCCCATTCGTCGCCACTCCCGGCTTTCTTCTTGTTCCGCTCGGCTGTGCCAGCCTTGATGTAATCTTCCTCGTTATCGTATTTTCCCACTTTCATATGGGAAAAATCATAGGTCAGGCTCACGGTGGACTGGCCTTTCAGAACTTTGAGATCACCGGAGGAGATCTTTTGCGCAAAGAGGCTGCCTGCTGCCAGCAGGAAGGCCCCGATCAGCATTATGTAACAGGTTCTTTTCATACATATTCGGTTTAAGGATGATACAAAGAATTAATACCGGCAAAAATAGCATAAAATGGCTCCGGTTGCAAACAGGGGGTCAGAAGCTGGATTTTTTCCTCCGGTCGATGAATTTCACCGACTTTCTTCCGGATTCGGGGAACTGGATCTTCCGGATCTCCTCCGCCGGCTCGAACCGGACCTGGGGGGCCACCCGCAGCTTGGCGCGGAAGTGGTCCTTGATATCCTTCTCGTCGACCGGGTTCCGGCACCCCACCCGGATCAGGATCTCATCGGTCCCGATCTCGTTCGTGCTTACCTCCACGATATAGTTCACGATAAAATCCATGTTGTCGAGGACATCGTACAGGACCGGGGGATAGAGGGTGGTTCCCTTGAATTTGATCATCTGGTTTTTTCGTCCCATCAGGGGACCCAGTCGCAGGGTCGTCCGCCCGCAGGCACAGGGCGCCGTGTGATGGTGGCAGATGTCCCCGGTCTTGAACCGCAGCAGGGGCATGCCTTCCACTCCGAGCGTCGTGATGGTGACCTCTCCCGGCTCTCCTTCCCGTACCGGCCGGTCCTGATCATCCAGAAATTCCACGATGATCAGTTCCGGGTGGTGATGCCCTCCGGCGCCGGCCCCGCATTCCGTGAAAGAGGTTCCCATCTCGGTGGAGGCATAGGTAGAATATAGCTTCAGGGGCCATTTCTCCGTGATCTTCCTGCCGAGCGTGTTAAAGGAGAAATCGTTATTCCGCAAGGGTTCTCCGATACAAACCGCTTTCCGGATGCTGCTGCTGCGGTAATCGATATTCTTCGCTTCGGCATATTCGATCACCTTGAGGATAAAGGAGGGGACGGCGACGATCGCGTTGGGCCGGACCCGCCGGATGGTATCCCACTGGAACTCCGGGATGCCGTTCCCGACCCTTACGATGCCGGCTCCCATCTTCCGGATCCCCAGGAAGTAGGCCAGCCCGGCCATGAACCGGCGATCAAGGGTGGTCATGAGCTGATAGATATCTTTTTCCGACCCGTCGGCGCAGGTGAAGGAGATCGCTTCGTTGTAAGCCAGCCGCTCCAGGTCCCGGTCGGTCATGGCAAAGGTGACCGGATCGCCGGCGGTTCCGGAGGTGGTTATATAGTCGATGATCCGGTTTTTCGGGACTGCGATAAACTCTTCGTTCTTTTCCTGGAGCTGCTCCTTGGTGGTGACCGGGATATTCACCAGGTCGCTGAGGCGGGTGATCTTCCCGGCCCGGATGCCGTTAGCCCTGAACTGTGCCTGGTAAAACGGTGAATGACGGGAAATGAAGGAAAGCTGCTCCTGCAGTTTCCGCTCCTGGAATGCCAGGATCTCCTTCGGCGGTCGCCGCTCTATTTCAGGGAAGAATCCAGGCTGGGTCATTCCGCTACGAATGGGGGTGGGGATTATATTTTCAATCCGATCATGATCCGGAAAGTATCTTCCCGGACCTTCTGGTCCTGGTTGCTGTTGCTTACGTTATTATAGTCCATGACCCCGAAATTGTACTGGAACTCGAAATCGATCAGCCGGTAGCTCAACCCCAGGCTGATCTCCTGGAAGGTCATGCTGATCCCGTACTCGGAAGTTTCACTGTCGGTGAGGGGCGACCAGTTGTCCAGTTCATCGTGATATCCGATATTGAAATTCAGCTTGTAGGAGAGGTTGATCATCAGCCGGTCGACCGGGTTGATGGTGAGCACCGGTCCGAATTTCTGTCCCGCGAAGCTGTAATATTTCTCTATGTTCTTTTTCAGGGTATCGGAAGGCAGCCGGGTGGAATTGAACCAGAGGCTGATGAATGTCGCATCGATGCCGGCGCGAAGGATCTTATGGGCAAACGAAGGACCGATGTAGATCAGGTATCCCATATCCAGGGCCGCTCCCAGCTTGGCCGGCACGTAGGTCAACGAATTAATGGCCGGATGATCCTGGGGTTTGAAAGGAATGGTTTGTCCGTCCCGGTATGCGCCCATGGGCAAAACCGGTCCCACCAGGAAATAAAAACCGCTGCGGATAAAATTGGGCTTCAGGTCCTGTGCCGTTAACATAACCGGGAACAGGAGAGTGGCAAGCAAGAGCGTGTAGATTTTTTTCATAGGTACAAGGAGTTAATTGAAGAACCGGATTCGTCCTCTCAAAAGTAAAAAAAAATACCGGATCAGCAATATCCGTAATAGTCCATGTGATGCCCGAGCCATTTCCGGATCTGTTCTTTTTCTTCTTCCTTCAGGCAAAATTCATTCTTCCGGTAATTTCTGAGCTCACCCAGCGTCCCTTGCAGACGGGCCCCGAATTCGGGGGTGTAATTCAGTCCGAAATGACGATAGATCCGGTCGATGGCATTTGCAGGGTTGCCGACCAGTTCTTCGTACCCGATCTCAAATACGCGGGCCGGTTCCAGCCGGTCGAGGTCGAGGCGGATTTTAGTCATGATCCGGTCATACACTTTCAGGATCTCGGAGAGCTCCGGACAATGTGCATTCCGGTTGAGGCAGTTCTGCTGCTGAACAATGCTCCACATATGGATCGTGGACGGGATCACTTCGTAGGGGTGGCGGTGGATATGAATAAACCGTGCCTCCGGGAACATAGCCTGCAACTCCCGGATCCGCATGGAATTGAACGGGTTCTTGGAGATGATGTCCTTACCGGTATGAAAATGAAGCTTGCGGAAGTAGTCCTTCACCTTATTCTCCCATTCGGGGAATTTTCCGTTCCCGGGAGTATAAGACTCCACCTCGCTGAGAAAAAAAACGGGTTTCCCCGGGAATACAAGCTTTTCCAGGGGGGAATAGTCGGTGATCCGGTAGATGGCATATTCGTCCTCCTGTGGTTCGTTCATCCCCAGGCGTACGTTATCCATGGGCCGGTGCCTGGAGATCAGGACCGACATCAACGGACGGTAGTACCGGTAAGAGGTGATGAAGCTGTCGGGAATGGCGACCTGGAACAGAGTGGGACAGGCGAATCCGGGATCCCTGGACAGCAGCTGGTGCAGGAAGGTGGACCCGGACCTCCAGTGGCCGATAATGAACAATATCCTGCCGGGGAGCGGGGAGGACCTGATCTTCTTTCGGTACCGGGCATCCTCTATCCGCGAGAAAAAGGATGACCAAAGGGCGCTTTGCGCTAAAAAGAAGATCCTCAGCAGGTATTTGGGATGAAAAGAGAGGGTGTTGCGCCGGAGCAGCCGGAACAACCCGGAAAGCCTGATACCAGCTGTTAAGTAAGAGTTTTTCAATAAGCGGATCCGTTTTACCCGTTAGCTTTGGCCTGTTCCGATTGGATGAACACGGCGATATCCCGGACGGACCGGATGATATTCCGCGCCAGGTTCTGATCCCCGATACGCACCTGGTACTTCCGCTGCAGGGCCATGATGATCTCCAGCCCGTCCACCGAATCCAGCGTCAGGGCATTGTCCCCTCCGAACAGGGGCTTTTCATCATCGATATCCGCCGGGTCGATCCCGGTGATGCCCAGCGTCTGCATGATGAGGTTTTTGATCTCCGTTTTCAGTTCAACCGGTGGTTCCTGGTTCATCGTGGTGGTTCTTACAACGTTTTTTTTAGTTCCCTGAAGAATTTTTCTTCCAGGTCTGCCCTTTCTTCGATCATCCGGCTGAGCTCGCGGAACCGGTTTTCCCCCAGATCCCGGTTCTTGCCGATCCGTGCGGCGAACAGGGAGATCTCCCTCCAGCCGTCGCCGATCTCCATCATCTTCCCGGACAGGTCGGCCAACCCCGGATTTTCCAGTATCCGGGAGGCCTGCTGCAGGAAGGTCGCGAAAATGAAGCGGAATCCGGCCCCTCCGGTTCCCTGGTCCTCCAGGAGGATATTGATCTTCATTACTTCGTGGGAGAGATGCTCGGTATCCCTTGCGAACTTAGGCCATTCCGGTATTTTTTTCGCGAATCTCCGGATACCCCTGACTCCCAGGAAGGGCATCGGGATGCTGAGCATGTTGAAGCAGGTCTTCTCGATCCCTTTTCTCACGGCCCCCGGATAATCGATCGTTGCCGGTATTCCCTCGGGATAAAATAAAAATCCTTTCGGCGACATGCTTCCGCCGGCAAACCGTGCCTTTCGCATCGATTCTGCCTTCAGCTTCACCAGACTGGGGAAATAGCTGTCGCTGACGATATAATGGGAATCTTCCTTGCCGACCACCACGATATAATGAACGTTGATGTGTACCCGTTCCCAGTGCGGCAGGTAATCCATATAAAAGAAATCCACCTGGACCCCGACCGGGATATTTTCTTCCAACAACTGATCCAGCCGCTCTTCGCCTTCGCCGATCGTGCTGAAATGCTCCGTGTAAAAGGGGATCCCCAGGCGCTTGCTCAGGTTGGAGCGCATCTGCCCCGGCTTGTTCCGCACGATGAAGGTAGGGAAGGTGAACGACTTCATCCGGTGGAAATAAGCGAAAAAGATCCCGCTCGAGATGCCGAAAACCAGGGGTTCCGAAATATCGAGCCCGGCATTGTTGAGCAGGGAGGTCACGGCGCCTGACTCGCAATGGGCGCCCATCTTATGTTTAAAAGAGGTTTCCGTCATCCTTGGTTTTCAGGGTTAGCCGCTCCGCCTGGATTCATCAGACCGGTCAGGCTGCTAACCGGCACGTCGAATACTTCTGAGTATCTCTGAAGGATCCCGGCCGGCAGGCTGCGGAAATGCTCCGGTACCAGGTGCTTTTTAACTTTCGATTTGCGTATCCCGGCCCGGGCAGCCAGTTCCGAGATCGTCAGGTCTTCCAGCACCATGTAATAGTAAACCGGGCTCACTTCCTCCTTCCGGATCCTTTCCTTCAGCGACTCTTCCAGGTGTCTTCGCTTCAGCTCATAGTCATCCAGGTAGTTACGGGTCAGGTAGGAGCCGGTCTGCACCGGCCCGTACTTCCCGTCTTCCTTCTCCACATAAAGGATCACCTGTTGCTCGGGGCAATCCACGCGGCTCTCTTTTTCTTTCATGAAACTTACCCGGATGGTCTATTTCCGTCTTGCAAAAATAAAAAGGGATATCATTATCGCAAAGACAAAAAACAGGAGGGACAGAAAAATGTTGGGCAGCAGATCCCGGAGCCTGCCGTCCCGGACAAAGAGCTCCAGGTAGTTATCGATCCCCCAGCGTACCGGCGACACCAGGCTGATCCTGCGGATCCCTTCCGGCAGCAGGTACACGGGCAGGAAGGTCCCGCTGATGACCCCGAGGATCACCACCAGGATCGACCCCATCAGGGCGGACTGGCTGTGGGAGCGGGATCCGGCGCCTACCAGCAACCCGAAGCCCACGGCCGCCAGTCCCGAGGCAAGGGTGGATGCCAGGATGGCCAGATAATGCCTGCCGGGATCCAGGGCCGGGTACCCGAACAAACCGTGAAAAAACCAGATCCCGACCGCCAGCATGAGGAAAAACTGCACCAGGCAGGCTCCCAGGTAGAGGATCACTTTGGGGATCAGGATCTGCAGCGGGGATACCGGAAGGGTCTTCAGCCGGAGGAACGATCCCTCGGTCTTTTCCGTGATCATGCTTCCCGACAGGGGGATCACGATGAAAAACATGGCAAATAAAATGAATCCCGGGATATTATTCTGAATGATGGTAGGCTTCAGGGTGGATCTGTCCCGGACAGGATATTCCTCCCTGATCCCGGGCATGGCTGCCAGGGAATCGGCCAGAGCCGTCTCCAGGATCTTCTCTTTCCCCGGGGCCAGGCCGGAAAAAATCTGACGGGTCATTTGCCGTGCCTGGCAGCTTTTGATCAGCCAGGTTGCCGTGCTGATCAGGGATTGACGGTAGGAGGCCTGCAGCGACGGGTCGACCCAGAGACGGATCACGGAGTCATCCCCGGCTGTCACGATTCCCATGGGATAATCTCCCTTACGGATCAGCTCCAGCGCCTGCTGCTCGGTCACTGCATGATGACTGATCGTCCGGATCACCCTGAAAAAGCCACTTCCGTCCAGGGTCTTCTCCAGCGAATCAGGCAGGGCTCCCCCCGAACGGGAAATGAAAAGCAGGTCGGTCCTCGCATTCCGGGAGGACCGGATCGCGTTCTCCTGGGCCAGGGTCACCACCACCAGCAACAGGACCGGCATGAGGAACAAAAGCACCAGCCCGTGCACATCCCTGACGAGGATCAGGAACTCTTTCCGGAGAGCCTGGAGCCACTTTGCCATAGATCACCTCCTTTTGCATTCCAGGATGGAGAGCGGAGCGATGGTAGGTACCACCCGGACCAGCCGGAAGCCCGCCCGGGTGACCAGTCCTTCAAACTCCCCGAGGGTCCTTTCCCGGGCGCCATGGTTCATGACCATCATCTGGATATCGATCATCTTGGCGAAAGACGGGCGCTGATCCCGGTTAACGATCATCTCCACCACCAGGAGCATCCCGTTTTGGGGAATACTTTCCCGGATCTTTCCCAGGATGCGCAGGCATTCTTCCTCGCCCCAGTTGTGAAGGACATTTTTCAGGATATAGGCATCTGCAGCCGGCGGCGCCAGGTCAAAAAAGCTCCCCTCCACCATGCGGATCCTCTCTGCCAGGCCTGCTTTCCGGATCAGCTCCCGGGCTTTGCCGGAAGGATCCGGCAGATCCAGCAGGATTCCCCTTGTGCCGGGATACACGGAAAGAACAGCGGATAGCAGCATGCCTTCGCCGCCCCCGATATCGGCGATGACGGAGAACCGCGAAAAATCATAGGCGTTCAGGATCGGGTCCACCGACATCCGCGAGAGGTCGCTCATCGACCGGTCGAAGATATTGAATTCATCTTTGCGCTCGGAGAGGAAGTCATAGACCTCTTTCCCATAGAGTTCCGGGAAAGCTTCTTTGCCGGTCCTGACGGAGTAAGAGAGTTCCCCGAGCAGGTTCCAGTTCACCTTTCCCAGGTGATGCAGGATCATGGATCTGACGGAATCCTTCCCGCTGCCCAGCGGGCGTGAAAGGCGGCTGTTCGTGTACCGCCCGTCCTTCAGCCGCCGGAATATTCCCTGGCTGGCCAGGGCCCGCAGCACGCGTGCCAGTGACCCGGGATCGGCCCCGACCTGAACTGCCAGTTCCTCCGGTGTCCGCGGACCCTCCTGCAGGATGTCGGCAAGGCCCAGCTCCGCGGCCACTTTCAGGCAGGGGAGGAGCCAGAAGTTCTGGAATTGCTCATAGAGCACCACCTGGGAAGGAAAAAGGCGGCGGTTCATGCGGATCAGGGCGGTCCGGAACGCATCCAGGCCGCGGATGAACCAGACAGGCGGTAGTTTCCGGACCCTGAGATCATTTTTCATGGGAGATCAAATTCTCTGCGAAATTATAATAATTCATTTCCGGAACCGGGAACCATCTGCTTAAAACTGTATCCTCCAGGTCGCCATCGGGAAAAACCCCATGTTGAAGAAATAGCGTATTTCCCCGGTCTTCGGGTCGATCCGCTGCAGGTAAACGTTGGTATAATTGGTCCGGTACTGAAGGTCGATCACAAACTCCAGGTTGTACCCGGGAAGATTTCTTTTAAGTCCGAACCTCAGCGACGCCCTGCGGTATTCCGGATACCGGGGCACATAGGAGTTTTTCCAGTCATACACCGGTTCCCCGGTGGCCACGGTGGCATTCACATCATAGGGGACGTAAGGGTTTCCCCCGGCCCAGGTGGCACGCAGCCCGAACGACATGATGCCCCATCTCCGTTTGCCGATCACGAATTCATAGCCGCCCACGGCATTCAGGGCGTATTGCACGTTGAACGCCGAGTTCCGTGAGAGCCCGTCGTAGGCCGAATAATCGGAATTGAACAGGGAAGCGGTGAGCAGGAAATAATAGTTCTTATGGAAGAAGCGCTCGAAGGTGCATTCGATCCCGTAGTTGCTTCCCGTGCCCCGGTTCACCAGGCTGTCGCTGTACTGGCGGTCCAGGAAGAATTCATGGCCTTCGTTGCTCAGGCTGTATTCGGGGATCGATTGCTTCACCGGCAGATCGTAGAGATACTGGTAATACACCTCCACTTTAAACCGCAGGTGTTCGGTCAGCAGGTAATTGTATCCCAGCCCGACCTGCACATCCCGGGAAAAATCGAGATTGCGGTTGGGCTGCAGGAGGGTGCCGTCCGGTTCATGTGCCAGGAGAAAATAGATCACTTTGGGCTGCATCTGGCTGTACATCCCGGCGCCGAATGTGATCGTGTGGCTTTTCGAGATCAGCCATTCGAAGCCCAGGCGGGGCTCGGCCGCCCAGGAATTGTTCAGGGTCAGGAAAGACCCGAATGCCCCGGCCGTGGCGCTGAAGCGGTCGGAGAACCGGTGCTGCCACTGCAGGTAGCCCCGGAGGAAATGCATATGCTCCCGGGTTCCCGTGTTCACCAGGAACTTGCTTTTGACCATTACGCTGTCGGCATAATTCATCATCAGAAAGTCCCAGTTCACGCCCGATTCCAGCACATTTCTCACCGTGAATTTTTTCAGCAGTTGGAAGGAATACGTGATCTTGGTTTCCACCGA
>DATJQF010000147.1:0-10374 GCA_035505995.1 Bacteroidales bacterium
TTTGGCGATGGTTGCCGCTTCCGCCGCCGTCGAATGCATTTTCTCCCGGGCAGCCGTCGCCATATCCTTCAGGAAAGTGGCCTCATGATACAGCAACGATGCTCCCCTGATGCAGGGAAGGATGCTTTCCGTAAAGGCCGTATCGGTGCAGTAGGCAAAACTTCGCGGCGATGGGGGATCGGACGTCAGCTCTGCATTCCGGAAGACCTTCCCCTGGTCGTCCGTATAGTCCTCCCCCGCTTTCAGCCGGTTCATCCGGTCCACCGGGATATTCAGTTTCGCCACCGCCTCTTTCCGGATCTTCCGCGGGCCCGGCTTTTCCTTAAACAGGAACCCGCAGGTTGGGACGCTGTGGACCAGCGGGAAAGCCATTACAATTAGCTTATCATCCTCGTACAATTTTTCCATATTGACCTGCTGACCAAAATCCGGTAACGGATGAAAAACCACCGGATAGATCAGCGTGGTCCTTGACGCCTTCAACTGGATATCGATGATCTCCCTCAGGGGTTCGTGGGCATAAAGATGAAGCTTTTCCTTCCGGCCCAGCAGATGGAATGAGGTAAGCAGGCCGATCAGACCGTAAAAATGGTCGCCGTGCAGATGGCTGATGAAGATATGCCGGATCCGTTGAAAGTGAATATGGAAGCGGCGTAGCTGCACCTGGGTCCCTTCGGCGCAGTCGATCAAAAACAAGCGCTCATCCGCCTTGAGCAAATGAGCGCTGGGGTTCCGTGTCAGCGTCGGGATAGCGGAATTGCTTCCCAGCACCTGGACAGAAAAGGTCATTCGTTTATTCTTCTTTTTTCTCTTCCTGGTTCGGTTCCTCGGGTTTCGGCTCCTCCGGCTTCGGCTCCTCCGGCTTCGGCTCCTCCTTCACCATCTTCTTTTCCCGCTGCTCGGCGCCGGCCATCTTCGATTTCAGGTTGGCCAGGGCATCGATATCGCCCAGGGTGGTCTTTTCCAGGTTATCCTTGATCTTCCGGACCGCTTTCTTGGTGTCTTTCACCTTTTTCTTGGCCGCATCCGCTTCGCGGTCATGCTCGCCCGAAGGCTTGGCATAGGCGCGGGAGTGCGAAAGGATGATCTTTTTATTTTCCTTGGAGAATTCGATCACCTTGAAATCGAGGACTTCCTCGTCCTTGGCGGTCGTCCCGTCCTCTTTCCCCAGGTGCCGCATGGGTGCAAACCCTTCGACCCCGTATGGCAGGGCGACGATGGCTCCCTTCTCGTTCATGCTGACGATAGTTCCCTGGTGCACGGAACCGACCGAAAAGACCGATTCGAACACATCCCAGGGGTTCTCTTCCAGCTGCTTGTGGCCGAGGGAAAGCCTGCGGTTGTCCACGTCGATATCCAGCACGATCACGTCGATCTTTTCGCCGATCTTGGTGAATTCGGCCGGATGCTTGATCTTCTTCGACCAGGAGAGGTCGGAAATATGGATCAGCCCGTCCACGCCCTCTTCCAACTCCACGAAGATGCCGAAGTTGGTGAAGTTGCGGACAGTGGCGGTATGCCTCGACTTGACCGGGTATTTTTCCTTGATGTTGGCCCAGGGATCCGGGATCAGCTGCTTGATGCCCATCGACATCTTCCGCTCTTCCCGGTCGAGGGTGAGGACCACGGCTTCGATCGTCTGTCCGACCTTCAGGAAGTCCTGTGCGGTACGCAGGTGCTGCGACCAGGACATTTCCGAAACATGGATCAGTCCTTCCACGCCGGTGGCGATCTCCACGAACGCGCCGTAATCGGCGATCACCACGACCCTTCCTTTTACCTTGTCGCCTATCTTCAGGTTCGGATCGAGCGAATCCCACGGATGCGGGGTGAGCTGCTTGAGGCCGAGGGCAATACGTTTCTTGTTTTCATCGAAATCGAGGATCACGACCTTGATCTTCTGATCCAGCTTGACGATCTCTTCCGGGTGATTGATGCGGCCCCAGCTCAGGTCGGTGATGTGGATCAGCCCGTCCACGCCGCCGAGGTCGATAAATACGCCATAGGAAGTGATGTTCTTGACCGTGCCTTCGAGGATCTGGCCTTTTTCAAGCTTCTTGATGATCTCGGCCTTCTGGGCTTCGAGCTCGTCTTCGATCAGTGCTTTATGGGATACCACGACATTCTTGTACTCGTGGTTGATCTTCACCACCTTGAATTCCATAACCTTATCAACGAACACATCATAGTCGCGGATCGGTTTCACGTCGATCTGCGAGCCCGGCAGGAAGGCTTCGATACCGAATACATCGACGATGAGTCCTCCCTTGGTGCGGGACTTCACATAGCCTTTGATGATCTCCTGCTTGTCGTAGGCATCATTGATCCGCTCCCAGGATTTCAGGATGCGGGCTTTCTTATGGGAAAGGATCAGCTGACCGTTCGGGTCTTCCTGGTTCTCCACATAGACCTCCACCTTGTCGCCGATCTTCAGTTCGGGATTATACCGGAACTCGTTAAGCTGGATGACGCCATCCGATTTGAAGCCGATGTTCACCACCACTTCCCGGTTGGTCATCCCGACCACGGTTCCGTCAATGACCTCATGCTCGCTGATGGAGCTCAGGGTCCGGTCGTATTCCCTGATCAGGTTTTCTCTTTCTTCGGGATTATACACTTCATGCTTTTTCCCGATCGCATCCCAGTCAAACTCTGCGGTCTTTTCGGCCGGGGCATTCGCTTCGGTCACGACTGCAGGCTCCTGTTTCACATCCGTTTCTTGGTTTGCTTCATTCTTTTCAGGTTCGTTGCTTACGTTTAATTCTTCAGAATTCATTTACACACACGTTGTGGAAGGAATTATGGTCGCTTGCATCTGGTGCTCAGCATCCCGTATCCATCTCCTTCCGGGTTAATACTAAGTTGATTTTCAAGGGATTTTGCTATAAAGAACGGCACTATTCCTGCCCTGACAGAAATGGAGTGCAAAAGTAGATATAATACTGTGAATAACAAAGAAAATAAACTCATCCTCCGTCCTGAAGCTTCAGGCCACCCCCCACTCCTGGTAAGAGAGGGGAAAAAAGGGGATGAGATTTTTCATCTATCTTTGCAAAAAACCCCATTATGCCTCTGCATTGCGGTATCATCGGCCTCGCGGGATGCGGCAAGACCACCCTGTTCAACTGCATCTCCAACACACGCGGGGAGATCCATAAGGCGGCTTTTACCGGTTCCCGGTCGAACCTTGGGGTGGTGACGGTGCCGGACCGGCGGCTGGCCGAGATCGACGGGTTCATTCATTCGGCCAGGATCGTTCCGACCACGATCGACATGGTGGACATCCCGGGCCTGACCAAGGGCGGAGGGAATACCGAAGGCAGCCGCTTCCTGGCCGATATCCGGAATGCCGATGCCCTGATCCACGTGGTGCGCTGCTTCGACGACCCGAACCTGCCCCATGTGGAAGGATCGGTGGACCCGGTCAGGGATAAGGAGATCGTGGACCTGGAGCTGGAGATCCGGGACCTGGAATCCGTGGAGAAAAAGATCCAGAAGATGGAAAAACTGGTCCGCGCCGGCGAAAAGGAAGCAAAACACGGGATCAGTGTGCTGAATATTTACAAGGAGCATCTCGAATCGTTCAAGCCGGCCCGGACGGCACCGGTAAGCAGGGAGGACCGGAAATTCATCGACGATATCTTCCTGCTGACCGAAAAGCCCGTGATGTACGTTTGCAATGTGAACGACCGGTCGGCGGCCTCCGGCAATGATTACTCCGCGAAATTTACGGAGGCGGTCAAGCCGGAAAAGGCCGAGGTCCTCATCCTCGCCGCTGCCCTGGAGTCGGAGATCGCGGAGCTGGAGAGCCCGGAGGACCGCGCCGCCTTCCTGGCCGACGCGGGACTACAGGAGCCGGGCGTGAACCGGCTGGTGCGCGCCGCCTACCACCTGCTCGACCTGCAGACCTTCTTCACGGCCGGGCCCAAGGAGGTGCGTGCCTGGACGATCCATAAAGGCATGACCGCACAGGAAGCGGCCGGCGTGATCCACAGCGACCTCGAGCGGGGATTCATCCGGGCGGAAGTGATGAAGCACGAGGATTTCGTAAAGCTGGGCTCCGAGCATGCCTGCCGCGACGCCGGAAAGCTGATGATCGAGGGGAAGAACTATATTGTGAAGGACGGGGATATTATGCATATCAGGTTTAACGTTTAAATAATGTACGATCGTTGATTACATTTACGGGGGTCGATCGCAGATTCATTACGTGCCGGTCTGCGTGAAAATCAGCGAAAATCTGCGAGAAAGAGAATCTGTGTACCTCTGTTTCATCTGTGTTTTCAGTGTTCATAATATTTTAACATGACCCAAAACATAACCAACATACTCGAAAAGCCTCATTTCAACAAACAGGATCTGATCACTCTTCTTTCTGCCGGTAAAGAAGAAGCCGCCCCTGTCTACGCAAAAGCCGCGGAGATCAAGAAGGAATTCGTCGGCAACAAAGTCTATTTCCGGGGATTGATAGAGTATTCCAACTATTGCACCAAGAATTGCTATTACTGCGGGATCCGGGCCGGCAACCACCGGTACCAGCGCTATGAGCTTTCCGATGAGGAAGTGCTGGAAGCGGCGCGCTATGCCTACGACAACAAATTCGCTTCCATCGTGATCCAGTCGGGCGAAAGAAGCGATCCGGGCTTTGTCGGCAGGATCGAGCATCTGCTGCGGGAGATCCAGAAGATGGCAAAATGGGAGCTTCATATCACCCTCTCCCTGGGAGAGCAGTCGGAGGAGACCTACCGCCGCTGGTTCCATGCCGGCGCCCACCGGTACCTGCTCCGCATCGAAGTCTCGAACCCGGAGCTCTATAAAAAGCTGCACCCCTCCGACCAAAGGCATGAGTATGCACGACGCCTGGAGGCCCTGAAGATGCTCCGAGCTGCCGGATACCAGGTAGGCACCGGCGTGATGATCGGCCTCCCGTTCCAGACCGTCGCTGATCTGGCCGACGACCTGATCTTTTTCCGCGAGTTCGATATCGACATGGTCGGCATGGGACCCTATGTGGAGCATGAAGACACTCCCCTCTTCCAGTTCCGGGACCAGCTGCTCCCCCACCTGGAAAGGGCGGAACTTTCCTTTCGCATGGTGGCCCTGCTCCGGATCATGATGAAGGACATCAACATTGCCGCCACCACGGCCATGCAGACCCTCGATCCGCAGGGGCGGGAAAAAGCGCTGCAGGCCGGCGCCAACGTGATCATGCCCAACCTGACGCCCGTCCGGTACCTGGACAATTACCTGCTTTACCAGGATAAGCCCAATGTCCACGATGAACCGGAAGAGACCCGGAAATCCCTGGAAGAGCACATCCGGCGTGCCGGGGAAACGATCGGCTACGGGGAGTGGGGCGACTCAAGGCACTTCAGCGAAAGAACCGGTTGCGGTTTGGAATAGAAAAAACAAACAGTAACCAGTCACCACCTCACCCCCTTACCAGAATAACCGATGACACCAGAGATCTATACCAACGTCACCATCCTCGACGCCGGCTCGGAAGGCAAAGCCGTAGCCCGGGTAAACGACCTGGTGATCTTCGTTCCGTTCGTCGTGCCGGGAGACGTGGTGGATATCCGCGTGACCCGCAGGAAAAGGAATTTCCTGGAAGGAAAAGCAATAAAATTCCATCATTATTCCGAAAAGCGGGCAGAGGCATTTTGCGAGCATTTCGGCACCTGCGGCGGGTGCAGATGGCAAAATATGGGATATGAAGGCCAGCTGTTCTACAAGCAGAAACAGGTCGTGGATGCACTGCAGAGGATCGCCGGGATTGAAGATCCGGGAGTCTCCCCCATCCTCCCTGCTGCAAAAACGAAATATTACCGGAATAAGCTTGAGTTCACCTTCTCGAACCGGAGATGGTTGCTGGACCCGGATAAGGAGACGGAACGGGAAGCGCATGAAATGAATGCGCTGGGATTTCACCTTCCCACCTTTTTCGACCGGGTGCTGGATATTAACAACTGCTATCTGCAGCGGGAACCGTCCAATTCGATCCGCCGCGAAGCAAAGAAATATGCGCTGGAACATCAGCTGACCTTCTATGATCCCAGGACCTGGCAGGGATTCCTGCGGAACCTCCTGATCCGGACCTCGGAGAACGGAGGCGTGATGGTGATCCTGGTTTTCCGCACCGACGAACCGGAAGAGATCCGAAGCATGCTGGATCACCTGGCGGCGGCTTTCCCGGAGATCACCTCCCTCTATTATGTGATCAATCCCAAGAAGAATGATGTGATCAACGACCTGGAGTTAATTCTTTATAAAGGGGATCCCTGGATCACGGAGACCTTCCCGGCTTACCGTTCCGGCAGGATGCTCGAATTCCGCATCGGTCCGGTCTCCTTCTTCCAGACCAACACGCCTCAGGCCGTGGAGCTGTATCGCACGGCCGCCGACTTCGCCGGACTGGAAGGCTTTGAGACCGTTTATGACCTCTACACCGGCATCGGGACGATCGCCAGCTTCATCGCGGGTTCCGCCGGGAAAGTCATCGGGATAGATTCGGTGCCGGCTGCCGTGAACGATGCCAGGGAAAATGCCGTGCATAACGGGATCCGGAATGTGGTCTTCCACGCCGGAGAGCTGGAGAAAATGCTGGACCGGGAATTTGTCAGGGAAAACGGGGTTCCGGATCTCGTGATCACCGATCCGCCGAGATCGGGGATGCATGCCAGGGTGACCCGCGAGATCCTGGCGATGGCGCCGCCCCGCATCGTGTACGTCAGCTGCAACCCGGCTACCCAGGCCAGGGATATCCTGCTGATGAAAGAGCAGTATGAGTTGGTGAAATGCCAGCCGGTGGACATGTTCCCCCACACCCAGCATGTGGAGAATGTGGCGCTGCTGGTCAGGAAGGATGCGACCGGGAACGGACCTCGTTGATGACCTTGACCAGATCTTCCCTTTCAACTTCGGGTCCTTCGACGGTGTAATGCGCGAGCAAATAATAGGGTTCCCGTTCCTCCAGCTGCTCCTTGACGAATCCCCCGATCTCATCCGGTCCCAGGTCCTTGAGGAGAGGCCTTTTCTTTTTGACGGAACGGAGCCTTTCCAGCAGCTGATCGGCCGTCAAGCGGATATACACGCAGTACCCGTTCGACATCATGAAGCTCATGTTATCGAAATAGCATGGGGTTCCCCCGCCGGTGGAAATGATCACCTGATCCAGGGAAGCGGTTTCCCTCAGGATCTCTTTCTCTATATTGCGGAACGCCTCCTCCCCGTATTTATCAAAGAAATCCACAATGCTGATCCGGTAGCGCTCCTCGAAAAGATCGTCCAGGTCGACGAACTGAAGGCCGGTGGCTTCCGCGAGATCACAACCCAGGCGGGTCTTCCCCGAAGCCATATACCCGATGAGATAGACTTTCATCCGGAAGATTTAGCCGCAAATTTCCGAAAGATTGCCGATTGTTGATATAGAAAAGCGAAATATATAATGCCGGCGCAAATCATAGAAAAACCGTCACCGGTATGAACCGTTTTTTGTACACGGATAATTTCGTACTTTTGCACCCCTGAATTGACCGTTAGGTGAACACAATGAAAAGTCTGGTGTCCTTTCTGGGCGGTTGCGCCCTGGTTTTCATGGTTTCCTGCCATTCGGGGAACACGATCCCTTCCGACGTGGTGAACAACCCGAATACCGCGGTGGGGAAGGCAGACCTGTCGGTGCTGCCGGCCTTTGAGTTTCAGCAGGACGTGCATGATTTCGGGAAGCTCATCGAGGGAGAAAGCGTTTCGTATACCTTTATTTTCAGGAATTCCGGCAAATCGGACCTGCTGATATCGGATGTGAGCACCTCCTGCGGCTGCACGGTCCCGTCCTATCCCAAAACTCCCATCAAGCCCGGGAAATACGGGAGCATCCGGGTCACATTCAACAGCGCCGGAAAACACGGGTTCCAGAATAAGAACATCATCGTGGTGGCGAACACCCAACCCAATACGAAGCTGCTGATGATCAAAGCCCAGGTGGTGGCAGCCGGAAGGGAATAAAATGGTCAAACAGTAAAACATCGAAAATCAATAAGCAATCCGAAATTCAGAATCCACAATACCATCAACAATCGTAAATCGTAAATCAAAAATCTTTGTATGAACCTCATTAGCATCCTCCTTATGGCTCCCCAGGGACAGGGCAGCACACAAAGCACCTGGTGGTCACTGTTACCGCTGGTGCTGATCATCGCGGTCTTCTATCTTTTCTTTATCCGTCCCCAGATGAAACGGTCGAAGGATCAGAAGAAATTCCGGGAAGCCCTGCAGAAGGGACAGAAAGTCATCACGATCGGCGGGATCCACGGACGGATCGCCGAGATCCAGGATAGCACCGTCACCATCGAAGTGGAAGGCGGGGTCCGCCTGAAGGTCGAAAAATCAGCCATCGCCCTGGACAATACGCAGACGATCGAGAATAAATAACCTCAGTTAATCCTTCCTGCCTTGAAGCCTGACGTCATCGGCCTGATCCGGGATGTCCGCAAACCCAAAAGCAGCAGGTTCCGGAACCAGTTATACATCTTCCTGGTATGCCTGGCGCTGGCGATCCTTTTCTGGGTGCTGGTCAGGCTGTCGAGGGATTATTACCATTCCGTCGATTTCGGGCTCCGTTATTCGCATGTGCCGGAAAACCTGGTGATGACCGGTCATTCCGACGACCGGATCTCGGTCAAGATCCGGATCCAGGGATACGATGTCTTTTCCGAGGAATACCTGAAGAACACGGATAAGATACTGGATATCAGCCTGAAGTCGATGAAGCTCCGGCTCACCCACGATGGCTCCCTGAAAGGCTATCTCCTGACCTCCGGCATTGCCGCGGATATCGCCTCCCAGCTCTCGTATTCCTTTGAGATCTACTCCATCACCCCCGACACCTTGTTCTTCGCCTTCGAAAAGAAAGGCATCCGGAGGATCCAGCCATGATGAAGGTGGGACTCACCGGGAATATGGGAAGCGGGAAAAGCCTGGCAGCCTCCGTTTTCGGGGTCCTGGGGATCCCCGTCTATCAGGCCGATCCTCAATCGAAGAAATTCCTGTCCGACCCCGGGGTAAAGGAGAAAATTGCATCGAAATTCGGCAAGGGGGTCCTCGATGCAGCCGGCGAGGTCGACCGGCTGGCCCTGGGCGCCATCGTCTTCACGGATGCCGTGCTGCTGAACTTCCTGACCACGATCCTTCACCCGCTGGTGCGGGAGGATTTCCGGGAATGGTTCGGGAAGCAGCCGGATCACCCGTATGTGATCCACGAAGCCGCGATCATCTTTGAGAGCGGGTTCGAAAAGGAGTTCGACCGCGTGATCCACGTGGCCTGTCCGAAAGAGCTCGCCATCCGGCGGATCATGGAACGCGACGGCTATACCCGGGAACATGTGCTCGACCGGATGCGGTTCCAGTGGGATGACCGGGAAAAGGAGGCACTGGCAGATTTCGTGATCCGTAACGACGGCTCGGAGATGCTGCTTCCCCAGATCCTGGAAATTCACCGGCGGCTGACGGAAATCAACAAAAAGAAATGAGCCTGCCCCTTAAAATATCGGCGGTATCTTACCTCAACACGATTCCTTTCGTGTACGGGATACAGAACTCCGGCATCCTGGATAATTTCCGACTTTTCCTGGATGTTCCCTCGGTCTGTGCCGAAAAGATGAAAAAGGGAGAGGTGGACATTTCACTGGTGCCTGTGGGCGCCGTGCGGGAAATGGAAGGGAAAGAGATCGTCACCGGGTATTGCATCGGGGCCGTACGGGATGTCCGGACCGTGGTGCTGCTGGCCCGCAAGCCCTTGCCGGAGATCCGCACCGTTCATCTCGATTTTGATTCCAGGACCTCGGTCCGGCTGGTGAAAGTGCTGGCGGAGCATTTCTGGAAGATCGATCCTTCCTGGGAAGAGCTTCCTCCGGGCAGTGCCCTGAATGCAGATTCATTTGAAGCGCTGGTGGCTATCGGCGACAAAACCTTCAGCCTGGCGCCGCAATTTCCTTACGTCTACGACCTCGCCGGGGAATGGATAAAATTCAGCGGGCTGCCGTTCGTCTTTGCCGTTTGGATGGCGTCCCCCGACGTCCCGATGCCCGTCATGGACTCCTTTACCCGCGCCCTGGAGTATGGCGTGCGCCACAGGCCCGAGGCGGTGGAATTCTATAAAGATAAGCTCCCACGGGGAGTGGATTGCCTGGCCTACCTGCAGAGAAACATCTCCTTTGAGTTTGACGAAGCCAAACAGAAGGGGATGGAAGCCTTTCTCTCTTACCTGGGATAAATCCTGATTACGGATTACGGATTAGGGATTACGGATTACGGATTACGGATTACGGATTACGGATTACGGATTGATCAATAGTCGCTTTCAAGGTTTTTTGG
>DATJQF010000148.1:0-8699 GCA_035505995.1 Bacteroidales bacterium
GCAGTACTATTTCACGACCGTTTTGCCGGTCTCTTTCGAGGATACCATCCCTCGTGTTGAGGAAGCCCTGAAATCGGAGGGCTTCGGGATCATCTCGGATATTGATATGCGGGGAAAATTCAAGGAAAAGATGGGAGTCGATTTCAGGAAGTACCGGATACTGGGCGCCTGCAATCCACCTTACGCCTTAAAGGCACTTCAGCTGGAAGAAAAGATCGGGACCATGCTGCCGTGCAATGTGATCGTCGTTGACCAGGGGGGCGGGTGTACCGCGGTGTCAGCCGTCAACCCGGTCGCCTCCATGATGGCGGTTGACAATCCCAACCTGCAACAGGTGGCTGAGGAAGTTACTGTGAAACTTCAGCGAGTGATTGCCTCCCTGAAAGGATCCGAAGGGTAATTAATCATTATTTCAGGGCCTTCGTGACCTCATCGGTCAGACCGTTCCTGAACTTCGCCGGATTGCTGAGCCCGTACTGGAAGGCAAAGCCGGTAAGATCTTTCTTCACCTCCTTCCCGTTTACTATCTGCACCACATACAATGCCTGTGCGTTGATATCGAAACGGGATACGATCTTTGCGTTGGCTGCTTCGTCCGTATTGAACACCCGGAAATCGATGGTGCCTTCCCGGATCTCCTTCCCGAAGCTTTTCTGCATCAGGTCGCGGGCATTCTCCTCAATGGACTGGTCGATCGGGCATCGCTCGTTGGGATGAAAATAATAAACCTCCACCTTCGTTTTGCCGGTCACCACCGGTTTATTCTGCGCATTCCCGCCTGACCACGGGGTCAGCAGAAGCACACTGAATAATAAAATAGCCGCTTTTGTCATAGGAGCAAAGATAGTGCTTTATAAATGCGACCGCAATTCGAGAGCCTTTCGGATCTGTTCCTTGCTTTTTACCCCCACCAGGCGGTGAATCTCCCTCCCGTTCTTAAACAGGATCATCGTGGGGATACTCCGAACCCCGAATCTGGATGCGGTTTCTTTTGCCTCATCCACATCCAGCTTGGCAATGGTAACCCGGCCGGTCATATCTTCCGCAACCTCATTCAGAACCGGAACCATGAGCTTGCAGGGCATGCACCAGGTGGCATAAAAATCCACCAGGGTCATTCCTTTTTTTATTTTCCCGGAGAAATTCTGATCGGTCAGGATCAGGATCTTTTCGCTGGTGGTTACTCCGGCAAGGCTTTTGAACATTCTCCGTGCAAAGATCACCACGGTAAATAGCAGCAATGCGACAAAAACAATTATCAGTACAGTGATCATCATACTTCAGGTTGTTTGGAAAGCAAAAATAAGAGAAAAATCAATACAGTGATATTTATGCGATTTATTTGGGATGAACTGATAAGGGGGAGAGGAAATTTTTCACCGCTTGATTCACCAGCGTCTGGCAAGTGTAAGATACGGTCTTGCCTTTTGCTTTCAGGGCTTCCCCGAGTCCGTTCTCATGCTCCTGTAACAAGATGATATCGCAATCGCAAAGGTTATAATAAAATCCGTGAGGCGAGGTCAGGATCTCGCTCAGCAGGTTCCACCGGAGCTCCTGCCGGGTGATCTTGCCGGCATTCACGGTCACCACATAAAATGCCCGGGAGCATCTGAATTGAGTTCCCACCAGGATCCCGTCGTCGCTTGGGATGGCGATTTTCATATCGTGATTAATTTAGTACAGAGGCTCCTGATTCCCGGGAAGACCGAATAGGGTCCGTTTTCTTCAGGCCCTGGTCCAGGTCCTCAATAATATCTTCCGCATCCTCTATCCCGACTGCCAGCCGGATCAGGTCGTCCGTGATCCCCGCTTTTTGCTTGTCTCCGGCCGATACTTTCGAATGGGTCATCGACGCCGGATGCTGGATCAGGGTTTCAACTCCTCCCAGGGAAACAGCGAGCAGGGCGACCCTGAGATTATCGAGCAGCATCCTGGCGGATTCATACCCGCCTTTGAGTCCGAAGCTGATCATCGATCCGCTTCCTCGCATTTGTTTGAGCGCAAGCTCGTACTGGGGATGGGAAGGAAGTCCCGGGTAGCTCACCCAGGCAACTTTCGGGTGGCTTTCGAGAAAGGCAGCCACTTTCCGGGCATTCTCCTGGGCACGGTCGATCCGGATGCCCAAGGTCTTAATCCCCCGCAACACCAGGTAGGCCTGGTGGGGGTCCATATTGCAGCCCAGGTTGACCATCATGTTGCGCAGGGTTTCATACAATACTTTTTCTTTCGTGACGATCATTCCCGCTACAACATCCGCATGGCCGTTGATGAATTTGGTCATGGAATGAAATACGATATCAGCGCCCAGGTCCAGCGGGTTCTGAAGGTACGGACTGCAAAAAGTATTATCCACCACCAGCAGGATCCCGTTCCGGTGAGCCAGTTCGGCACAGGCGGCAATATCCGAGATGTCCATGGTCGGATTGGCAGGTGTTTCCAGGTACAGGATCCGGGTGTTGGGCCGGATGGCCTTCCTGATGGTCTCAATACCGGTGGTTCGGATATAGGTCGACTCAAACCCGAACCGGACAAATTGTTTTTCCATCACGTTGCGGGCCGGTCCGTAGATGGCATCCGTACTGACGATATGGTCGCCCTGGCTCATCAGGGCGAGGTAGATCGTGGTGGCTGCTGCCATTCCCGAACTGACGGCAATCCCCCCGTAGCCGTTCTCGAGAGCCGCCAGCTGCCTTTCGAGGGCGTCGATGGTCGGGTTTTTTATGCGCGTATAGATGTACCCGTTGTTTTCCCCGCTGAAGCAGCGTGCGCCGTCCTCAGCGCTTTCAAAGGAAAAAGTGGAGGTCTGGTAGATCGGAACGGTCGCCGACCGGTAGGCGTCTTTATCCAGGGTCCCTTCGTGAATGAGTTTGGTGGCAAAGCCTTTTTTTCCGGATTTCGTCATGACAGGTAAAATATTTTAGTGGTTCAGTTCTTTCCAGGAGCTTCCCTGAAGTAATAATACAGCGCCAGCGGGCGGTAAACGGCATGGGCGAACTTTGAGAATGCGAACAGCAGCACCAGTTCCATCGACAGGATGGTATGGACCAGCAACACCAGGTGGTTCACGAGCCAGTCGGCCCCGAAGGCCACCGAGATCTCCAGCCAGAAGCCGGTAATGCCTGCCATCCAGAGGAAACCAAGGAACAAGGCATCCGCCAGGCGTGTCTTCTCGTAGGATTTGGTCACTTTCTTCAGACGGTACCAGCCGGCCAGGGAAGTTCCGTAAACCAGAAATATTCCCGCCGCTGTTCCCAGTATCCGGCTCGGCCACCAGATGGCGGTTGCCGGATCTTTCAGGAGGAAGTCGAGGACCGTGGCGGCCAGCAGACCCAGGAAGCCCCACATGATGGACCAGTGCAGGAACCAGGGCTGAAGCAGGGCCGGCTTGTCCTTCCAGTACGAATCTTCTTCCCGGTCGCAGGTCCGGTATCTTTTCATCGTGGCAAGCTCATTCATGACCTCTTTCAGCGCAGCAGGAACGGGGGTCTTCTTATTTTCCCCCTTACCGCTCTGCCGGGTCAGTTTCCTCACCATCGTGACTAAGCCCCAGACGATGGAAATCCCGGTCAGACTGAAAATAACCAGTCCCATGGTGTGGATCACCGCATAGGGGATCATTTCGAAGATCCAGCGGGCAACGATATGGTCCGGTTTCAGCGTAAACAGGAACAGCCCGAGGAGGATGGCCAGGAATAGGGTAAATCCGATGAAGACCGGGTTGTTCCGGAAGATCATCCGGGTGAGCCCGGTCGGTTCATAGCTGGCGATCGCATATCTTCTCAGTGCGGCCATATAGTCTCCCGGTCCCGCCTGGCGCGGGCACGTTTCCGTGCAATCCCCGCAGGCATAGCAGAGCCAGATCTCCCGGCTCTCCAGGATCTCTTTTTCCTGCCCCAGCATCCCATGGCGGAGGAACATCCTGGGATAATTTATATTCTTATCCGTCAGACTGCACACCGCCGTACAGTTCCCGCAATTAAAGCAAGCGCTGAAGTCTCCGGAACCGTATTTTTTCAGTTCGGAAGCAAATCCGGGATCAATTTTCGACATGCGGTGAATTTTTTAGCTTATATAGATAATACTCGTCGGCGTCGTCCATCCCCGCCGGTTCCACGAAGTTGTACTTGTTCATGGTCATCAGGTGATAGGTGATCAGTTCGGGGCTGGCGGCCAGTTCCCTGGCCAGGGCAGGAATGGTTTTGGGTTCCGCATCGAGCGAAGCGGAGATCTTACGCCAAAGCTGCGGTTGATCCTTCATCCCGAAGGTTTCTTCCGGGGCCGCTTCTTCTTTTCCTTCCCCCGATTCCGTCAGCTCCACTTTTTTCATGAATCCGTCGATCATGCCTTCCACTTCCCGGTTGGAATACTGGGCAATGTCGATAGCGTCAGCGGGGCATACGGGGGCACAGATCCCGCATCCCTTGCAGACTGCTTCATTCACCGACGCTACGACCTTGCCATGCATTTCCAGCGGGTGGATCGCATCGTACTCGCATACCTCCGCACATTTTCCGCACCATACGCAGGCGTCAAAATCGACCCGGGCGATGATCGGCTCCAGCTGGATGGAAGGCTTGCGCGTCAGCGCGTTGATCTTCACCGCGGCGGATAGCGAGGATTGAACGGATTCGGAAATATTTTTCGGTCCCTGGCAGGATCCTCCCAGGAACACCCCGTTGATGACCGTCTCCACCGGCCGGAGCTTGGGATGGATCTCGTTGAAGAATTTATCGTTCCCGACGGGGATCTTCAGCTTCTCCGAGACGGATGCATGATCTTTTCCGGGAACCATGCCGGTCACCAGAACGACCAGGTCGGCCTCGAGCTCCAGGTCCTGTTTCCGGGTAAGCTCATCCCGGACCCGGATATTCAGATTCCCGTTCCCCTGCTCCACCACCGGCGGGCTCTTTTCATCGAATTTCAGGTAAATGTCCCCGTTCTTCGAAGAATGTTCGTACAGGATCTCCTGTTTTCCGTACGTGCGGATATCCCGGTACAGATGGAATATCGTTGTACCCGGGAATTTCTCATGGACCAGCAGGGAACTGTGGATGGCGGTGGTGCAGCAGATGCGGGAACAGTATTTATTCTCCCCTTTGGTCTGCCTCATCCCCACGCAGTAGACATAAGCAATACGACGGATCTTCCGTTCCCGGAATACCAGTTCACCCCGGGTCCGGTCGATCAGCTCCTTGAATTCAGGAAGCGTGATGACGAAAGGGAATGTCCCGTACCCGAATTCGCCTTCGCGGGGTTGGTAAGGCTCGGAACCGGTGGCCACCAGGATGGCCCCGACTTTAAGACTGAGGGTTTCTTCCGAGACCCTGACCGTCGCCACGAAATTGCCCAGGCTCCCTGAAACCTTTTCCAGTCCCGCTCCCGTAAAGACCGTAATGAGGCTTGATTTCCGGATCTCGGTATTCAGCTCTTCTATGATATTTTTTCCTTGGGAACCGTTCATAAACAATTCGCCCCACCGGGCTACCTGCCCGCCCAGCGCTTTCTCCCTTTCCAGCAGGTACACCTGGTTCCCCATACGGGCGAGTTCGATGGCTGCCCTCATCCCGGCTACTCCTCCCCCGATCACGAGGCCGGCCCGGGTGGACGACACCTCGATATTCTCCAGTGCTTCCGAATGGGTAACCTTTTTTATGCCCGCACGGATCAGGCCGGCTGCCTTGAGGGTGGCATCCTTTGGGGTATCGGAATGAGCCCAGGAGCACTGTTCGCGGATATTGACCTGGGTATAGTTGTATTCATTGAGCCCCGCCCGCTTCGCGACATTCCGGAACGTATGCAGGTGCAGCTTCGGCGAGCAGGAAGCCACCACGATCGCATCCAGGTGCTGATCCCGGATATCCTGGATCATCTCTTTCTGGTTCGAATCGGAACAGGCGAACATGACGTTTTTGGATATCACCACCCCCTCTTCGCTCTTTACCAGTTCCCGGATGCGGGCGACATCCACATAGTCGGAGATATTCCCGCCGCAATGGCAGATATATACCCCGATCCTTTCTTTCTTGTTGTTGTCTTCCATAGCGCGGATGTGTCAGCGGTTAATGATGATTCAGGTATCCGGCAACTTCCGCAGCCGCGCAACCTGCCGACAGGATGGAATCAGGGATATCCATGGGGCCCGAAGCCGTTCCCGCGACAAATACCCCCTCCAGGGAAGTACGCGCCGGGCTGGTCAGTATTTCCGGTTGCCGGACATAGCTGTACTCATCCAGCTCCAGTATTTCATCCTGAAACACGGAAGCGATCTCCAGGTTCGGCTGAACCCCTACCGAAAGGACGACCAGGTCGTGGGTCGCCTCCCGGACCTGGCCGGTCTCAATGTTCTCGAACCGCAGCACCAGGTCCCCGCTCCCGTTCTCCTTCTCCCGGATCCGGGCCACTTTTCCCTTCACGAAGTTGATCCCCATCGACTTCGACTGCTGGAAGAACTCTTCATACCCTTTTCCGAAAGCCCGGATATCCATATAATAGATGGTGATATCCGCCATCGGCAGCGCTCCCATCAGGAGCTGGGCCTGCTTGATCGAGTACATGCAGCAGATCTGGGAGCAGATCGGGTTGTTCGACGCAGCGACGCTGCAGGACCGGTAATTTTCCAGGCTCGAATCCCGGGAACCGGTGCACAGGACATATGCAATATTACCAGGCAATTTGCCATCACCCGGCCGAAGGACATTGTTAAAGGGTCTCGTGGGTGCAATCAGCCGGTCCATCTGCAGGGAGTCGATGACGTTCGCATATATTGCGGAACCGTATTGCGGCTTGCCGTCAGGGTCGAACAGGCGGAATCCAGAGGAAACGATCACGGAACCGGCGTTTGCCAGTATCTTTTCTTCCTTCTGCGAAAAATCGATCGCGTTGGCCGGACAGGCCGAGATGCACTGGTGGCACTCGCGGCAGTTGCTGCAGTCGAGGCAGCGCTCTGTTGCCCGCCGGGCTTCCTCTTCCGTAAAAGTGAGCTCCACCTCATTGAAATCTTTTACCCGTTCGGAGACGGGGCGCATTTTTTCATCCATGGGGGGAATAGCCATAATGCCTTCACGGCCGAGGACCTTCTGTTTATCGACCGGGGCCAGTTTGTCTCCGAAACGGAAGGAGGCAGGATCCTCTCCTTTCAGGAATTTATCCAGGTAGAAAGCCGCCCGTTTCCCCTGGCCGGCTGCCTCAATGATGGTGGATGACCCCGAAACGGCGTCGCCGCCGGCAAATATCCAGGGAGTGCTGGTTTGCAGGGTGTCAGGGTTCACGCGTATGGCTCTCGACTTGTCAAGGTTGATCTCATTCCCGAATTGGGAGGTAGTGGGCTGCAACCCGATGGCTTCTATCACGAGGTCGACTTCTTCGGTAAACCCGGAACCTTCCACAGGCACCGGCCTTCTTCTTCCGCTGGCATCCGGTTCCCCGAGTTTCATGCGGATCAGTTCGGCTTTCCGGATCCGTCCCGCTTCCCCGTAAAATTTTACCGGGTTGCTCAATAACCGGAAGATCACGCCTTCCTCCCCGGCTTCCCGGATCTCCTCTTTCCAGGCGGGCATCTCTTCCCGGCTGCGCCGGTAAACGATCGTAACACGGGAGGCACCCAGCCGGAGAGCGGTCCGGGAGGCATCCATGGCGGTATTGCCTCCGCCGATCACCATGACTTTCTTCCCGGTCAGGTCTTCTTTTTTCCCGATCTTCGATTCCCGGAGGAAATCCAGGCACGATACCACCCCCGAAAGCTCTGAGCCCGGGATATTCATCCGGCTCGTCTCATGGGTCCCCACGGAAACGAATACGGCATCGAACCCTTCCTTTTTAAGTTGCTCCAGGTTGTTAATCCTCCGGTTCACTTCCGCTTCGACTCCCAGCGACAGGATGTTCTTTATATCACGGTCCACTACGTGGTTCGGAAGCCGGTATTCGGGGAGGGTGAGTTTAAGCATTCCTCCCAGTTCCGGAGCGGCTTCAAAGATCCTGACGGAGTGTCCCGAAAGGGCCAGGAAATATGCGGCGGTTAACCCGGCCGGCCCCGAGCCGACCACCGCCACTTTCTTCCCTGTTGCTTTCCCGATGGAACGGGCCGGCGGTTCCGGGTAGGCTGCATAATATTCTTCCGCGAAAAATCTTTTGATCCTGCGGATATCCACCGGCGCTTCCAGGCTGCCCCGGGTACATTCCCCCTGGCAGGGGGCGTAGCAGGCTCTCCCCAGGCTGCCCGGCAAAGGAATATCCTCGAGGTGAAGCTTCATGGCCTCTTCATACTGTCCGTTCCTTACCAGGGTGATATAGCCATAGGGCTTCACCCCGCCGGGGCAGGCGGCAATGCAGGGGGCGGAAGTGTCCTGCCGGTCGATCACTGCGATCCTGGGATTTGCCAGGCTGAACGGGATATACGCTACCTTTCGTCCGGCGAGTTCCTGGTTGTATTCATCCGGTCGTACCTCCGGGCAGGCTTGTTCACACTCCTGGCACCCCGTACAGGCCTCTGGGATCACATATCGGGGATGCTTGTCGATCTCCACCTTGAATTTCCCGTTTTCCCTTTGAATGCTTTTGATCTCGCTGTTCAGAAGGACCGTAATATTGGGATGCCTGGCGGTCTCCGACATCTTGGGAGTGGTGATGCACGCGGCACAGTCCAGGGTCGGGAAGACCTTGCTGAGCTGGATCATTTTTCCGCCGATCGACAGTCCTTTTTC
>DATJQF010000149.1:0-3237 GCA_035505995.1 Bacteroidales bacterium
TACGGATGCGTTGCTGAACCGGGGACTGGCGGAGATGGACCTGGAAGCTTATGAGGGAGCGGAGATGGACTTTACCCGGGTGATCCAGTACCGGCCCGATTTGGCGCCGGCGTATTACAACCGGGGGCTTGCACGGTTCAGCCAGGGAAATTATACCGGAGCGGTTTCCGATTTCAGCGAAGCCATCAAGCTGGATCCCGCGACTGCGGAGTATTTCTCCAGCCGGGGCGCGGCCAAGGCCGCGGAACAACTTTACCAGGATGCGATCCTCGATTTCACGGCCGCCCTGGACCTCCGGCCCCTCGACCTGAATTCCTGCCTCAACCGCGGCCTGGCATACCTGTACCTTAAGGAATACGAAAAAGCCGAAGAGGATTATACCCGGGCCATGGACATTGCACCCTCCGACACCACCGCCTATTTATACCGGGGAGTCGCCCGGCAGTACCTGGATAACCGCACGGGAGCCTGCGATGACTGGAAAGCCGCGATGAACCTGGGCTCGGAGAAAGCCCGGGGCTATCTCGAAAAATATTGTTCCCCCTGACCCTTTCACCTTTTTGAATTTTTCCGATTAACGGACGGTCCTTCGAACCGCTGTGATCGGGATGAACCCCTGGAAAAAATATCCTTTGCTCAGGATCCTGCCTCCTTTCATGGCCGGGATCCTGGCGGGAATCCTGTTCGCGGGGAAGTCTTCTTTTCCGGGATGGGCGGCGTGCCTGACCCTTATTCCTGCCGCGATCCTTGTTTTCCGGCCGGGGAAAAGCCTGGGCTACTCCCTCCGCTGGCTGCCCGGGTTGATCCTGCTTCTTGCCACCGCGGGGATCGCATTCGGGATCACCTGCCTGCACACGGAACGCACTCCCTGGCCGTCTGTTGCGCCTGCCGGGACCGGCCGGATGTACCTGGGAGAGATCACGGAACCCCCGGTACAGAAGGCGAAAACGATGAAAGTCGTTACCAGGCTGCTGGGCTCGGCGATAGCCGGAGGGTGGAAGGTGGAGGAGGGGAAAGCCCTCCTGTATATTGAGGCAGGCGAAGGCTCCCGGCGTTTGCTTTTCGGGGACCGGATCCTCTTTTCCGGTATCCTGAAAGAACCTGGTTCCTCTGATAACCCGGGGGGATTCGACCTCCACAAGGCCTGTCTCCTGAACGGGATCTCACGGATGGGGTATATCCGGACCGGCCACTGGAAAAGGACCGGCAGGGCGGCAGGGTTCTCATTGTACTCTTTTGCCTTCAACGTCCGGGACCGCCTGCTGAAGATCTTTGCAGCCGCCGGGTTAAAGGGTCGCGAGTTCGCCGTTGCTTCGGCGCTTTTATTCGGGTACACGGACGAGATCGACCCGGGCTTGTATGCCGATTTCTCCGCCACCGGGACCATCCATATCCTCTCGGTCTCGGGGATGCATGTAGGCGTTATTTTTCTGTTCCTGGAGAAGCTCCTGGGGTTCCTGAACAGGTTCCGCTACGGCAGCCGGATCCGCTCGGGAATTGCCATTGCCTTCATCTGGTTTTATGCCCTCCTCACCGGGATGTCGCCGGCCGTCCTGCGCGCGGCGGTCATGCTGAGCCTGCTCATCACCGGCAAGAACCTGAAGCGCAATCCCGACCTGATGAATGTACTGGCGGCATCGGCGGTCCTTTTGCTGTCGGCCGATCCGGTGCTGTTGCTGGACATCGGGTTTGAGCTTTCCTACCTTGCCGTGGCGGGGATCCTGCTGTTTTACAAGCCGGTGTACGATCTTTATGTGACGAGCCGGTGGTTCCCCGACAAGATCTGGTCGCTGGTGGCCGTCTCCATCGCCGCCCAGCTGGCCACCTTCCCGCTGAGCCTTTACCAGTTCCACCGGTTCCCGGATTATTTCATCCCGGCAAACCTGGTGGTGGTTCCTCTCTCCACGATCATCATTTACGGGGGGATCGTGGTGCTGATATTCAGCGCGGTCCCGTTCCTTTCCGCTCACCTGGCCCTGGTCCTTTCCATCCTGGTGAAGACATTGAACGCGACGGTCCATTTTATAGGCAATCTGCCGGGTTCGGTAACTGACGGGATCTTTATCTCTTCCCTGCAAACTCTCCTGATCTACGGGCTGCTGGTCACGGGTTTCCTGTTCCTGCTGCGAAAGAGAAAGTTCTGGCTGTTTGCCCTGCTGACCGTTTCCGTTTTTTTATCGGCAAGCGTGCTGACGGACCGGATACGTTCGCTGCAGAGGGAGCGGATCGTGGTTTACAGCGTCCGGGACCGGGGCCTGATCGATTTCATCGTTGCCGGCCGGAGCATCCTGGTTCGAAGGGGCGGGGGAGAAGAGGAGCCGTATTTCACGGAGACCCTGCACCGGTACTGGCAGTCGGAACATGTCAGGAATGTCTTTCTGCTGACGGTCCTGCCGGATGACAGAAAAAGACCGGGATTTTCCCGCGGAAACTTTTTCCGGAAAGGGGCTTTTATCGGCTTTTGCGGAAAGAGGATCCTGGTGCTTGACCGGAAACTGCCGGAACATATGGGAACGAGGATGCGGGTGGATGATATTATCCTCTCCGGTAATCCGGATATCCGGCTGAAAGAGGTTGTCCGGATCTTCTCCTTCCGGCAAATTATCATTGACGGTTCCAATGCGGCCTACCGGATCCGGCAGTGGAAAAAAGAGGCAAAAGAACTTCAAATTGAGATCTATCCTGTCCCGGAAAAGGGAGCCTGGATCTCAGAGTGACGATTTTTGCCTCTTGCATGAAACAAATATAATCTCCCCTTACGGGTTTTTTACTCTACATAATAAACACTCGAACCTCCCACCACTCCGCCTTTCTGCATGGCGGCCTTCAGTTCGGGAGACTGGCTGTATTTACGCGCCTGTTCAGAACTTCCCCAATGCGTAATTATCACCAGATCGTTGGGATCGGCATGCCCCCGGAAGATGGTGGCGCCTGAACTCCCGTATTGCTTCCGCACCGGCTCCATCGAGTCGAAGGCCGATTTCCACTTGTTGAAATCGTCTGTTTTATGGTTCATGATCATCTTGCTCATAACAAAACTATTTTGAGATTTCCTACTCTCTTGGCTTTTCGGTTCTGCCGGGTATATTCCAAACTACGGAACCCTACCCACCCGTAAAGTTACTATTTAAAACCGGTCTAAATTATTAAAAGGGAGATTATTTGTGGCGGAAATAAAAAATCCCCACAGGGATTGTGAGGATTTTGCGGTCTGGACGAGACCACCAAAATACAGTG
>DATJQF010000150.1:0-6935 GCA_035505995.1 Bacteroidales bacterium
TTGGTCCGGCAGGAAGGGGAAAATTTCTTTTCCGGGCCGGCGATGAAGACTTCCGCCCGGTATCCCTTCGCCGACATCATCCGGGCGATGGCCAGCCCGTCCCCGCCGTTGTTGCCGGTCCCGCAGAAGACCAGCACTCTCCGGTCGTGGGGGATGTTCCGGATCAGCCAGTAATAACAGGCGGTCGCCGCCCGCTCCATCAGGTCGATGTCGGCGATCGGCTCCTCCCGGATGGTATAAGCATCCGCTTCCCTGATCTTATCTACTGGCAATATTTTCATAGGTTCAGGTCAGTTTCATCCAGTGACCGCTTAATCCACCATTCCCCAGAAGGGGATCGACATAAAGACCCCGATGACGAAAAGAAGGGTCAGGATAAACACAATGCTGGCAATGGAAATTCCGATGATGGCACAAACCCTTCCCGCTTTCAGGTTGTTATACGAGCTCAGGGTGTAGAGGTTCTGGTTGGATTGATACAGGCGAAGGTCTTTTGCGGCCAGGACCAGGGCGATGATCCCCAGGATGATCCCGATAATGGAAAACCACCAGCAGAAGCAGACGATGGAAAGGATCCCGAGTACCAGGACGGAGGTGGCATTGGGAAGATTCTGCTGATAGGGAGTATTGAAACTGCCGCTTGGCTGCTGATTCGGGGAAGGGGTTTGCTGTTCTTCCATGGGTATGGTTTTTAGTGGGTAATGATTTTTATGATATAACCGGTCACCAGGATCGATGTAGTAAATATAAAGAGAATTTTAATTATAAGGGCTCCTTTCGGAAAGTTAAAGACAAGGTGCAGGAAAGTGAACAGGATCATCGCGATCATGGGAAGCAGGGCGGGAAACACCCGGAGGCTCTCCGCCAGGTTCCCCTTCAGCAGCTCGATGAAAGCGGTCTGCATGCCGCATCCCGGGCATTCGATCCCGAAATAATGCTTCCAGGAGCAGGCGACCTGGTGCTGCTCCAGCCAGCGGATCAGCGTTTTCATTTCAGAAGTAAAAGTAATGGAATTTGAACTTTCCGAGCGTATTGTATTCAAGGGCCGGCGCGGGGATCTTGATAAAGCTGAGGACGGTGAAGATCCCTTTCACCACCTTCGACCGTACCGGGATCCGGGTGAGGTCCACATCCACCGAAAGGAAAAACTTCCGGTAGCGGGTGAATTCCGGGACCGGCTGACCCTGGTATTCCGTTACATTGGTGCCGGCGCCGGTCATACCTTCGGCCCCGTACCCGAACGCGACGTTCAGCCAGTGCGGGAACCTCGATTGCTTCGGCAGGAAGGAATAGATGTTCCCCGACAGCCAGTAAGTCTGCCCGTTGTAATCCTTGATCATCTGCTGGATGAGATTTTCGCCCAGCAGGTCGGGATTGTATTGGGGATAATCCGTCGGATGGAAGCTGTATTTCAGGGTAAAGCGCTGCTCCTTCCACCCCAGCTGCTGGCCGATAAAAATGGCGCAGCCCAGCGTGTTGGCCGCCAGGTCGGTGGGGGAGAAGCCCCATTCGGCGGAGAAGCCGTCGAGGATCTCGATGTTGAGCAGGTAAGCGAAGCCCAGCAATCCCCCGTACCAGACAGCCTGAGTGGGTTTCAATCCCGCCCAGCGATAGGATTCATAGCCGATCCGGCTGATATAATAAGCGGTGGTCATGTGACCCATTTTATCCACCTGCTGCCATTCGTTGAAGTCGTTGAAGAAGTGAAAAGAGGATTGCGGGTAGTGCTGATACCAGGCAAAATAAAGCCCCCCCAGCGTGGCAAAGTAGAGCGTTCCCTGGGCGACCAGGAGCCCGGTCAGCCGGCCTTTATGGATGCCGCCGGTATCGGCCCGCGGGGGAAGCGTATCCGGGGCCTGCGGAAACGCCATCCCGGGCAGGAGGAGGATCAACCCGACCCACAGGACGACCTTCCTCGCTTGCTTAGCTGCCATATTTCTTCTGTTGTTCAAGCCTGTGCAGGGCCTCCTGGTATTTTTTAGCGTTCCGTTCATGCTCCGCCAGGGTTTTGGCGAACACATGGCTGCCCGACAGGTCGTCGCGGGCACAGAAGTACATATAGCCGTCACCGTTGGCATTCAGCACGGCCACAATGGAAGTTATGGAAGGCAGGCAGATCGGTCCCGGCGGGAGACCGGTATGCAGGTAGGTATTATAGGGCGAATCGGTCAGCTTATGCTTGTCCAGCACCCTGCGGATCGTATAATCATCCAGGGCATAGATCAGGGTGGGATCGGCCTGCAGCGGCCAGTTGCTTCTCAGCCGGTTCAGGTAAACGCCGGCGATGACCGGCTTTTCGGCATCCACGGCGGTTTCTCTCTCGACAATAGAAGCCAGGATCACCGCCTGCGCGGGGGAGAGCCCCTCTTCCCTGCATTTGCGGACCCGGGCAGGATTCCAGAAATCCTGCTGCTCGCGGTACATCCGGTCGATGAATTGCTCTGCCGGAGTGTTCCAGTAAAACTCATAGGTGTTCGGGATGAACAGCAGGAAGGCATTGGCCGGGTTGGTATGGTATTTCCTCAGGAAGACCGGGTCGTTGAGAAGCCTGAGCAGGGTGAGGGAGTCGGCCTCGATCTGGCGGGAGATCTTTCCTGCCAGATCTTCCTTCCGCAGGAGACTGTTGAACACCAGCCGCACCGGCTCCTGTTTGCCCGAGCGCAGCAGGTTGACCAGGTCGTTGTTGCTCATGCCCTCGCGGATGCGGTACCGGCCGGGTCTCACTTTCTTATCGTAGCCTTTCCACTGCGACACCCATTCAAACGAGCGGGCATCCCGGATATAGGCGTGACTGTACAGCAACCGCCTGACCTGGTTGAAATCCGATCCCGTGGGAATGCAGAGAAAGGCTGAAGAGGATCCCTGCAGTTCGACATTGGGCTGCAGGATCCATTGGTAGGCCAGGTAAGACCCGGTGATCCCAACCAGCAGGATCAGGGACAGGAGTGTGAAAAGAACGATTTTCCAGACCGGCTTTCGGGTTTTTTTATCCTTATCCGCCATGTGTGATCGTTAAGAACGGATGAGCTGGTAGAGGAGGTCGTCGGTCCATTTCCCGTTGGCCAGGCGCCATTCCTTTCGCAGGCCGTAGCGGGAAAACCCGTTTTTCTCGAATACTGAGATGCTGGCAAGGTTGTCGGCGGAGATCGAGCAGTGCAGCTGGTGGAGGCTGAGCACTTCAAAGCTGTACCTGACGAGGCATTTCAGCGCTTCCACGGCATATCCTCGGTTCCGGAACTCCGGCAGGATCATGATCCCGACCCCGGCCCTGCGGTGATGGGGATCGAAGTCAAAGAGATCGACCGTCCCGATCAGCCTGCTTTCGTTGCCGGGTTCTTCCCGGCAGATCATGAACCGCAACTGACGTTCGGCATAAAGATCCCGCTGCGAGCTGAGGACATACTGCTCGATCTGGAACCGGGAAAAGGGGATCAGCGTTTCCCCCGCCTTCCAGGTCTCCGGGTCATTCTCCAGCGCCAGGATGAAATCGACGTCTCCCGGCTCGATCGCACGAAGGGAAACACTGCCTGAACTAAGGATCGGATTCGTCATTCGTCTTTCGTCATTGGACATTATCTCCTGCCTCAGAGTTTATTAATGATCGATCTCTCCCTGGTAGACAAACCTCGCCGGTCCTTCCAGCCAGATCTCCGAGAAGGAGGACCCTTTCCGGTTGAAGGTAACCTCCAGATCGCCTCCCCGGGTGCGGATATGGAACATCCCGGCTCCATCTTTGAGGGCCATGGCGGCGGTGAGGGCGGCGGCCGTCACGCCCGTGCCGCAGGAAAGCGTTTCGTCTTCCACGCCCCGTTCATAGCTGCGCACGTACAGTCGGTCGCCCTGCACCTGCACGAAGTCCACGTTGGTGCCTTCTTCCGCGTAGCAGGTATCGTAGCGGATCTTCCGTGCCTCACGGATCAGGTCGATGGAGTCGATATCCTTTGCCAGGATCACATAATGGGGCGAGCCGGTGTCGGTGAAATAGTGGCCTTCGGCGGTCTTCTCCACCCGGGCTCCCTTCATGCCCAGCTTTACCCGGGTTTCCGGTCCTTCGCGGGAAAGGATGACTGCCTGATGCTCCCCGTCGATGGCATGGAAGAAAGCACGATCCCTGATGATCCCCAGCGACCGGGCGAAAGCGGTCAGACAGCGTCCGCCGTTCCCGCACATCGTGCTTTCCCTTCCGTCGCGGTTGAAATAGGTCATCCCGAAATCATACCCTTCTTTCCCGAACAGGAGCATCAGCCCGTCGGCGCCGATCCCGAAGTGGCGGTCGCACAAACGCTCCACTTCCTCCCGGCTCAGCGCCAGTTTCCTTTCCCGGTCGTCCACCAGGATGAAGTCGTTCCCGGTCCCGTGGTATTTGTGAAACCTGATTTTCATGTTACAAATCTACTTAATAATTCCCGGATCGTTTTTACTTTTACGGGGGTAAAAAAAGCGGTATGAACGGGGATCCCCGGTTATTTGAAATCCTGGAGCGGCTTGCCATCCCGTATGAATACTACGAGCATCCCGCAGTCGCTACGGTGGAAGAGGCCAAGAAATACTGGAAAGATATCGAGGCGACCCATTGTAAGAACCTGTTTTTCAGGAACCATAAAGGCGACCGGCACTACCTGGTCATCCTGGAGCACTCGCATTCCCTGCCCATCCGCGACCTCGAATCGAGATTGCAGCAGGGCAAGCTCTCTTTTGCCTCGGACGAACGGCTCCGGAAATATCTTGGCCTGACCCCCGGTTCCGTATCCCCTTTCGGACTGATCCATGATACGGAACATCATGTGAGACTGTTCCTGGACGAGAACTTGGCGGCCTCCGTGCGCATCAGCTTCCATCCCTGTGTCAACACGGCTTCCCTGGTCATCCCCTATGAGGGTTTTATACGCTTTCTCGGGTGGACCGGGAACCATTATGAGTATTTGCGGCTTTATGGATGAGCCACCGGTTATCCCGGTTTCATCGGGGAATATCGGGCTCCTGCCGATTTCCGCTGTGCCCGTAAGGGAGGACGAAGTAGTTTTGCCAGCGATAATAATGTGTAACTTTAAAAACTCATTCCCATGGACTCAAATGCTGTCAGAAAAGTGGAAGGCGCAAACAGACGAAAGTACCTACTCGGGATCATCGTAATCGTGGCTGGGTTTCTCCTGCTGGGGAGCAATATCGGGTTGCTTCCGTTCGAATGGAAACACATCATCTTCTCCTGGCAGATGCTGCTGATCGTCATCGGGATCATCAGCCTGTCGACCAGCGACAATATTTTTCCCGGGGTCATCCTGCTCCTGGTGGGAGGGTTATTCCTGATCCCCCGCATTGCAAACCTGCCCTTCAACACGGTGCATCTCTTCTGGCCGGCCCTGCTGATCGCCATCGGGGTTCTGATCCTGGTGCGCCGCTGGCCTTTCCGGCATCATCAGGAAATCCTGCCCGGACCGGGCGATGCGACGATGCAGGACGGGTATATCCGCCACGAGAGCGTCTTCAGCAGCAGCAAGCAAAGGCTCGTGAACCAGGAGTTCAGGGGCGGCAGGATCAGTTGTGTGTTCGGGGGGGTGGACCTGGACCTGACCCAGGCAACGCTGGCTTCCGGGATCCATGAGCTGAAGATCGACGTGGTGTTCGGCGGCGTGAACATGATCGTACCGGGCGACTGGAACGTGCAGGTGAGGAACAGCTCCGTGCTGGGCGGATTCATGGACCGCCGGAACATCATCAAGTCGAATACCGATGCCTCCCGCGTGCTCGTCATCAAAGCCAGCTGCGTTTTCGGAGGCGGGGAACTGAAAAGCTTTTAAACCAAACCGGCGGAATGAATCATCCTGTTTTCCAGAATATCCGTTCAGCCATCGTTTACTTCGGAATATGGGTCCTGATCACCGGGATCCATTTTTCCGTTCTGTACTTCCAGTACGGGATCCCGTTCGTGGCGTCCCTGGCCGACAGCCTGACCTTCAACCTGATCTTCTGCATCCTGGGCATCCCGGTCTATTACGTGGTACGGTATAATATGCCTTCGCGGAAATCACAGTCCGGCATGCTGCTGAACCAGGTGACGGCCATGGCGCTGATCCTGGTGATCTGGATGAGCTCGGGCTATTCGATCCTGACCGCGATCTTCAGCACGAATGTGCGGTATGTGGTTTTTCTTTCGGGGAGCATCCCGTACCGGATCATCAGCGGACTGTTCTTCTACATCCTGGTGGTGTTCGGGTATTACCTGCTGTTATATAACCGCAACCTGCAGGAAAAGATCCTGGCGGAGACCCGGCTCAACGAGCTGCTGAAGGAGGCGGAGCTCACCAACCTGCGCTCACAGATCAATCCGCACTTCCTGTTCAACAGCCTTAATTCCATCAGCGCCCTGACGATCTCAAACCCGGAAAACGCCCGGGAGATGATCATCCGCCTGTCCGATTTCCTGCGGTATTCGGTCTCTTCTTCTTCGACGGCATTCACCGAGCTCGGGAACGAGCTTTCCAATATCCGGAGGTACCTGGACATAGAAAAAACGCGATTCGGCGAGAAACTCGTGTACGAAATGAAGGTGGACCCCGCGCACATGAATTACCCGGTGCCGGTGATGATCCTGCAGCCGCTGTTCGAGAATGCCATCAAGCACGGCGTCTATGAAAGCGTGAACCAGGTGAAGATCGTCATGGATTCCCTGCCCTGCGACGATTGCCTGGAGGTAAGGATCGTCAACGATTTTGACCCGGAAGCGCCTCCCCGGAAAGGCGCGGGGATCGGGCTGAAGAATATCCGGGAAAGACTGCGGCTGCTGTATGGCGCCGACGACCTGCTGAAGACGATCATTCACAGGAACCAGTATGAAGTGCAGATCTACTTTCCGAGAAAAAAATAAAAAATACGCTCATGGGATACAAAGTATTGATTATCGACGATGAACAACCGGCCCGGGAGATCATCAGAAC
>DATJQF010000151.1:0-2504 GCA_035505995.1 Bacteroidales bacterium
TTTATCCTCGCGGGCATCCTTTCCCTGAATGACCCGGCCTCCCGGATCCTCAAGGACAACGGCGTGACCGAAAAGGATCTGAAGGCGGCCATCCGTCAGCTCCGGAAAGGCTCTTCCGTGAAAAGCCAGACGGCGGAAGAGACCTATAACTCCCTGAACAAGTATGCCCGGAACCTCAACGAGCTGGCCCGCAACGGGAAGCTCGATCCGGTCATCGGCAGGGACGAGGAGATCCGGAGGATCCTCCAGATCCTTTCCCGGAGGACCAAGAACAATCCCATCCTGATCGGAGAGCCGGGCGTGGGAAAAACCGCCATTGCCGAGGGACTGGCCCATCGCATCATCGACGGGGATATCCCCGAGAACCTGAAATCCAAGCAGATCTATTCCCTGGATATGGGAGCCCTGATCGCGGGTGCCAAATATAAAGGGGAATTCGAAGAAAGGCTGAAGAGCGTGGTGAAAGAAGTGATCTCCTCGAACGGGGAGATCATTCTCTTCATCGATGAGATCCACACCCTGGTGGGCGCCGGAGCAAGCGAAGGGGCCATGGATGCCGCGAATATCCTGAAACCCGCGCTGGCCAGGGGCGAGCTTCGCGCCATCGGGGCCACCACCCTGAAAGAGTATCAGAAATTCTTTGAGAAAGATAAGGCGCTCGAGCGCCGGTTCCAGCCGGTGATGGTCAATGAACCCGATACCCTCGACGCCATCTCGATCCTGCGGGGATTGAAGGAGCGCTATGAATCCCACCACCAGGTGAGGATCCGCGACGAGGCGATCATCGCCGCCGTGGAGCTGTCGCAGCGGTATATCTCCGACAGGTTCCTGCCCGACAAGGCGATCGATCTGATGGACGAAGCGGCTTCCAAGCTGCGGCTGGAGATCAATTCCGTGCCGGAAGAGATCGAGGTAATCGAGCGGAAGATCCGGCAGCTGGAGATCGAGCGGGAAGCCATCAAGCGGGAAGGCGATAAGGCCAAGCTGAAAACGCTGAATGCCGAGATCGCCAACCTGAACGAGGAAAGGAATGCCCGGAGAGCCAAATGGCAATCGGAAAAAGACCTCGTGGAAAAGATCCAGGCGAGCAAGAAGGAGATCGAATCGCTGAAGTTTGAAGCGGACAAAGCCAACCGTAACGGGGATCTCGGCAAGGTGGCGGAGATCCGCTACGGCAAGATACCCGAATCGGAAAAGACCATCGAGGAGCTCAAGAAAAAGCTGATGAAGCTGCAAAAAGAGTCCGCGATGGTGAATGAAGAGGTGGGCGCGGAAGAGATCGCGGAAGTGGTCTCCCGCTGGACCGGCATCCCGGTTAGCCGGATGCTGCAAAGCGAAAAGCAGAAGCTGCTGAACCTGGAGACGGAGCTCCATATGCGCGTGGTGGGACAGGAAGAGGCCATTGCGGCAGTGTCGGATGCCATCCGCCGCAGCCGGGCCGGTCTTCAGGATGCCCGTCGCCCGATCGGTTCGTTTATTTTCCTGGGCACGACCGGAGTGGGAAAGACCGAGCTGGGGAAAGCGCTGGCGGAGTTCCTGTTCAACAATGAGAACAACATGGTCCGGATCGACATGTCGGAATACCAGGAAAGGCACACGGTATCAAGACTGATCGGGGCGCCCCCGGGATACGTCGGATACGAGGAAAGCGGCCAGCTTACGGAAGCCGTGAGAAGAAAGCCCTATTCCGTAGTGCTGCTGGACGAGATCGAAAAAGCCCACCCGGATGTATTCAATGTGCTGCTGCAGGTGCTCGACGACGGCCGGCTGACCGATAACAAGGGAAGGACGGTCGATTTCAAGAATACGATCATCATCATGACCTCCAACATCGGTTCCCAGATCATCCGGGAACGGCTGGAGAAAGTGACAGACCGGAACCGCGAAGAGGTGCTGAACCGTACGCGGGAAGAGGTCTTTGACCTCCTGAAACAGACTATCCGCCCCGAATTCCTGAACCGCGTGGACGAGATCATCATGTTCAGCCCGCTCACCCGCGAGGAGATCCGGAAGGTGGTGGAGTTGCAGCTCGGGTATGTGAGGCAGATGCTTGGAAAAAACGAGATCAAGCTGGAAGTGACCGATCCCGCGCTGGACCTGATCGCCCGGCTGGGATTCGATCCGCAGTATGGCGCCCGGCCCATCAAACGGGTGCTTCAGAAAATGCTGCTGAACGAGCTTTCCAAAATGATCCTGGAAGGAAAAGTGGAGACCAGCAGCGAAATTATCGTGGATGAAAAGGACGGGAAGCTGGTGTTCAGAAATAAATAACCTCCGTTTCCCTGCACAACAAACAGGACACTAGGCTATCTTGAAAGTCTTTTTCACGCAGAGATTGTGTCTGATCTTAGTAATTACTATAAAAATCAACAGATCATCTTATCACAACCATCTTTTTAGTAGCCCGACTCTCATCATTGACAAAAAGTTCATATTCATACATGCCGGAGGCCAGATCTCCGGTACTGAAAGTGATCTTTTGCGTACCGTCGCTTAGATTTGTG
>DATJQF010000152.1:0-2583 GCA_035505995.1 Bacteroidales bacterium
TAGCGAAGTAGTCAAGTAGCAAAGCAGCAAACCAAATTTCGCTATTTCGCCATTTCGCTATTTCGCTACTTCCATCGTGGGGAGAGAAGGATTCGAACCTCCGAAGGCTTCGCCAACAGATTTACAGTCTGCCCCATTTGACCGCTCTGGAATCTCCCCGAAGTGGGTGTGGGTGTGAGCCTGCCTGCCGGCAGGCAGGTGTGGGAGTGGGGTGCGAGTGTGGGCAAGGGTACACCTCTTGCAACCCTTTCATTACATTTCTTCAAAGAACGAAACCGGAAGTTCCGGTTCAGGAGCCGATGGACGGACTCGAACCGCCGACCAGCTGATTACAAGTCAGCTGCTCTACCAGCTGAGCTACATCGGCGATGCGGGTGTGGGAGTGCGTGAGCGTGTGGGGTCTGTGCAAAGCAATTTTAGGGTCCGAAACAGTAAAAAAAAGAAAACCCGTGCTTTTTATCATCGGCGCCGTTAAAAATAAGATTTACAATTCCCTGTTATCCAGAGACATATAACTGCCTGATCCTTATACCAAAGCAGCCTTTTACAAAAAGGACTGCAAAATTAGAAAGAATTCAGATAATTTCAAAGGTTTTTTTTCAACTTTCGGGAGAGTTTTCAGCCGTTTTCTTAACAGACTTCCGGGCCGCCCGTTTTACCTGAGGAACACCTTTTTAAATACGGTGGAACCGGGAGCGTCGACTTTCGCGAGATAGTACCCCTCGCACAACCCGGGAACATAGCGGTTCAGCCCCGCTTCCTCCAGCTTTGCCGTGAAAACCTGCCTGCCTGCCAGGTCATACAGGAGCACGGTACCCCCGGAAGGCCGTCCGGCCGGCAGGAGAACGTACAGCACGTGGTCGCAGGAATAGATCTCAACGGAGGGATCCGGGTGTCCCGGCACCCCGAGAGACGGGTCCTGGAAAATAATGCGGAAACGGTCCGCCGCGTCGGCAGGGGCAGCGTGAAAGATATACACGGAATCCAGCTTAAGGTCCTGGAGACTATTATCTTTCAGGTCGCGGAGCCATACCGGGACCGTATCCGGGAAACTGGCGAGGTTCGTGGCGACGATCGTGTCGATCCCCGCCGGTCCGGGATGATATCCCATCCGCACGATCCGGTCGCCGGGAGCCCAGGGCAGGGCATCCAGGGCGGCATCCGCCGAATCGGGGAGCTCGCTGTAAAGCTGCGGGGCGCCGGGATCCCCCCATATCTTATAGGCGTCATGATCGGCATCAAAATTGACCGTGGCCGAATCGCTGAACCAGATCTGCGCCTCATCCTTTAACCCGTTGGCATAGGCCGACAGGATCAGCAGGTAGTCTTCCGCGGGGGAATTCTTGTAGAAGTCGCCGTTGTCGTGCACCCGGGCCGCGTTGGTGAACGATACCGATCCGGCCCCGGGAGCCGGCGCATGGCAATGTACGTAGAAAGCCTGCTGGGTGGCGACGATCGGGATGGCATCCGTGGAATGCGTGAAATCATGGGAATTCCAGAAGATCCAGTTCCCGTCGGCCGGATCGAACACATACATCACCGGGTCGGTTTCGTCGAGCCCCGCAAAGGGCCAGTAGACCGCGCTGGGATAAGGGTTGCCCACCAGGTTCCATCCGTCGGGCCCGCCCGGCGCGGGAGTGGAGGTCACCGGGAAGGAAAGGTTCCCGGTGTTGAGCATCCCCGTGGTGAGGATCGTGGAGTTCGGGTTGAGCGAAGAACTGGAATATACGAGATAGCCCAGCATCTGCCGGTCGAGCACGGAATCGCCTGCCGGGTTCACCACGTACCGGTACCGGTGGGCAGGCTCGTCATACCATTTCATCAGCAGGTCCAGCCCCGTGAAAGGTTCCGCCGGCGTGGATTCCACCGGAACACAGTACCCGTGCCATTCATCCTGCTCCAGGTACCGCTCCACCGCGGCCGTACCATTATTATTATAGGTGATGATCCCGTTGTCGATAAACGACCCGGTACCCGATGCATCCGATAAAATTTTGATCCCCTCCGCATTGCCTATCTCCACCGAATCGTAGGAGTTCATCTGGGCATCTTCATTCACGACCAGCTGGGCCAGGCTGTGGATCCTCATTTTTGCAGTTACCGCCGGGCCATGAATGGAAGCCGTACTGTCCCAGACCCCTGTGTTTACCGCTATGCTCCAGTCCAGGTAAGGAACGTCATTAACCTGTCCGCCGTATTGCGACCACCCGTATAAAGAGGAGAAAAGCCTGCCCAGGTACAGGTATTGAAAATCCTCTCCCTCAAAAAGATTGGGAGCCGAATAATAACCGTGCGTCGGCAAAGGATCAATGGCAAATTCCTGAAGTCCGCCGGGACCTGCCACCATGGAAATATCCCGGAAGGTCAGCCCGGCAATCCCGCCGGAATTGGCAACCTCAAGACCGATCGTAATCAGGACCTGGTATTGGTCTGTTACAGGGACGCATGCATTGGCAGGATCTTCTCCGTCATTAGCTGAATTCGCGGTGATCTGTATGGCAAATTTATTCCCGTTCCATTGCGCAGAATTTACCACATACATCTGATTGCCGTTATACGTACCGCTGATGAACCCTTTGATAA
>DATJQF010000153.1:0-9756 GCA_035505995.1 Bacteroidales bacterium
AGAATATTTTTCAAAAGAAATTGATACACTGGGAACTAAGATCATTCAGATACTCGCCAAGCAGTTGGAGGCAAAAATTTCAATTGAAAATGATCATGGTGTCACTTTTTCGCTTATTTTTCCCATCGAAAAAAATACTACTTATACTATAAGTTAACAGCAGTCAAATTGACTAAAATATCATTTATCGGTGCCGGTGCAATCGGGACGGCCCTATCCAATGTGGTTGCGGAAAAGAGGAAAGCCAAGGTCCTGCTTCATACCATTGAAACCGAGGTTATGGAATCGGTGAATTCCATTCATGTGAATGCCCGTTACTTTCCTTCCATAAGGCTGGACGATTCCCTGCAAGCCACAAACGATAACGGTATGCTTCAGGAAAGTGAGATTATTTTTCTCGCGATCCCCTCGACCGTCCTGACCGGGTATCTCGGGACGATCCGGGAATGGATACCGCCGGAAGCGATCCTGGTGAATCTTGCCAAAGGATTCGGAGACCGTCGAAAAACCATTGTCCGGTGCCTGAAGGAGAGTTTCCCGAACCCGGTCATGACGATGAAAGGCCCCACCTTCGCCCGGGAGATCATCAACCGGGTCCCCACGGGGTTTACCCTGGGATATGATAAAAAGGACGATCCGGGGGCAGTCGCTTCACTCTTTGAAGGGACGACGGTCTATCTGGATCTCTCGGACGATCCCGAGGGGGTAGAGATCCTGAGCATCCTGAAGAATATCTATGCGATCGCCCTGGGGATCGTGGACGCCCAGTTCAATTCCCCTAATATGAGGTTCCTGGTATTGACAAAGGCCTTTAAGGAGATGCACCGGCTGATGCTGCTCTCGGGTGGCGGGGAGGAGACTATTTTCCATTATTGCGGATACGGCGATTTCACCCTGACCGCGCTGAACGACCTGAGCCGGAACCGGACCCTGGGACTGCTGATCGGGAAAGGGTTCTTCACCCCGGGCGTCTCGCATGAGCTGGTGCTGGAGGGACAACTGGCAGTGCAGGTTTTCCATGAAAAGATCGGCGAGATGGGGTACCCCGATAAAGATTTCCCGATCCTTTCCGCGCTATACCGGGTGATGAACCATGAAGAGCCTCTGCCCGATTTTATAAAAGCGCTGCTGGAGGCTTAATTCCCGTTTTTTTTCGTATCTTTGCGACCTGAATTTTTCATTGCAACCGGGGTTGACAGGTTTTGACAGCAGGGAAGCGGAATTGCAAGCATGCCGAGCGTTGTGAACAGGTCTCGTTAAACGCCAATTCACACAGCCAACAAATGGCGATAATTATTCTTACAGACTGGCTGCTTAATTTCAGAAATTAAGCACCGGTTGTCTCCCGGGAAACCCTTCCTGGCGGTGTTCCGGATGAGGCATCAGAAATGCCGGGATAGCCTGATCAGATTCCCGATGTTCAGGTGAAGTTTCAGGGAATACGGTACAGATCGGTCGGTTCCGGACCAGTCTCTCCCCGACAAGATAACCGGAACTAAGCATGTAGAAAACAGTTTCACTGCCTGTTTGGACGAGGGTTCGAATCCCTCCAACTCCACAAAGATTACCCGAATTCACTTGATTAACAAGTGTTTTCGGGTTTCTTGTTTTATTTACATACAGATTTACATACAGAAACGTTGAAAAGTACTGTATTTATTTGTGATTGTAATTAACTATGCTTATATATTTGTAGTCGCTTTGTCGGGAACGGACCCGGCAATTAAAATTCAAAGAAATAGAAAATACCCAAATCGAAGGCGACTTGATCAACTGCGAAGGCGTTATGCAGTTACTCAACTGTTCACGCGTTACTTTATGGCGTTATACGAAAGAAAGAAAATTCCCGGTTTACCACGATGGTAAAAAAATGTTCTTTCGCAAATCTGAAATACTCGACGCTACCTGGGTAAAATGAAAACGGGAAAGCGATTTAAGGCACGCCCCTCCCCTCCCCTGAGGGATCTACCGACCGGAAGCCGATCGTGCGGCACAACGCACCATACTAAACCGGGGAGGGGCAATATCGGCCAGATCCGTTTGAAAACCAACAGCCGGCGGAAATGATTGACTTTGTAAAACTCTACATTGATAATCCGGACATTTCAGGGATCAGGGGCAACCCCACCCCCGAGCGGATTGAACACCCTAACAATAGGACGGGGGAAATTAATTACATGGCGATCTATAACGGCCTGACATTTCCTATCCGAGCAAACAAATATTTTTACGTTTCGGGGAGGTTTACAGATGAGCATCTTGCAAACCAAAATTACCAAGATTTCATTAACGAGATTATAACCAATTTAGTATCTTTTAATTAAGGTAGACGCTATTGATAAATAAAAAAATTTTAAAATCTGTTAATAAGTTTTTAATTTTTTTTCGTTTTTTTTTTTCACCTTTCCCTTTTATGAATGATTAAGACTAAATTTCGGTAGATTCAAATCTACTTTACAATGACCTTTGTTCATAAAATAACTTTTTTCTTCTTTATTTTAAAAGGGATTCAATGAAAAAAACTTGTACGATATTGTTAATTTGGTTTCTTTTTCAAATAACACAAAATTTAACTGTCGGACAAATTGTTACTGATTTCACTTTACCCGATTCATCTTGTGTTAGCAATCAAATAAATATAACAAATGTTACTGTTGGCGGGTCAACATTCTATTGGAATTTCTGTTCGGGAAATATTAATTCAAACTTATTTGGGAGTAATATTGGAAATCCGGGATCAATATTAAATATCCCCACTTATATTACATTAGTTAAAGAAAATAATGATTGTTTTTCATTTATAAGCTGTCCTGGATTATCAGGTATAGTAAGGTATTATCATGGTTCAAGTTATTCAAATTTACCGTCATCGTGGGTTAATCTTGGAAGTTTTGGAATATTAACAAATTCCATTGAGGGAATTCAAATTAAATTAGATGATGGGCAATGGTTTGGGTTTATTAATAACAATAATTCTATTGTCCGTTTTGATTTTGGGAATTCATTATGGAACATTCCAACAGCAACAACAATTGGATCCTATCCGGATATGATAATGGGTCATGGATTATTGATTGTTAAAGAAGACAGTAATTGGATTGGATTTATAACCTGTTCACTAGGTAAAAATCTCCTACGACTAAATTTTGGAAATACTTTAGCAAATACACCCTCCGAGGAAAATCTCGGAAATCTTGCTAGTTTTGACACTCCTACGCAAATTGTTTTAATTATTGAAAACCATCAAAATCATATTTTTATTGCAAATGGGACTTCCCTTTGTCGTATAGACTTTGGCAATTCTCTTTTAAATTTTCCGATTGGATATAATCTTGGAAGTTTTGGAACATTTGATCCAAGTGGGTGCTTAACTATTTTAAGAGATTGCGATTCGGTTTGTGGTTATTTCGGAAAGTATCTTTCAAATGGTCTATTAGGAAAAATTAATTTTCCTAATGGAATATCTGGACCTGTTACAGGATCGATCATTGGTGATATTGGTTCTTTAAACTTACCCCACAGTTTCTCCGAAATCTTTCGCCAGAATGACACATTGTTCGCCTATATTACCAACCGGGGATCGAATACGCTGTCACGGCTGACTTTCCCTCCCTGCACCGATGCCTCGGTGCCTTCCTCCACGCTGTATGATCCGCCGCCCTTTTCGTATGACCTGCCGGGGACCTATAATGTGCGCCTGCTGGTTAACGAAGGCCTGCCGGACCAGGTGAGCCTGTGCAAGACCATCGTGATCAGCGCGGCGCCGACCGTATCGCTGGGCTCCGACCGCACGCTCTGCCCGGGCGACAGCACCCTGCTGGACGCAGGGCCGGGATTCAGCAGCTATGCCTGGTCGACCGGTGCCGCCACCCGCACGATCTGGGTGAAATCGGCCGGGAGCTACTGGGTCAGCGTGACCCACAGCGGCTGCCCGGCATCCGACACGGTGAACGTGGCCACCTACCTTGTGAACCCGGTGGACCTCGGCCCCGACCAGAACATCTGCACGGGCCAGACGGCCACCTTCGATGCAGGCGCCTGCCCGGGATGCACCTACCAGTGGTCGGATCTTACCCATGGCCTGCCCAATATCGGCTCCGGGCAGACCTATACCACGGGAACAGCAGCTCTTTATAAAGTCGTAGTGACGGATGCCCATGGCTGCCGGGCAGCCGACTCCTCCGGGCTCTCTGTCACCACCGGCCCCCCGGTCACCAACTCGCCTCCCTCGAAAACAATCTGCAGCGGGGAAACGGCGAACATCGTCCTGCAATCGGGTGCGCCGGGCGCGATATTTTCATGGACGGCTTCGTTGCTGAGCGGTAACGTTACCGGTTTCAGCAACGGGTCCGGACCCGTGATCACGGATCTGCTGGGGAACGGTTCAACCAGTGCCGGCGTCGTGCAATATACCATCACCGCCACCCTCGGCGGATGCGCCGGGCCTCCGCTTGATTTCGTGGTGACGGTCGATCCCCTGCCGGATCTGACTTTTATTCCCCCTTCCGCCTCCCTCTGCTCGGGCGGAACGACCAATATCCTGCTGGTATCCCAGATCGCCGGCGCCACTTTCAGCTGGACCGCCACCGGAAGCTCGGGAACGGTTTCAGGATATTCTGACGGCAACGGATTCCTGATCGCCCAGACTCTTACCAATACTTCCGTCACCGACCAGACCGTCACGTACCACGTAACACCGGCAGCGAACGGCTGTACGGGAACACCGCTGGATTATGCAGTCACGGTCAAGCCCGGCCCGGATGTTTCCTTCAGTCCGCCCTCCCTGACGATCTGCTCAGGCTCAGCCACCAATATCCTGTTACAGTCGCAGGTACCAGGCGCCACCTTCACCTGGACGGCCAGTGGCAGCTCCGGTTTTGTCTCAGGATATTCCGCCGGGAGCGGGATGGTGATCGTACAGACCCTGGTCAATACAGGTGTGACCGATGAGACCGTTACTTATCACGTGTCGCCTTCCGCCGGAGGCTGCACCGGAATTGCGCAGGATTATAACGTCACGGTCAGTCCCCTGCCGGGGGTTATATTTTCGCCTCCCGCCACCGCCTTCTGTTCGGGCGGAACGACCGGCATTACTTTGCAATCCCTGATCCCGGGCGCCATTTTTACATGGACGGCAACGGGCAGCTCCGGATCGGTTTCCGGGTTTGCCGACGGAAGCGGCAGCTCAATAATCCAGACGCTGGTCAACACCGGTTTCGTTACCCAGACCGTCACCTATCACGTCACCGCGACGGCCGGCGGCTGTACCGGGAACCCGGTGGATTACCCGGTCACGGTCCTTCCGGTCCCGGACGTTTATTTCCTGCCTTCATCGCAATCCATTTGTACCGGACAAATCACCGGAATTACGATCCTCTCGCAGGTGACCGGCGCCACTTTCACCTGGACGGCCACCTGCATTTCACCCGGCATCAGCGGGTACGGACCGGGCAGCGGGAACATGATCCAGCAAACACTTATTAATACCGGTTTCGCCGACGGAACGGTTTCCTATCATGCAACAGCCGCCGCGGGGGGTTGTACCGGGAATCCCCAAACCGTTGATGTGATTGTCAAGCCGGCACCCCAGGTTTCCCTGAACTTCTGCACCGATACCATCACCTACCCCAATGCCCGCCCCTTCCTGCTGAAAGGCGGCATTCCGCCTGGCGGAACTTATTCGGGCCCGGGAGTGAATTCAGCTACTTCGATGTTCTATCCGGGGTTGGCAGGCACCGGTAATAAGTCCGTCACGTATACCTGCACCGGTGCGCCAGGGTGTTCCGCCAGCGATCAGGCTGTCATTCATGTCCTTGCCACCCCTCCGTTTGCCTGCGGAAATAATGTCACCGACCCGCGGGATAACCAGATTTACCCGACGGTCATGATCGGTACGCAGTGCTGGATGGCCGCCAACCTGAATTACGGCACCCAGATCGCAGGCACACAGCACCAGCGGGATAACTGCATCCGGGAAAAATATTGCTATAATGATTCTCCCGCCAAATGCCTGCAGAGGGGGGCGGGCTATCAATGGGACGAGCTGATGCAATATGACAATGCTTCGCCGGTACAGGGACTCTGCCTGCCGGGATGGCATATCCCCGACGAGGCTGAATGGAACACCCTTTTCGCCAACTGGATCAACAACGGCTTTGCCGGCAGCCCCTTGAAATATTCCGGCTATTCGGGCTTCAATGCCTGGCTGAACGGTGCCCTGTTCTTTAATTTATCCTGGAGCTATTCCGGGTTCGCAACCTATTTCTGGACTTCCTCCGCCCATGGAGCAGACAAAGCCTGGGCACATCCCATGAACAACTACGATCCCAGCGTAGCGGTTTACCCGGCTTACCGGGATAATGCCTTTTCCGTCAGATGCCTGAAAGACTGACCCGGGTAAAGAAGTCAACGGGTCAACAGATTAACCCATTGGTAATCCGTAATCCGTAATCCCTAATCCGTAATTTAATAAAGTTGTCTTGAATTCTCCCGTACCTCTTTCTCCGTGACGGTGCCTTCGCAGAGGATCACCAGGCGCTCGATGACGTTGCGAAGCTCGCGGACGTTGCCGGTCCATTTCAGCTTTTTCAGCTCGTCCATGGCCCCCGGCGTCAGCTTCAGCTTCGGCTTGCCCTGGCTGGCGCTGTATTCGGTGAGGAAATGATCGGCCAGCAGGGGGATATCGGCCGCGCGCCTGCTTAACGGGGGGATATGGATCAGGATCACGCTCAGGCGGTGATACAGATCCTCGCGGAAATTCTTCTTTTCGATCTCTTCCTTGATATTCTTGTTGGTGGCCGCGATCACCCGGACGTTCACCGGGATCTCCTTCTCCCCCCCCACCCTCGTGATCTTGTTCTCCTCCAGCGCCCGCAGCACTTTCGCCTGGGCGGGGAGGCTCATGTCGCCGATCTCGTCGAGGAACAGGGTGCCTCCGCTGGCGAGCTCGAAATCGCCTTTCTTCTGCCGGATGGCCGAGGTGAAAGAGCCTTTCTCATGCCCGAAGAGGTTGCTCTCGATCAGCTCCGAGGGGATCGCCGCGCAGTTCACTTCGATGAAGGGTCCCTCCGACCGCGGGCTCCACGCATGCAGCCACCGCGCCACCAGCTCCTTCCCGGTGCCGCTGTCGCCCGTGATCAGCACGCGGGCATCGCTGGCGGCCACCTTTTGCGTCAGCTCGCGAACCGCTTGTATTGCTTCCGATTCGCCGATGATCTCGGTGAGGCCGCTCACCTTTTTCTTCAGGGACTTCGTCTCGCTCACCAGGCTGCCCTTGTCGAGCGCGTTGCGGATCGTGATGAGCAGCCGGTTCAGGTTAAGGGGCTTCGAGATGTAATCGAAGGCGCCTTTCTTGATCGCTTCCACGGCGGTGTCGATGGTGCCGTGGCCCGAGATCATGATCACCGGGGTGTCGGTCTCCTCCTGGATCCGGGCGAGCACCTCCAGGCCGTCCATCTTGGGCATCTTGATGTCGCAGAGGATGGCATCGTACCTCTGCTCATGGACCAGCTTTAATGCTTCGGGACCGTCGGCCGCATCGTCCACCTGGAATTTCTCGTATTCGAGGATCTCCCGGAGGGTGCTGCGGATGCTCTTTTCGTCGTCGATGACCAGGATGCGGGACATGGATGCAAATTGATCTTCAAAGGTAATTATTCTTAGTAATTTTGGCCTGCCATGCTCAGATCCGTACTCCTTTTCATTTTTTTTGCCGGAACCGGGCTTACTGAATGCCAGGTCGTGCCGGGAGATTCCCTGAAGTTCCCCTGGGCCGGGGGATTGAATTCGTGCCAGGTTGGCGAAATTGACCTCAACCTCGACGGGGTGCCCGACCTGGTGGTGTTCGACCGGTTCGGAAACCGGATCCTGCCTTTTATTTATGACGGACCGCCGGGCGAAGCGAATTATTCGTATCACCCGGAATATGCCCCGCTGTTCCCCGACCTGCACGACTGGGCGGAGTTCGTGGATTACAACTGCGACGGGAAGAAGGACATTTTCACTTACGGGCTCGGGGGGATCCGCGTGTTTGAGAATGTTTCCGACACCTCCCTGAAGTTCCGGCTGGTCACCAGCCAGGTCACCTCCTATTATTATACGGGCTATGTGGGCATCCTGCTCACCCCGGTCGATTTCCCGGCCATCGCCGATATCGACGGCGACGGCGACCTGGATATCCTCACCTTCTTCGGGCTCGGATCCTATATCGAGTATCATAAGAACCTGTCGATGGAGAAATACGGCACCTGCGACAGCCTCGATTACAAGCTTACCGACAAATGCTGGGGCGATATCAAGGAGAGCGAAGGGTCCAACAAACTGACGCTGGACATCGCCTGTCCCTATAAATATGACCCGCTCCCTTCGTCCTGCGCCTCCGGCCCTCCCAAGCATACCGGCTCCACCCTCCTGGTCACCGATCTCAATGGCGACGGCGTGATGGACCTGATCCTGGGCGATGTGGATTTTCCCGACCTGATCTCGCTCATCAATGGCGGCACCCGGGATTCCGCGCACATGATCAGCCAGGATACGCTGTTCCCGTCGTACAACCGGCCGGTTGACCTGTTTTCCTTCGTGGATGCGTGCAAAGTGGATATCGATCATGACGGCATCGATGACCTGGTCGTATCTTCTTTCGATCCCAATTATTACATCGCGGAAAACACGAAGAGTGCCTGGTATTACCGGAACTACGGGACCAACTCCGTTCCGGATTACCGCTTCATTTCGCCGAATCTCTTCCAGGGGGACATGATCGACGTGGGGACCTGGTCGCTGCCGGTGCTGGAGGATCTCCGGGGGACCGGCCTTCCGGATCTTTTTGTCGGGAACTACGGAAATTATGATTCCTCCTGGTATTCCGAAGGGGTGCTTCATTCGGCCTTCACCTCCCGCATCTCCTGGTACCGGAACGAAGGGACTCCCCTGAGTCCACGGTTCCACCTGGTCACCGACGACCTGGGCAATTTCTCCTCGCTCCGTCTTACCGGCCTGTATCCGGCCTTCGGCGATCTGAACGGCGACGGGATCCCGGACCTGCTGGCCGGCAACTCCGACGGGACCCTCTACTATTTCCGCAACACGGGAACCGCCGACCAGCCTTCCTTTGCCCCGCCCGTCGCGAACTACCAGGGGATCGATGCCGGCGATTTCAGCGCCCCGCAGCTGTTCGACCTGGACCGCGACGGTCTGCCGGACCTCATTATCGGCGAGCAGAACGGGAACCTCAACTATTACCGGAATACCGGCACGGCCGGGAACCCGGTCTTCACCTATGTGACCGACAGCCTGGGCAGGATCAATGTGACCGATTATAATTATTCCTATTACGGCTTCAGCGCTCCCTGCTTTTTCCGGACACCTTCCGGCGAGACCCGGCTGCTGGTGGGTTCCGACGACGGGACGATCCATTATTACACGGGCATCGACGGCAATCTCGGAGGGAAGTTCCACGAATCGGATTCCCTGTGGAGCCTGATCTCCCAGGATCCCTTTACGGTAAAATGCGGCTGGCGGACCGCCCCGGCCATCGCGCACCTGACAGACCCCGTTGCCTTCGACCTGATCGCCGGGAACTTTTCCGGGGGGCTGAATTATTTCACGGGGGCCGGGCAACCGAAGGTTTACACTTCGGTGGAGGAACCGGGAAAGAAGGACCCGGAGGGGTTCCGGGTCTATCCGAATCCGGCGAAAGATCATTTCTATGTTGAATCACAAAAGAATCCCGTACCGGGTCTCATCCAGGTAAGCCTG
>DATJQF010000154.1:0-5953 GCA_035505995.1 Bacteroidales bacterium
CGGAAGCGATCCCGTTCATATCCATCGCCCTTTATTCGGGACACGTAGCCGACCGGTATAACCGTAAAAAGATCATCCAGCTGTTTCTGTTGCTTTTCCTGGTGGGAAGCAGTTTCCTTTTCAGCTTCACCTTTAAAAGGGTTGGGATCCTCGCGACCCTGGGGGTGCTCCCGATCTATTGCGTGGTAGTGATCTCCGGGTTTACCCGGGCGTTCATTTATCCGGCTACGATTGCACTGCTGGCGCAGATTGTTCCCCGGCAATTGTATCCCAATTCCTCCACCTGGAACAGCATGACCTGGCACATTGCCGCCATCACGGGTCCGGCCATCGGAGGATTGATCTACGGGTTTTCGGGGGTGAAAGCAGCCTATGGAGCGGTGCTGGTTACCGGCTTACTCTCGATCCTGCTGCTCAGTTTTGTCAAAAAAGTCCCGGTGCCCCCGGTCACGAAAGTGGAATCCCTGCTCCAGCGTTTGGCAACCGGGCTGAAGTTTGTTTACAGGAACCAGGTATTATTGTCGGCGATGTCCCTGGACATGTTCGCCGTCCTGTTCGGCGGGGCCGTAGCCGTCCTGCCGATCTTTGCGGCGGAGATCCTGAAAGTTGGCCCGCAGGGACTGGGATTCCTTCGGGCGGCTCCGATGGTCGGAGCCGTGCTCATGTCGCTGTTGCTGGCTTACCGGCCTCCGCTGGTCCGTGCAGGAAAGCTGTTGCTTCTCTCCGTCACCGGGTTCGGGGTGAGCATTATACTTTTTGCTGTATCCAGGAATTTTTACCTTTCCCTGGGTATGCTTTTTCTGAGCGGCATGTTTGATAATATCAGCGTCATCATCCGGGCTACCACCCTTCAGCTGATCACCCCCGACGAGATGAGAGGCCGGGTAGCATCGGTGAACAGTATTTTCATCGGCTCCTCCAATGAAATAGGTTCCTTTGAATCAGGGGCTGCCGCTAAAATCATGGGATTGATCCCCTCCGTCATTTTTGGCGGAAGCATGACCCTGCTGATCGCCGGAGTCACGGCGAAATTCGCACCCATGCTGAGAAAACTGAACCTGACCAAAATTACGTGACGGACAACAATCTGATTAATAATAATTTACGGATACTCTGTCCGCTCGCTCTTCTCCGGACTATTTATTGATCCTTTTCCCTAAACCAAAACCTCAATTTTTTCGTATAAAATAATGATTTTCTCTGTCACATGCCGGTCCAGGTACCGAACATTCAGGACTACCGGTTTGTAAGGAGTTGAATTATTGTTATTTCAACGAATGCTCAACGCTCCGAAAGACGCTGCAACCAACCACGGGTTTATCCCGGTTTCCAATGGTGCCAATAATTTCAGGGAACTGTTCCGGGAAGCCCGTCTCGGATTTCTTCTCACCAACCGGGATTTTAGGATCGTCTGGGCCAATCCTGCATTTACGTCCTTTCTCGGGTACAGCCCCGAAGAAGTTTTGAACCTGACTTTCAAGGATCTTACGCACCCCGACCAGATCGAGAATGATCTCAAAAATCTGAAACGGATCATCGCCAAAGAGATTCCCGCCTATCATACCGAGAAGCGATACATCAAAAAGACCGGGGAAATCATCTGGGGATCCGTGACCGTTTTGCCGATCCTTGGCAAATCGGAAGAGATGGTCCATTTCCTGGTGATGGTTGAGGATATCTCGGACCGCAAGCTGATCGAACAGGAAATAATGGAATGGAAGAAACGGTATGATCTGGTCTCACGGACTTCCGGCCAGGCAGTGTATGATTATGATATCCCTTCCGGGATTATAAAATGGGGAGGAAACACCCAGGAGGTACTGGGATATACGAGCCGGGAACTGGGCAATATCGACAACTGGGAAAACCTGATCCACCCGGAAGACCGGAAAAATGCCCTGGAGGAACTGGAAGAGGCCAGAAGGAGAATCGGGGTGTACGACTGCAATTACCGTTTCCTGCATAAGGAAGGTCATTACGTATTCATCCGGGACAAGGGGATCTTCATCGGGTCGAACGGAAAAGGTGCCATCTCCATGGTGGGGATGATGCAGGACATCACCGACCTTGTTCTTGCCGAGCGGGAACTGGTTGAGAAGGAAAGGAGATACCGGACTCTTTTTGATGTATCGCCGAGCGGGATCATGCTGGAGGATCTGAAAGGGAATATCCTCGATGTGAATGAAGCCGCCTGCCGGTTCCTGGGATATAAAAAAACGGAGTTGCTCGGTAAGCATGTAAGCATGCTGTTACCCGACCAGTCGAAAGACGAGATCAAAAAGCATATCCGGATGATCCGGACCGGGAAGGCTTACGAGCATGAAGTCGTCAATATCCGGAAGGATGGCATCCAGCTGAATATCCTGTTGCGGGAAACCCTGATCCAGTTGCCGGACGGCAAAATCGGGATCCTGGCCATCACGAATGATATCACGGCACGGAAGAAAGCCGAGCAATCGCTGCATGATTCCCGCGAGCAGCTTCAGCGGTATGCGCATCACCTGCAAACCATCCGGGAAGAAGAAAGGTCCCGGATCTCGAGGGAATTGCACGACCACCTGGGGCAATACCTTTCGGCCATTAAGATGGATACTTCCGGGATCATACACAAGCAAAGCCTGGCTGCCGCCAATCCCCAGTCCGATCCTGTCCTGATCCAGGCCAAGGAGCTTATGGAAGTGATAGAAGAACTCATTCCCGCCGTCCGTAAGATTGCCTCCGATCTGCATCCCCGCGTGCTGGATGAGCTGGGGCTGATCCCGGGGATCGAATGGCTGGTGGAAGAATTCATCAAGCGCAGCGGAATCCCCTGCACCCTGATCTCATCGGTCGACCAGATCAACCTGGGGCCTGCCCACGCCATCGCGGTGTTCCGGATCGTGCAGGAGGCTCTGACAAATATTCTACGGCATGCAAATGCAACGCGGGCGGCGATCCGTATCTCGGGAAACAGCAAAAGCATAACGGTCATCATTGAAGATAACGGGACCGGGATAAAAACCCCACTGGTATCGAGTATGAAATCCCTGGGACTTATCGGGATGCATGAACGGGCTCTTTTATTGGGGGGAGAGTTGCATTTCCGGAAGAACGGTAAGAAAGGGACCCGGGTGATCCTGACGATACCTAAATATTAATGCGGCTCCATGTTCAAGATCCTTGTGGCAGACGACCATCCGATGATCCGTAAAAGGATCCGCCAGATCCTGGACGAACAACCGGATCTGGAAGTATGCGCCGAAGCGTCGGGAGGACACGAGGTCCTGAAACAGCTTTCCACCGTAAAACCGGACCTGATCATTCTCGATATTAACATGCCGGACCTGGGCGGTCTGGAGACCCTGGCCTGGATCCGCGAGCATTTCCCGGGGTTACCGGTGCTGATGCTCACCGCGCTCTCGGAAGGAATGTACGCGATCAAAGCGAAAAAAGCAGGCGCCAGCGGATTTATCAGCAAGGAATTAGCAGGAGAGGAACTCGTAACCACTATCCGGAATATTCTCATCCACCCTCACTGATATGACTACACCCATCCTGCAGGACCTTCCCATTAAAAGGCCCGCCATTCTCCTCACCGGGGGATCCGGTTTCCTGGGAAGAACGATCATCCGGGAGCTATTGTCTTCCGACTCGATTCTGGATCCAAAGCTTATCCGGGTTTTCGACCGGAATGACTTTCCGGGAGAGAAAGATCCCCGTCTCAAGTTTATCCCGGGTGATATCTGCAATTACTCCAAGATTAAAGAAGCCTGCCAGGGAATCGATATCGTCATCCATTCGGCTGCCATTGTGGATTGGGGGACCCAGCCGGCCGAAACCGTATTTGCCGTCAATGTGGATGGTACCCGTAACGTCATCCGGGCCTGCCAGGAGAACCAGGTGAAATTCCTGGTTTTCACCAGTTCACTGGACGCCATCTTCGGGGGAAAACCGCTGGTGAACATCAATGAGCATATTTCTTACCCGGAAAGACATCCCAACATGTACTGCCGGAGTAAATTTCTTGCAGAGGTGCTGGTCACGGAGGCCAACGGATGCTCCCTGAAAACCTGCGTGATCCGCCCCGCCGATATTTACGGGGAAGGGGATCCGTTCCATATCGGTTCCCTGGTGGAGATGGCCCGGGGGGGATTTTATATAAGGATCGGCAATGGAAATGCCCGTTCACAGCATGTCTATGTTGGGAACGTAGCTCATGCACACCTCCATGCAGTTCGGCAATTCCTGGAAGGCAACCAAAAGATGGCCGGGAAGATCTACTTCATCACCGATCAGCCGGCAAGCAATTTTTTCACATTTTACGATCATATCGTGCGGGAATCCGGATACCGGATCTGGCCAAAGAATCTGAGGATCCCTTATCGCCTGGCTTATTTCCTGGGAGCCCTTTCGGAAGCGACCGCATTCATCCTTCGCCCCGTGAAAAAATACAACCCGAAATTCAGCCGGTTCGCGGTCACCTATACCTGCACCGATTTTACTTTCACGGCAGACCGGGCAGCCGCAGATTTCGGGTACCGGTCGAGGTATTCCCCTGAAGAAGCGCTTGAACGGACAATCCGGTTTTACCGCACCCAGAAAGAATCCGTTCAATAATTCACAGATTTTCTTACATTTGCTCCCGGTTTAACCATTCTTTTCCCCTTAGTTTATGTACGGTAAGTTCAGGGAGCAGCTACAGAAGCAGCTGGAAAGCATTCAGTCGGACGGCCTCTATAAAAACGAGCGGATCATCGTTTCCCCGCAGGGGGTCCTGCTGAAACTCGAAGACGGCCGGGAAGTGCTTAATTTCTGCGCCAACAATTACCTGGGACTTAGTTCGGAACCCAGGGTGATGGCGGCAGCCAACCTTAATTTCTTTCGTTACGGGTACGGGATGGCTTCGGTACGGTTCATCTGCGGGACGCAGAAAGTCCATAAGGATCTTGAAAAAAAAATCAGCGAATTCCTGGGTACGGAGGATACCATCCTGTATTCCTCGGCCTTTGACGCGAACGGCGGGGTTTTTGAACCCTTGCTCGGGGAGCAGGACGCCATCATCTCGGACGAACTGAACCATGCTTCCATCATCGACGGGGTGCGGCTTAGCAAGGCCAAGCGATTCAAGTACAAGAACAACGACATGGACGACCTCGAGGAGGTGCTCCAGGATGCCAGTGAGGCACGGTACAAACTGATCGTGACCGACGGGGTTTTCTCCATGGACGGGATCATCGCACAGGTGGACAAGATCTGCGACCTTGCCGAGAAGTACCAGGCCCTGGTGATGGTGGACGACTCCCATGCTACCGGGTTTGTCGGGAAGACCGGCAGGGGAACTCCCGAATATTGCCATGCCACGGGCCGGGTAGATATCATTTCCACGACTTTCGGCAAAGCGCTCGGCGGTGCTTCCGGCGGATGCATCTCCGGCAGGAGAGAGATCATCGAGCTCCTGCGCCAGCGATCGCGACCGTATCTGTTCTCCAACACCCTGGCACCGGGTATTACCGGGGCAACCCTGGAGGTGCTGAACATGCTTTCGGAAACCACCGCCCTTCGGGATAAGCTTTTTGAGAATACCGCTCATTTCCGGAAAGGAATGGAGAAAGCGGGGTTCCGGATCGTTCCCGGGATTCATCCCATCGTTCCGGTGCTGTTCGGACATCTGCCGGATGATGCCCGCATCTCGCAGGAGTTTGCGAATGAGTTGCTGGAGGAAGGGATTTATGTCATCGGGTTTTATTATCCCGTGGTCCCCCGAGGGAAATCGCGGATCCGGGTGCAGATCAGTGCGGCTCACAGCCGGGAGCAGATTGATTTTGCATTGAAAAAATTCAGGAAGGTAGGGAAGAAACTGGGAGCGGTGTAACCCGCCCCTCCCCCAGACCCCACGCCATTCGGGGAGGGGGCGATGGTTAAGAAATATTACATGATATACGGGATCGGAACGGACCTTATCGAAGTACCGCGG
>DATJQF010000155.1:0-2042 GCA_035505995.1 Bacteroidales bacterium
TCCTTGTACGCCTTCGACATGTTGATGAAGACCCGCTCCTCTTTCTGATCCATCTCGAGCTTCTGCCCTTCCAGGTATTTCTGGAACCGGGCCGGCTTGTAATACGCTTTTCCCTTGAAGATGCAATGGCGCTTGCTGGAAACGGTGATCCAGTCGCCTTCACGGATGGTGAGCCCGTACCCGTTGCGGATTGAGTTTTCGCCCAGCTGCAACTGGTAATTCTTGAGGTCGATAAAGGCCGGGATCCCGTAGCCCAGGCAGGCCGTCACCACATGGATCGCCAGCGGATTCATGCTCATGATCGCGTCCAGCTCGGCCATGAAGATGGTCTCGGTGGGGATGAAATTCTCCTTGCAGAGACACACCTTTTCCCCCCGTTTCTTTGCCTCCAGCGCCTTCGACATCGAAAAATAGATGATAGCCGAAACGGCCGACCTCGGCAATACCGAGATCCCGTTCCCGAAGAATTCCAGCTCCCTCAAGGACTCGTCGTCGATCCGCTCGGAGAAGATCTGCCGCAGGTGGTAGGGCTTGATGAGCTGGATCACCCTTTTCTTGGAGACGATTTTATTTTGATACAGGTCGATGGCCGACAACAGCGTCGCCCGCCCGGTAAGCTCCGAGGCGTTCAGCTGCAGGATCGCGAAGAAGGTGGCGTGGGAGGTGGATTCCACCGCAAACTCGATCGTCGCCGGCGATTTCAGCTTCACCTCCAGCTTCGGCAGCATCGGGTAAAAATGATAGATGGCCGGGAAATCCGCTTTCACCTCGCCCCGGCTGAAGAACTCGTTCTGTTCGGCATGGATGGTGCCGGTCATGATGTCCTCGCCGAAGATCTCCCGGACGCTCTCCACCTGGATGCCCAGGCCGGTGCGCGGGTGGCGGCTGTACAACACGCCCGGGTAGGATTCCCGGTTGCGGACGGTCCATACCATCTTCTGGAGGATCAGGGAGGGCAGGACCGGCTTCCCGCTCTGGAAGGTATAGATCAGGTCCTGGTTCCGGACATAAAAATCATGCGCCGTGTGCATGAACACCGCCGCCTGGTAATAAGCGTCTTCAAGGATCCGTCCGTCGAGGCGGGAGATCGCCCGCACCAGGCTTGAAATGGCAGGCTCCGGCTGCATCTCTTTTTCGCAGCCGGAAAGGGCTTCCTGGTAGAGGTCCTGGTTCGGGCAGAGCATGTGAAGGATGGTCTTCAGGTTGTTCAGGTGGATTTTGTCGGCGACCTCCTTCCCGTAATTGCCCACCAGCGACGGGTAAGTTTCGCGGGTGACTCCCACGTTGAGATAGGTGGGCATTAGTCCGGGGATGTACATCGGGGTGGCGCATCGCATGGCAAAGACCAGCGCCTGCTTCGGATCGCCGAAGACCTGCCCGGTCATCTTCTCCATGTTCCCGATAGCCGAGCGCAGGTACGATTCCCTTTCCGGGGCGCCGAGATGATAGGAGGCGGAGGTCAGGATGCAGAAATCCGGAACGGGAAACCCTTCCTGGTAAAGGTCCAGCAACACCTTGCCTTTCTGGCTGATCAGCGTTTCGTCGTACTGGTTGACCGAAACCGAAGGGATCACGAATTCATCCTCGGTGAAGGTGGCAGGACGGTAAACGGCTTCGGCTTTTCTCCTGAAATCTTCTTTGATCTTCTCCGTCTCTGCTACGGCCGCCTTATCTCCTGCATTGCCCCGGATGATAAGCTGCAGGTATTCCAGAGACGCTTTCTTGTCCGGCTGACTGAGCAGCGGCACATCCTGGAAATGCGGTTCGAACGTAACGGTTTCCTTTGAGCCTTCCAGCCGGTACTCCACCTCGGCCGGCATGAACCCCGAATGCTTCTCACTCAGCTGGTGCCCGCGGTCCTTCGACAGGAAATGCCTTAACGTATGGTAGTTCGGGTAATATCCCCGGTAGTGGAAGTCGATTATTTTTGCTGAAGCCATTGTCATAGAAAAAGTCACCGGGTCCCCACTTTCGCCACGGCACCACATCACCAAGTCACCGAGTCACCGAGTCACCGAGTCACCAAGTTACGCGTTACGCGT
>DATJQF010000156.1:0-8180 GCA_035505995.1 Bacteroidales bacterium
GTCCCGGATGAAGTTCCGGAGCTGCCGGTCGGCGGTCGCTTCCAGCCAGATGGCATTCCCGGTCACCAGGATCCCGAGGATATCCAGGAAACCCGGTGAATTACCCCGGGTCGCCACCACGAACAGGGAGAGGCATCCTGCAAATACCAGCAATGCCGGGAACAGGTGGATCCCCACCAGGCTGGCCGTCCAGTAAAGCACGCCGGTCTTCTTCCGGATCTCTGCATACCGCCAGTCTTCCTGCTTCAGTCCTTTCCATCCCCTCAGGAAATTCCAGGTGAGCCGGGTCCCGTAGATCAGCAGCAGCAGGAATACCATGACATTGCGGGCCACGGAAAACAAGGGCGCCGCCGCCCATCCCGGAACCGGTAGGATCTGCCACCAGAAAAACCCGAACGTGACCGCCGGCGCCACGCTCCAGTAAGGATCGAACACCGAGGAGTTGTTCAGCAGGAAGCTGAAAAGCCAGATCACGATGGTGGCAGGCAGGATCATCAAAAAGGTTTTTCCCAGGAGAGGCATTTCCGTGTAGGAATTCCCGATAAAAAACCCGGTCCCGAAGGCAACCAGGTAGATGAACAGCAGCAGGATGCGGTCGCGTGAAACGTTTCTCATATGAAGGTCTGCAGATCGTACAGCTTCCGGTAAACCCCGTTCCTTTCCAGAAGATCCGCATGGGTGCCCCGCTCCACCAGCTCCCCTTTCTGCAGGACGATGATCTCGTCGGCAAACTTGATGGTGGACAGCCGGTGCGCGATCACGATGGAGGTCCGGTTCTTCATCAGGTTCTCGATCGCCTGCTGCACGAGGCGTTCCGATTCGGTATCGAGCGCGGAGGTGGCTTCATCCAGGATCAGGATGGGAGGGTTCTTCAGCACGGCGCGGGCGATGCTCAGCCGTTGCCGCTGTCCGCCGGAAAGCTTGGTTCCCCGGTCGCCGATGTTCGTGTGATATCCCTGCGGCATCCTGATGATGAACTCGTGGGCATTGGCGACCTGGGCCGCCGCGATCACTTCCGCTTCGCTTACCGTCTCCATGCCGAAGGCAATATTGTTGGCCACGGTGTCATTGAACAGGATGGTCTCCTGCGAGACGATGCCCATCAGGCCGCGCAGATCCTCGATCACCAGGTCGCGGATCGGGATCCCGTCGATGAGGATCTCCCCTTCCACGCAATCATAGAAGCGGGGCAGCAGGTCCACCAGGGTGGATTTTCCCCCGCCGGAAGGCCCGACCACGGCAATGGTCTTCCCTTTGTCGATCCGGATTTCGATATTCTTCAGCACCGGCTCTTTCGCATAGCGGAACGAGACATCGCGGTAGCGGATCTCCCTCGAGAAATCTTTTTTACGGATCGCATCGGGCTTCTCCTCGATCACCTCCGGCTGGTCCAGCACATGATGGATCCTTTCGACGGAGGCCGCCCCTTTCTGGACATTGTAGAAAGCCTGCGTGATCGACTTCGCCGGCGGGATCACCTGCGAGAAGATCCCCAGGTAGACGATGAACACCTCCGCGCTCAAAAGGTTGCCGGGGGTGAACACCAGCCGCCCCCCGTACCAGAGCACGGCGGAAAGCACCACGGCCCCCAGGAATTCGCTCAGCGGGGAGGCCAGGTCCCTTTTCCGGTAAAGCCGTATCATGACCCGGGTATAATCCTGATTTACGTTCCTGAATTTCTTGTCGGCAAACCCGATGGCATTGAAAGCCTTGATGATCCGCAGTCCCGACAGGGTTTCCTCGATCATCGACAGCAGGTACCCCATTTTCAGCTGTCCCTTTTGCGAGCTTCTCCGGAGGCTCTTCCCGATGCGGCCGATGATGAACCCGCTCAGGGGCAGGAGGATCAGAACGAACAGGGTAAGCTGCGGACAGATCAGGAAAAGGGTGACAATGAAAGAGATGATCTGGATCGGATCGCGGAAGATCATTTCCAGCGAGCTCATGATCGACCATTCGATATCCTGCACGTCGGCCGTCATCCGGGAGATGATATCCCCCTTGCGCTGCTCCGTGAAGAAACCCAGGGGAAGGATCAGCACCTTGTAATACAGATCGTTCCGGAGATCCTTCACGACGCCGTTGCGGACCGTGGCCAGGAAATACATGGCAAAATAGCGGAAGAGGTTCCTCAGGAAGAAAAGGATGACGACTGCCAGGGCGATATACACGAGCATGGCGCTCTCCCCGCGTTCATGGATCATCCGTCCGAAGAAAAAGTTGAAGTTCTCCTTGATGGAGTCGAATTTCAGCAGGTCCAGCGGGGGCGCCGAGGCCGGGATCGCCACCGTGTGGAAAAGCATCTGCAGGATCGGGATGAACAGGGTGAAGGAGAACAGGGAGAAAAGGACCGAAAGAATATTGCACAATACGTTCAGCAATGCATAACCCCAGTAGGGCCTTATGTACCGCAATATCTTGATCAGGTTTTTCAACCCTGCAAAAATACGGAAATGGAGTTAAACCGCCTGCACCGCTTTTTTAAATACTTTTGCATCATGGAATCCACCCGGCAGCAGAAAATATCGCGCCTGATCCTGAAGGATCTCAGCATGATCTTCCAGATCCGGGGCCGGTCCCTGTTCGGAGGGGCCATGATCACCGTGACCAAGGTTCATGTGACCAGGGACCTCTCGCTGGCCAAGATCTACCTGAGCCTGTTCGCGACCCCCGACAAGAACGGACTGCTGGAGCAGATCCGCGGGCATTCGAAGGAGATCCGCCGGGAGCTTGGTTCCCGGGAGCATAACCAGCTTCGGATCATCCCGGAGCTCCAGTTCTTCATTGACGATTCGCTGGACTATATCGATAAGATCGATCAGCTTCTGAAATCCTGAAGCGATGCAGTACGACCCCATCAAACATTCCCTGGGAAAGGTCTTCAACCGGTCCCCTTTCCTGCGTAAGCTCTTTTACCGGATGCTCGACCTGCTCCTGCTGCGCACGTGGCACGTGAAGAAAGAGATCCGGGAGTGGGCAAAAGGCCGGAAAGGGCCCCAATCGATCCTGGATGCCGGCTCGGGATTCGGGCAGTACAGCTATTTCCTGTCCGGCTTCGATCCGGAGTGGCAGATCCTCGCAGTGGATGTGAAAGCGGAGCAGATCGCGGACTGCACCGGGTTCTTTCACCGGATCGGAAAAAAGAATGTGGCGTTCGAACTGGCCGACCTCACGTGCTTTGCGAATCCCCATGCCTTCGACCTGATCCTTTCGGTGGATGTCATGGAGCATATTGAAGAGGATGTCAGGGTGTTCCGGAACTTTTACGAATCCCTCCGGCCCGGGGGAATGCTGCTGATCTCCACTCCTTCGGATCTTGGTGGTTCCGATGTTCATGACCACGGTGCGGAAGCTTCCTTTATCGACGAGCATGTCCGCGACGGTTATAATGCGGAAGAGATCCGGGAGAAGCTCAGGCAGGCGGGATTCGGCAGGATCGGGGTGCGGTACTCTTATGGAAAACCGGGACAGTCGGCCTGGCGGCTTTCGATGAAATACCCGATCGGGATGCTGAACCGTTCCCGCTTGTTTTTTATCGTGCTGCCGTTCTACTACCTGTTCACCTTCCCGGTTGCCCTGGTGCTGAACCGGATGGACGTCGGCAGGCAGCATTCGGCCGGCACGGGACTGATCGTTACGGCTTTTAAGGAATAAATCCTGCGATCCTTGAATTTTCCCCTTTACATAGCGCGGCGGTACCTGGTTTCGAAGAAATCGCACAACCTCATAAACATCATTTCCGGGATCTCGGTCGCCGGCGTCACGATCGGGACAATGGCCCTGATCATTGTCCTTTCGGTATTCAACGGGTTCGACCAGCTCGTGGTCTCATTGTTCAATTCGTTCAATCCCGACCTGCTGGTCACCGTGAAGGAAGGAAAGACCTTTGAAGCCACGCCCGGGCTGGAACAGAGCCTTCGCCGCGTTCCCGGCGTGATCCACCTCGCGGAAGTGGTGGAGGAGAACGCCCTGCTGAAATATCGCGACAAGCAATACATCGTCACCCTGAAAGGAGTGAGTCCGGAGTACATGAAAATGAGCCGGCTCGACACGATGATGGAGGAAGGAAGCTTCCTGCTGCAGCAGGGGGATAAGGATTTTGCCGTGCTGGGCGGGGGCGTGGCCTATTTCGTGGGGGCCAACCTGAACGACTTTGTCAACCCGCTCACCGTCTTCGTCCCGAACCGGAACGCCGGTTCCGTCCCCACGCTGGAGAACGCCTTCACTTCGGACGTGATCTTCCCGTCCGGGATCTTCTCCGTGCAAACCGACTTTGATGTCAAATATGTGCTGGTTCCGCTCCGGTTCATCCGCAAGCTGATGAATTACCGGCAGGAGGTCACGTCGCTGGAGATAAAATTATCGCGGGACGCAGACCCGGACCGGGCCCGGGACCAGGTGCAGTCGGCCCTGGGAAGCGATTACTCCGTGAAAGACCATTTCCAGCAGCAGGCCCTGCTGTACCGGATCATGCGCTCGGAAAAATGGGCGATCTTCCTGATCCTTTCCTTCATCCTGATCATCGCCACCTTCAATGTAACGGGTTCACTTACCATGCTGATCCTCGACAAGAAACGGGATATCGCCGTGCTTCAATGCCTGGGCGCCGCGCAGCCGCTGGTAAAAAGGATCTTCCTGGTGGAAGGATGGCTGATCTCCGTAATCGGCGCCTGCTCGGGTCTCCTGCTCGGAGCCGTCCTCTGCTTCCTCCAGCTGAAATTCGGATGGGTCCGGCTGGGTTCTCCCGGAAGCACCTTCGTGGTAAGCGCCTACCCGGTGCATATGCAGATCATGGATTTCGTGTTCGTTTTTGTGACGGTGATCCTGATCGGACTGGTCGCCACCTGGTACCCGGTCTATAATATCCGGAAGGTGGATACCCATATCCTGAACCAGCGTTTTTAAATTCCTCCCGGCAACTTTTCACCAATTATTTAACGTCTGTTAAATAATAAACAATTTTGTGTAACTTTGAAAGTATTAATTAAGTACAATACTGTTACATATTTCTATATGAATGTTTTTACTACGTTGACCCGTGCAGGTCGCACAGGATTGTTCGTATTTATTTTTTCCCTGCTGAATTTCCAGCTTATGGCCGGCGAGATCCGGCTGAATAACAATAAGCCGGAAGTCCGTTACACAAAGGGCAGTCAGTTATCCTTCACGTTCCGCACCAATCTTCCGTCCGTCCAGTTCCGGGAAGTAAATACCCGGGCAGGTGTTTTCACGGAGCTTTTTGCCGAAGGATACGGCTGGGGAAATTCCGTGGGGGATCCCAAGCTGCCGGTATATCATAAAATGATCCAGCTTCCGCTGGGTGCCGGGTTCAATATCCGGATCACCAAAGTATCTTACCGGGATGTGGATCTCGCCGGGTACGGGATCCTCAACCCGGTGATCCCCGCCCAGGCCCCGGTTTCCAAGAACACCACCGATCCAGGCCAGCTGCCGTTCGTTTATAACCAGGCCACCTATCAACTTGATCAGTGGCTGGGCGGCCCGCTGGTGACGGTCACCCCGGCCGGGATCCTCCGGTCCGTGGACCTGGGCCGGCTGGATATCGCCCCGGTCCAGTACAACCCGGTCACCAACCGTCTTCGCGTGTATGAAAGCATTGAAGCGACCGTGGAATTCACGCATCCCGACCTGGCTGCCACCCAGGCCCTGGAACAACGCACGTGGTCACCTTATTTCAATAATATTTACGCACAACTGCCAAATTATTCCCCTCAAAACCCGGATACCCTGATCACCGGGGGGCCCGTGACGATGGTCATTGTGGCACCGCGGATGTTCCACGACTCATTGCAGAAGCTGGTGCGCTGGAAGATCCGGAAAGGATTTCATGTGATCCAGGGTTATACGGACGATCCGGGCGTGGGGTCCACCACCACTTCAATCCGCAATTTCCTGATGAACCTGTATAATAACCCTCCCGCCGGTTATGCGCCTCCTTCGTTCGTCCTGCTGGTGGGGGACGTAACCGAGATCCCGACGTTCACTCCCAGCGGCCATCCGTCAGATCTTCATTACTGCGAGTATACCGGGGATAATATCCCGGAGGTTTATTACGGCAGGTTCTCCGCTTCCACGGCCGGCCAGCTTCAGCCCTACATCGATAAATCGGTGGAGTACGAGGAATACCAGATCCCCGATGATGCTTTCCTCGGCGAAGCCACCATGGTCGCCGGGGCCGACGCGACCAACGGCCCGCTTTACGGCAACGGTCAGATCAATTACGGCACCAGCACCTATTTCAACTCCGCCCACAATATTTTGTCCCACACCTATCTCCAGCCTGAGCCGCCGAACGGGAACTATTCCCAGCAGATCCGGCAGAATGTCTCCGACGGCGTTTCGTTCGCCAACTACACGGCGCACGGAAGCGAGCAGGGCTGGGCCGACCCCCAGTTCGTCATCTCCCAGATCCCTCCCCTGCAGAATGACCATAAATACTGCCTGATGGTGGGGAATTGCTGCAAGACCAGCAACTTCGGACTCGATTGCTTTGCCGAAGAGGTAGTGCGGGCGGCTCATAAGGGAGCGGTCGGGTATATCGGCTGCTCCGATTATTCATACTGGGACGAGGATTACTGGTGGGCCATCGGGTTCAAGACGGTCACTACGAACCCGGCTTACGATCCGAATCACCTGGGGGCGTATGATGTCACCTTCCATGACCACGGGGAATCACAGGATCACTGGTATGTCACCCTGGGCCAGATGATCACCGGCGGGGACCTGGCGGTGGAGGAATCCACCTCCGGGATAAAGCAGTATTACTGGGAAACCTACTGCCTGATGGGCGACCCGTCCCTAAGCATTTACCAGTTCGTGCCTTCCCAGCTCAATGCAACCTATTCGAATGTCCTTCCCGTGGGGGCGACCAGCCTGACGGTCACGACGGAACCCTGGGCCTATGTGGCGCTGACCGTCAACGATACGATTATCCTGGATGCCCGGACCTCCGATGCCACCGGCATCGTGAACCTGAGCTTTTCACCCCTTACCGCAACGGGCAATCTCTCGCTGACGGGAACCAAACAGGACCGCAAACCTTACTTCGGGACCATCCAGGTGATCCCGGGCAATCAACCCTGGGTGATCCTTTCTTCTTTTACGGTGGATGACTCGGTGGGCGGCAACAACGACCATGATGCGGATTACGGAGAAGCCATCAGGCTGAACGTGACGGTGACCAACCTGGGAACCGTTCCGTGCAGCAATGCCACCGGCACTCTTTCCACCCCGGATACGAATGTGCTGATCACGGAGAATACCGAATGTTTCGGATCGATCCCCGCCGGGGGTACCGTGACGGCTCACGATGCCTTCTCGGTGTCCATCCACACGAATGTGACGGATCAGCATGTGGTGGTATTCAACCTGGAGATCTCCGACGGAACCCATAGCTGGAATTCCGACCTGGACCTGGTGCTGAATGCTCCTTCGCTGGCGATCGGGAACTATTATATCCTCGATCCCCCGCCGGGCGGGAACAATAACGGCATCCTCGACCCGGGAGAATCCGCCACCCTCAAGGTGCGGGTGATCAACCAGGGCCATGCACCGGTGAACAATGCGGTGGCCCATCTCTCGGTCCTGCCGGGTTCGGCCCCCTATATCCTGGTAACCGATCCGAATTATTATATCGGCACCCTCAACGTGAATTCCCTGGTGTTCTCCTATACGGGGATCGTCTCGAACGGGATCACGCCGGTGGGAACTAACGTGGAGCTGAATGACGTGCTGACCGCCGGATCCCAGGGCCAATACTTTGCGCAGAAGGAGATCGACCTGGAGATCGGGGATGTCCCGGATTATTATATGGCCAACGGAACCGTCACCACCTGCAGTGCGAATTTCTATGATTCGGGTGGCCCTTTGTCCAACTATTCGGATAATGAGAGTTATACGATGACCTTTTACCCGGGAACTTCAGGGGCTGAGGTGCAGGCCGGCTTTACCCAGTTTGATGTGGAACCCCAGGCCAACTGCGACTACGATTGGTTAAAGATCTATGACGGGTCCTCCACATCCGGGACGCTGCTGGGAACCTACTGCGGAACGACCTCTCCGGGTGTGGTGACCTCCACCACCGGGGCGCTGACCTTTAACTTCCATTCCGATTACAGCGACAATTACTCCGGATGGAGCGCCGATCTGTCCTGTATCGG
>DATJQF010000157.1:0-17052 GCA_035505995.1 Bacteroidales bacterium
TGATCCGGTTTTCAAAAGCAACGGTCCTGGTACTCAAGGAACCCTACCTGCGCAGATCTTACCAGTCGAGAAAACCTGTGGGAGAGATCCTGCTCGACGGGTTTGTCAATACCGCCATCCTCGCCCTGGTGGCCATGACCTTTGCCATGTTTTTCGGCATCCTGATCGGGATCGTCTGCGCCGTTTATAAAAATACGTTCGTCGACCGGCTGGCGCTGGTCTTCTCGGTGCTGGGGATGTCGCTGCCTTCTTTCTTCGCGGCGATCCTTTTCGCCTGGATCTTCGCCTTCCTCCTGGCGGATATCACGCATCTGAACATGGCCGGCAGCCTGTTCGCGGTGGACGACTTCGGCCGCGGGGAGCACCTGGAGCTGAAGAACCTCATCCTTCCGGCCCTGACCCTGGGGATCCGGCCGCTGGGCATTATCGTGGAGCTGACCCGCAACTCGCTGCTGGAGGTGCTGTCGCAGGATTATATCCGGACGGCCCGGGCCAAGGGGCTGAGCTCCTTCCGGATCCTGACCCGGCATGCCTTGAAGAACGCACTGAATCCCGTGATCACGGCCATCTCCGGTTGGCTGGCCTCCCTGCTGGCCGGGGCGGTGTTCGTGGAATATATCTTCGACTGGAAAGGCATCGGGCTGGTGATCGTCAATGCCCTGGAAAAATACGACTTCCCCGTGCTGATGGGAGCCCTGCTCTTTATCTCGGTGACGCTGGTGATCATCAATATCCTGGTGGATATCGTCTACGGGATGCTGGATCCAAGGGTCAGGGTGCATTGACAAAAAGCGAAAAATCGAAAAAGCGAGATGGCGAAAAACATCACGATAGAATCATCAACAAAAACACCCTGTATGCGTAAGAAAATCATTGCCGGGAACTGGAAAATGAACAAGACGTTCCAGGAGGCCGAAGACCTGGTGACCGCCATTGCGGATGCACTGGAAGAATCGGATCTGAATGACAAGGAGGTGGTGCTGTGTCCGCCGTTCCCGTACCTGGAGATGGCCACCGACATTGCGGCGGAAAGTTTGTTCCGGGTCGGGGCGCAGAATATCCATGACCGGGACGCGGGGGCCTTCACGGGGGAAGTGTCGGCCGCCATGCTGGCCTCCCTAGAGGTGGAGTATTGCATCATCGGGCATTCCGAAAGGAGAAAATATTTCCAGGAGGACGGCGCCTGGCTGGCTTTCAAGGTGGATGCGGCGATCCGTCACGGCATCCGTCCTATCTTCTGCTGCGGCGAGGTGCTACCGGAAAGGGAAGCCGGCAGGCATTTCGGGGTGGTGCAGGTACAACTGGAAGCTTCCCTGTTCCATCTTTCGCCCGAACAATTCAGCCGGGTCGTCATTGCCTATGAGCCGGTATGGGCGATCGGCACGGGCGTGAATGCCACCCCGGAGCAGGCGCAGGAGATGCATGCCTGGATCCGCAAGCTGATCTCGGAAAAATACGGGGCCGGGATCGCTGCCGACACAACGATCCTTTACGGGGGGAGCTGCAATTCAAAGAACGCGGCCAGCCTCTTTGCCAATCCCGATGTGGACGGGGGGCTGATCGGGGGCGCCTCCCTGGAAGCCGGAGAATTCATGCTGATCGTGAATGCCTTATGAAATATTTCAGGGTCACCTTTACCGGCGCGGATCCCGGGAAAAAGGAGATCCTGACAGCCCGCCTGTTCGGGATAGGGGCAGAGGGGATCGAGGAAAAGGATGACCGGGTGGAAGCCTGGTTCGGGGAAAATGTATTTCCGGAAACGGAATTACAGGTTTTGAGCCGGGAGCTGGAACTAAGCTGCCGGAAGGAACTGGTTCCCGCCATCAACTGGAATGCCGCCTGGGAAGCGTCCTATGAGCCGGTCGTCATCGCAGGCAGATGCTATGTTAGAGCGCCTTTTCATCCATCCCGGAGCGACATGGAGATCGAGCTGGTCATCGAGCCCCGGATGTCGTTCGGCACGGCGCACCACGAAACCACGGTACTGATGGCGGAAGCCATGCTCGCGACCGGTTTCACCGGGAAGAAAGTGCTGGATATGGGCTGCGGCACCGGGATCCTGGCCATCCTGGCGGAGAAGCTGGGAGCCCCGGAGGTGCTGGCCGTGGATAACGATGAATGGGCGGTCGATAACACCGCCGATAACCTCCTTAAAAATAATTGCAGCCGGATCACCGTTAAAAAAGGAGAGACAGACGCCGTCGAAGGTACCTTCGACAGTATCCTCGCGAACATCAACCGGAATGTCCTGGTGGAACAGATGCCTTTCTTTTCGCGGTCGCTGAAGCCGGGGGGATTGCTGTTCCTCAGCGGGTTCTACGCGGAGGATGCGGGAACCATCCTGGCGACAGGCGGCGGAAACGGGTTCCGGGAAGTGCGGCGCAACATGAAAAACAACTGGACCTTCCTGCTACTGGAAAAGCAATGACCGGAGTGCACAGAAAACTGATCCTGCCCCTATTCCTGTGCCTGGCGCTGCCGGCCCTTCCCGGCTACGCCCAGAAAGCCAACCGGTTTTCGGGCGACTCCACGAAATTCATCACCGAGCTGAACACCGCCTTCGAGAACCTCCCCGACAATGAAAAGAAAATGACGGCCACCCTTTTGGAGGGTTTCATGCAGAAATGGAATGCGGAGCAGTACAGTCCTTCGATGAAAAAGATCATCTACCGGACCTGCAATGAGATGGCCCGGCGGAAATACCTTGCTTTTCCCGATCTGTATAATTATATCCGCGCCCTCGACGCGTTCATGAATTCCCATCAGCCGGAGCCTTCCTTTTTCGACTGGTCGGTCATACTGAACAAGCTGGTCTCGAACAAGGTGATCCGGCATTTCAACCAGTTTGTGGAAATGTCGGTCGGTCTGTTCGGGGAGAACGTGATCTACCAGTCCTCATCCACCCAATGGAAGACAGGCCAGAATGGTTTCCATTTTCTCTCCGATTCGGTCCCGTTGATCGAATTCAATACCGGGAACCTGTGCTGCTATGCCAACAACGACAGCCTGGTCATTTACAACACCCGGGGCATTTACTTTCCTCTTACCCAGCGGTGGGTAGGGACGGGTGGCCGGGTCGACTGGCGCCGGGCAGGCATCGATCCGGGTGAGGTATATGCGGACCTCCATGATTACCGGCTGGAGACCCGGTTCTCCAAATTCACCGCCGATTCGGTCGATTTTTACTACAAGAAATACTTCAACTACCCTTTGACCGGGACCTTCTCCGATAAGGTGCTGGCAGACGTGACCGAGGACAAGGCCTCTTACCCGCGGTTCGAGTCCTTCGACAAGCAGATCGGGATCCGGAATCTCTTTCCCGAGATCGATTACCTCGGCGGCTTTTCCATGGAAGGAGCCAGGATCATGGGCACCGGGGCGAAAGGGATGACCGCCCGGCTGACCTTCAAAAAGGACGGGAAGGAATTTGTGGTGGTCCGTTCCTCCGTCTTCGTGATCCACCCCGACCGCATCAACTCCGGGGCAGCCTCCATCACCCTGTACCACGAAGACGATTCCATCTATCACCCCGGGCTCCAGATGAAATATATCAACGAGAAACGGGAGCTGACCCTTTCCCGTGACGAGCGGGTCACCACCATCAGCCCCTGGTTTGATTCGTGGCACAAGATCGAGATCTATTGCGAGCTCCTTTCCTGGGTCATGGGGCAATCGACGATCGACTTTAAAATGATGATGGGCCCGAACCAGGAAGGCAAGGCGGTCTTTGAATCCAGCAATTACTATTCGGAGCAGCGGTACGATAAGATGCAGGGCATCGACGAGCTGAATCCGCTGTACGTCATCCAGAAATTCACCGAGAAGAAAAAATCCAGGTCCTTTGAAGTGAACGATCTGGCCGATTACATGCAGAAGCCCGCCAACCAGGTGGAGGCGCTGCTGCTGCGGCTGGCTTTCCGCGGCTTCCTGATCTATGATGTGGAAACCCATACGGCGCTGATCAAGGACAAGCTGTATAATTACGTGAAGGCCAAGAACAGCCTGACCGACTACGACGTGATCTATTTCAATTCGACCGTTTCCGGCCGAAGCAGCGGCATCCTCGACCTGCTGACTTTCGACCTGAAGGTCCAGGGCGTTCCGTCGGTCTTCCTCAGCGATTCCCAGCAGGTCTATATCTATCCGGCCAACCAGGAAGTCATCCTGAAGAAGGACCTCGATTTCGTTTTCACCGGGAAAGTGGAAGCGGGGCTTTTCGATTTTTATGCGAAGGATTGCTCCTTCGAATACGGTAAGTTCCGCCTGAATATGCCGGAGATCGATTCGATGGGGTTCTATATCCGGGGCCGGACCAAGGATCCCAAGACCCAGACCTACCCGCTGATGAAGGTCAAAGGGTATATCACGGGGATCAGCGGGTACCTGCTGATCGACGACCCGAAGAACAAATCGGGATTGAAATATTTTCCCGATTACCCCATCTTTACCAGCGAGAACGAATCCTACGTCAACTGGGAGAAGAAGGAGATATGCCAGGGAGTGTATAAAAAGGACCGGTTCTTTTACACGGTCCACCCCTTCACTTTTAAGCATATCGGCAGGATCGCCACCGACAGCCTGCAATTCAGCGGGTTCCTGACTTCGGCCGGGATTTTCCCCGATATCCATCAGCCCCTGAAAGTGCGGCCGGACTATTCCCTCGGGATCGAAGCGCAGACCGACACTGCAGGCTACCCCGCATACGGGGGGAAGGGGACTTTCACCAACCGCATCGACATGAGCAACCTGGGATTGCATGGCGACGGCAGGCTGGCTTATCTCAATTCGGTCTCCTGGTCGCACGATTATATCTTTTACCCCGATTCGATGCGCACCCTGGCCCGCAGCTTTGAAGCCCGCGAGCAGATCGCGGGGGTGGAATATCCTTCGGTCACGTGCGATTCCGTCCGCGAATTCTGGCTCCCGAACCGGGATTCCCTGATCGTCAGCACGGGGAAGCACGATGCCGTGATGTTCAACCGGCAGTCGGCATTCACCGGCCAGCTGTCGCTGACACCCCGGGGCATGACCGGCGACGGGACCATCAAGATCGCCGATGCCGACATGGATTCCCGGCAGTTCAAATTCAAGCGCCGGACATTTGATGCGAACATCGCCAACTTCCGGATCCGCTCCTATAACCTGGCGGAACTGAGCATCTCGACCAAAAACTATCAGACTCATTTCGACTTCGACAAGCGCAGGGGCGAGTTCAAGTCGAACATCGGGATCTCCCGGGTGGAATTTCCGTTCAACAAGTATATCTGCTCCATGGACCGGTTCGACTGGATGATCGATAACCAGGAGATCACCCTGGCGAATGAGATCCGGAAAAACCTGGAAGGAGTGGACACCCTGAGCTTTGAGAAGCTGATCGGCGTTGATTTCTCCGGTTCCGAATTCATTTCGGTGGAGCCGGGCCAGGATTCCCTGCGCTTCTTTGCGCTGCGGGCCCGGTACAACCTGAGATCCAACGTGATCAATGCCGAGGATGTGAGGATCATCCGTGTGGCGGATGCGGCGGTCTTCCCCGATTCCGGGAAAGTCTGCATCCTGAAGGATGCCCAGATGCAGACCCTCCGGCGGGCGGCGATCATCGCGAACACCACCACGATGTACCACCGCTTTTACGGCGCCGATGTGAATATCACTTCCCGAAAGAAATACACGGCCAATGGCAAGTATGATTATATGGACCGGGAGGGCGCAAAGGAGCAGATCCGTTTTTCCAGGATCGCGGTGGATACCAGCGGCGAGACCGTTGCCAAGGGCAGCATATCCGATTCGGCAGGGTTCCGGCTGAGCCCGGAGTTTGCTTACAAGGGAGAAGTGAACCTGAAAGCTTCCCGGAAGATACTCGATTTCGACGGCGGTTTCCGGCCGGTGACCGACTGCTTCAACAGCCTGTTTACGTTCACCCAGTTCGAATCCACGATCGATCCCGCCGGTGTGAAGATCCCGCTCACGGATCCCCTGCGGGAGATGAATGCGGAGAAACTGGAGCTGGGATTCGTCTATTCCAATACGTCCTCCCGGGTGTTCCCGGCCTTCTTCTCCCCGTGGCACAGTTTCAGCGATACGGTGATGACGCCGGTGCACGGGGTGATCGACTACTCCACCGCCGCCGGCGAGTACCGGATCAGCACGGAAGCGAAGCTGCAGGATCCGCTGGAAACCGACAACCTGCTGGCCCTGAACCCGGTCAAATGCCTGCTGCGGTCGGAAGGGACGATCAACCTGGCTTTGAATGCGGGCCCCCTGAACCTGGAGACCTACGGGACCATGAACTACTTCGTGATCCCCGACTCGGTGAATGCCCAGGTGGCGATCGCCCTTGATTTTCCCTTCTCCTCCGACGCCCTGGAAAAATTTGCCGCCCAGCTGAATACGGTCAACCTCGAGGGATTGATCTACGCGTCCTCTCCCTATGCCATGGCCATCCGGACGATCCTGGGCAGGAAGGAATATGAAAAGGTGAAGGCGGAACTGGAGATGTACGGGCGCTTTAAGAAATTCCCGGATGAGCTGTCCCGGACGCTCTTCCTGGCCGACGTGCATATGCACTGGGATTCGGTCGGAAAAGCCTGGGTGTCGTTCGGGCGCATCGGGATCGGGAACATCCAGAAAACCCAGGTGAACCGGTATGTGAAGGGCATCATCGAGTTTGCCAAGAAACGGAACGGGGATGATCTCACGATCTACCTGGAGCTGACGCCCAACGACTGGTATTTCTTCAACTACCGGAACAACATCCTGCAGGCGATCAGCTCAAACCTCGATTTCAACGACCTGATCCTGTCGGCCGAGAAATCCCATACCGAGCAAAAGAGGGTAAGTAAAGAAGCCAGGGGATTCCGGTATGTCATCTCCACCGACAGGAAGAAAAGGGACTTCCTGAGAAAGTTCTCTCCGGAGGAATAGGGGGATCCGGGATGCAGGATGCAAGAGACCAGAGACCAGTGACAAAATATCATCGATAATCATATCAGTAAAATCCTCAGAGGTGTTAACAACTATTCTCATTGCCGAACTGCTGCTGGCTTACTTCCTCGGCTCCGTCCCCAGCGCCGTATGGGTGGGGAAATGGTTTTTCGGCGTGGATGTGCGGGAGCATGGCAGCGGCAATGCCGGGGCCACGAATGTGATCCGGGTGCTGGGCTATGGTGCAGGGATCCCGGTGCTGCTTTTCGATGTCTTCAAGGGCTGGTTCGCGGTGGAGCTGGCCTGGCTTTTCCCGCATGCCTTCCTGTCGCCGGAGATGATGGTCTACCTGCGCATCGGGTTGGCGGTGGCAGCCGTGCTGGGACATATCTTCCCGGTCTGGGCGGGATTCCGGGGCGGGAAAGGAGTGGGAACGCTGGCGGGGGTGGGGATCGCGCTGTATCCCCTGGCCCTGCTGATCGTGCTGGGGATCTTCATCCTGGTGCTGGCGCTTACCCGATACGTCTCCCTTTCCTCGCTTTCCGCAGGTATTGCCTTTCCTTTCGTGGTCTGGTTCATCACCGGGGAAAGGAACCCGGCCCTGGTCGTCCTGGCCGTCCTGGTGGCCGTATTCATCCCGGTCACCCACCTGAAAAACATCCGCCGGCTGCTGCGGGGGGAAGAGAGCAGATTCCGGTTCCGGCGCAGGAAAGAGGTGGAAAAGCCTTAAGCGAAAGCTGTTTTTACGGAATTGTAAAACAAAAGGATTAATCGTATATTTGAACGGTCTAATTAATCATAAAGCGTGCGGTTATGAAATTCATCGTATCCAGTTCCCTGCTGCTGAAGAACCTGCAGGCCATTCTCGGGGTCATCAATACCAGCAACACGTTGCCTATCCTGGATGATTTCCTGTTCGACCTGAAGGAAAACGAGCTGACGATCACCTCTTCCGATCTCGAGACGACCATGAGCGTCACCCTGAAGCCCGACAAGGCCCTGGAGAAGGGAAGCATCGCCATTCCCGCCAAGATCCTGGTGGATACCCTGAAAACTTTCGCGGATATCCCGGTCTCTTTCCATATCAACGAGGACACGCTGCTGGTCGAGATATCGGCCGGCGACGGGAAATTCAAGCTGTCGGGCAACCGGGCGGACGAATACCCGAGGGTCCCGGAACTGGAGAACACGACCGCGCTGGAGCTGAATGCTGCGGTGCTGGCCAATGCCATCAACAAGACGATCTTCGCCACCGGCAACGACGAGCTGCGGCTGGTCCTGTCAGGGGTGTTCTGCGAGCTGTCGCCCGACGATGTGACCTTCGTGGCCACCGATGCGCATAAGCTGGTGCGCTACCGCCGCACGGATTCTCATACCCAGGAGTCCGCTTCCTTTATCCTGCCGAAAAAGCCGCTGAACCTGCTGAAGAACATCCTGGCGGGGCAGGACCTGCCGGTCAATATCGAATACAACCGGACCAATGCGGCATTCTCGTTCCAGAACATGAACCTCGTCTGCCGGCTGATCGACGGCAAATATCCGAATTATGAAGCGGTCATCCCGACCGATAATCCCAATAAGCTTACCATCGACCGCACCGCGCTGCTGACCTCGATCCGTCGCGTCTCCATCTTCGCCAACCAGTCGACCCACCAGATCCGCTTCAAGATATCCGGCAAGGAGCTGGTGCTCTCGGCGGAGGATATCGATTTTGCAAAAGAGTCGAAAGACCGGCTGACCTGCTCCTATGAAGGGGATGACCTGGAGATCGGGTTCAACTCGAAATTCCTCCTGGAGATGCTGAACAATATCGACACGGAGGAAGTGCGGATGGAAATGTCGGCCCCCAACCGCGCGGGGATCCTGATGCCCGTCAACAGCGACAATAAGGACGAGGACATCCTCATGCTGGTGATGCCGGTCATGCTGAATAAATAAGGCGATCCTGTTTTCGGGGAGGGCATAAAAAAAAGTCCCGGGAACCCCGGGACTTTTTTAGTTGCATTCAATTGTTTCTAAAGAATATCAATCCTTTTTTACATTGATTGCTTTCTTTCCGCGTTTGTCTTCAGTGATATCGAAAGATACCTGGTCATTTTCCTTAATGCGGTCGATCAGACCTGAGACATGAACAAAAATGTCCTCTTGGGTCTCATCGTTTACGATAAACCCAAAGCCTTTGCGTTCATTGAAGAACTTTACTTTACCTGTTGACATAATGAAATAGTATTAAAATTAATCGTGCAAAGGTACAATATTTTTTTAATGTACCAACACTTTTTCTTATTTGATTATGGTCCCGGGATATATAAAATTTATTTGATAACTTTACGAAAAATCCCTCCTTATGAAAGAAATTGCTCAAGATTTAAGTAACCTGAACGATGTTTTCCCCAAAGATTTTTCGCAGGAGCAGATCGCCAAAGCTAAGACCCTGTTCCTGAAAAAGCTTGCCGAAGCGGCTCATCGGTACTATTCCGGTAAGATTCAGGTGGTTCCCAAGGCCCCGCTGACGGGCTTCAACTGGTTCAATGTATGGTACACTCCGGGTGTGTCGGTCGTTTCGACCAGCATCCGGGAAAATAACAACACCTCCTTCGAGCTCACCAACCGGGGCAACCTCGTGGCCGTGGTGAGCGACTCCACCCGCGTGCTGGGCGACGGCGACTGCACGCCCCCGGGCGGACTGGGCGTGATGGAAGGTAAGGCCTTCCTGATGAAATATCTCGGCGGGGTGGATGCGATTGCCCTGTGCGTCGACAGCCGCCGGAGCGACTGCCAGCATGATCCCGATAAGATCATCAATTTCGTGAAGATGCTCCAGCACAGCTTCGGGGCGGTGAACCTTGAGGATATCTCCCAGCCCAACTGCTTCAAGGTGCTGGATGTGCTGCGCGAGGAATGCGATATCCCGGTTTGGCACGACGATGCCCAGGGAACGGCCTGCGTCACACTCGCCGGGCTTCTCAATGCTCTCAAGCTGGCGCAAAAAAAGATACAGGATGTAAGGATCGTCCTCTACGGGGCGGGAGCATCAAATACCACCATCGCCCGCCTGCTGATCACCGACGGGGCCGATCCGAATAAAATGATCCTCTTCGATACCAAGGGATCCCTCCATTCCGACCGGGAGGATATCAGGAAAGATACCCGCTTTTACCGGAAATGGGAGCTTTGCCTTTCCACGAATCCCGGGAAGGTCCTCACGATGGACGAGGCGATGAAAGGCGCCGACGTGCTGATCTCGCTCTCCACGCCCGGTCCCGATGTGATCAAGCGGGAATGGGTCCGCTCCATGGCGAAGAAGTCCATCGTATTTGCCTGCGCCAACCCGGTGCCGGAGATCTATCCCTATGCGGCCAAGGAGGAAGGGGCGTTCATCGTAGCTACCGGCCGCGGCGACTTCCCCAACCAGGTGAACAACTCCATCGGCTTCCCGGGTATCCTGAAAGGCGCCCTGATGGTGCGCGCCCGCAAGATCACCGATGGCATGGCCATCCGGGCGGCGCATTCGCTGGCCGACTATGCCGAGAAGCGCGGGATCAACGCCGAGAATATCGTCCCCAATATGGAGGAAGCCTCCGTATTCCCGCACGAATCGGCCGATGTGGCCATGCAGGCCATCGAAGAAAAAGTTGCCCGCATCGAGCTCACCCGCGAACAGGCCTTCGAGATCGCCCGCAAGGACATCGAGGAATCCCGCAAACTGGTAAAAATGATGATGGACCAGGGCTTCATCGAGAAGCCGCCCATGGATATGATCATAAAGGCGCTCGACTGGGCCGTGGAGCAGGTGAAGTAGGGAACGGGTCAGCAAGTAAACAAGAGAACGGGTAAACAAGGGAACAAGTGAATTTGTGCTCCCCCGGTCCCTGGATCCCCTGTTATTTTACAATCACGATTTTGACCCTGCCGGTTCCGTTCCCGGTAATGACTGTAACCAGGTAAATTCCGGCGGGGATCCCGTTGGTACTGATCACCATCAATTTCTGTCCTGCCGCTTCTCGACCGAGTATCCGTTGCCCTGTGAGCGTGGTGAGTTCAACTTTATCGAATGCGTAGTTCGATTCGATCCTGAAGAGATCATCCGCCGGATTCGGATATACCCGTAGATGTAACGGCTGCAGGGAACCGGCAGGAACAGCCGGATATCCTGCCTGGGTGGTATCGCTTCCGGTTGATTCGCAGATAACGGAATTCGATAGCGGGTCGGTGAATAAGGCGGTCACATAATAATCATAAATTCCCGCTCCTCCGGGCAAGGGGGGTAGCACATCGGTATACAGCGTGGTTGTTGCCGGGACCGTATCCAGCAGATCATAAGGCGGCTGGCCGGTAAGTCCTGTCCGGTAGATATTGTATCTGGCCAGCACCCCGGAAGCTTTGAGCTTCTTCAGATCTTCACAATCGGGTGCACTCCAGCTCAAATGCACTTCAGAACCTCCAGGGTCCTGGAATGAGGTAAGATCCAGCGGGGGTCTGCAGATACCGTAGATGTTGATATTATCGACATACCAGTGAAGGAAATTCGTTGAATTCTCTCCGTATGCACGGAAGCCGATCTTCAAGCCCTTGCCTTTTGCTTCAGAGATATCCAAATGTTTCAGTGACCAGTCGAATGAACCGGCGTCAGGGAAATCCGCTTTTACATGCCAGGCCTGATCGTAAAAGAGATCGACCTCCAGATGCTCGGTGCTGGTGTTGTAACGGTCTATCAGCTTGAGATCGAAATCAAGCCAGAGGTTCGAACAGTTCCACCGTGAAGCGTCCAGGTTTTCGCTGATCAGCATATTGGAATAATTTGTGACAAAGGGCTGAAAGGAGAAATCGGCTGCATGTGATGCGGCACTCTTGGCGGAGCTGATGGTCCAGTTGCCCTGGCTGGGGTCAAACTCCCAGTGGTAGTAAGAAAATGTTCCCTCCTCCCAGTCTTCGTGAAAGGGGATGGGCAGTCCGCAGATGATTGCCACACTTGCTGGTCCGGCAGGATAGGATTCATTGTATTGTCCGGGGAATCCGTAAGAGGATAGATCATAATACGCACTGACCAGGTAACTATAGGTACCCGGATCAAGGCCGTTATCATAATAAAACAGGGAATCAGGATCAGGGTTGTAATGGATCAGGACCGAATCGCGGTAGATGTTATACCCTGTCAATCCCACAGGCGGTAAACCCGTGGACAGATCCACCGGCTTTTCCCAGGTAAGTATGGCGGTGCACCCGGCTGTATCGGATACCAGGTTCAGCGGTGGATAAAGGAAATGGGAGGTAAAGGAATAACAGATCGAGTCGGAATAACCGGCAGGATAAACCGCCAAGACACAGGCATGATAATTTTGTCCATACTGCACTTGCGCAGGCGGGATTTGATAAACCGTGTCGGTAAGGAAGACTGCCAAAGTCCCGTTAAGAAACAAATTGTAGCCTATCTGGCAATGAGGATAAGAATATTCTGAGATCGTGATATTATCAATATTCCAATTGTTGATATAATAGGTGTCATCACCGAACACATGAAAACGGATCCGGAAAGAGGAATCGGAATACGGTGTGATATTGATCTCATCATGCGTCCACGGAATACTTCCTCCGCTATCGTCATACGTTTGAAGAACCGTCCAGTTGCTTCCTTTTCCGAGTTCAACGGAGATATGATTGTTCCCTCCTGCTGCATAGTTACTGAGATAAATGTCATAACCCAATATCACGGAGTTATTATAAAAACTGGGTGTGTTCAGCAGGCGGCTTGTCAGATATTCATTATAATCAGTCAATTCGGGAAACCAGTAAAATTCTGCAGAGGGTGCCGGATTTCCGGCTCCATAAGTAACAGTCCAGTTCGGGCATCCTGACGTGTTCCATTGACTTGGATCAAAATATCCGGTGGACCAGGTCTCATGATAACTCTGGTAAGACTCAAGAGGACTGTTCCAGTCGGCCACCAGACTTTGATCGTTAACAAATAGATTACGGGGAGGCAGAGTGGGCGGATCCAGGTTTATATAGAGGGTCGTATTACTTTGAACATTGATGGTTGTTTCATACGTCTTACAACCAAACATTTGGCACAGTACCAGGTAATGGCCTTTCCACATATCCGGAATGGTTATCCATCCCGTGGAATCCGTCGTCTTATAAAAGGTGGTATCAGGGGTGTCCAGATAAGTAAACCTGACACTGACGCCAACCGAATCATAAGATGGGCAGCACTTCTGAGCGTGCATGTGAAATGCTGCGGTATAGCATTTCGGAACAATATTGGAAAAATCGGGAGGTGAATTATTCCCGCCCGGAAGATACGAAGTAACAACGGCCCATTCCCAGAGTCCGCAGGAAAGTACAGGCCATGCATTATCTATGGCAGAATTAGAGGAAGTTGTTGCAATACTTACCCACGACGAGGGATTGCTCTCTTGTCCGGCCACAAACCGCCAAACATGGTAGTTAATAATACAAGGAGAAGAACCGGTATTGCCGAAATTACCGGATCTGATCAAAAAATTAACTCCTGCAGGCATCCAAAGGCCCCCGCCGGTAACATTACATTGATAGCTCCGCAACTGCGGTGCAGAGGTATCCGTTGATAATTTTACACAACCGGGCGAATCCCCTACCTGGATTACGCCCATATAATAATTTCCTGAGGTGATCTGGATCTGCTGGGGGAGCTGGTAGGAATTCCATCCTGTTTGGATTGCCGTAAACATATAGGGTCCTCCGAGAATGGTTCCCGGCTGTCCTGAAGGTCCGTCATCATCGTATATCACCAGTTGGAACGGAAAATTCGTGCTTCCGGAACAAAAATTTATATCGAAGGAGATGATTTTTCCGGGATATGCCGGCGGTGTGAATTTTACGGCATTGATATTACCTTCCAATGCCCAGGAGGAGCATGTCTCGGGTACCCCATCGTCATAAAACAGGTCATAGTATCTGCCGGGTGCATCCCAGCTGAGATCAACATGATCGTTAACCGTATCAACGGATGCAGACAGGTTTATTGACGGCAATAGATCGAGACTGAAGGATAAGTTTTGTATGTAGTTATTTCCTGCAACGTAATTCATTGCAGGTATATCGATTTGCTGATAACCTGTTTTTTTAGCATGCAGGCTATAGATTCCCCCGGGATAGATATGCAGCGTGTAGTTTCCGTTGTTGTCTGAGAACGTGTTAAAACCACCGACCGGAGTAACCCAAATACGTGCCAGTGGCACAGGATCCCCCGTGCAGCCGTCGGTCACAGTCCCGGTAACCGTAACGGTAACCGGATTTAAACAGAAGTTAACAATGGTGTTCTGGTTGTCGATCACCCCGGCCGGTTTGGTCTGAGTGATATATCCGGCCTTGGTGCATTGCACCGTGTAACTCCCCGCAGGGATGTTGGTAAGGGTATAACTGCCGTTTGCAGCCGCTGTAACGGAGCTCCCGGGCGGAAAAACCGTAACGGTGGACCCACCCAGAGGGACCCCGTTAAAGCAGTTTACCACGACCCCGGAGATGCTTCCGGTACAGAAAGCTGCAGAAGAAAGAATAAAGGAAAGGACTATGGCAGTTATCAAATTACAAATGAATCTGATAAAAGCTTTCATATGATATAGAGTTAAGTAAAGGGTTCTCCATTCATCCGGAAATATAGTAAAAAATCAGATATTATCTTTATCTGAAAGATTTTTTTTTAACAGGGATAATAACAGGGCCAGATAGTGCGTGACCCAGTTGAATAAATAGACGTTACGCGTTACGCGTGACAGGTCACCGTATCACCGTCACCAGCACTGCCCCGTGCGGCAGGACATTCATCTCGAAGTGATTTTCCGCCTGGCCTAAGTCCTTTTGCTTCCAGAGATCGCGTAGGTTCAGCCTGCCCGTCAACCCCAGTTCCTTCAGGTCCACAGGGACATTGAGCGGCTGATCCGTAAGATTGAACAGCCCTATCGCCTTGCCTCCGCCTTCCAGGTCTTTTATCCAGATCTGATACTTCTCATTGGCTTTTGCCTGGGTCGCCTGCCTGCCCAGCGGATCCTGGTCGATGGCCAGTACCTCGTCGTTGGTGAGCAGGCTCAGGGTGAAGAGATCGAGCTGGCTCAGATCGCAGCCGATGAGCAGGGGAGCCGAGAGCAGGCACCAGAGCGTGATGTGGGTGTACTGCTCGCTGGGCGTCAGCCGGGTGTAATGCAGGGCCGGACCCCAGCCGACCCAACCCACCACCAGCATGTCGGGATCGTTCCAGCGGCCGGGCTGGGCATAGGGAGAGCATTTGTTCTGACTGAAGCCGATGGCCGACAGGCTTTCCCACGTGTCCTCGATGTCCCCGGTCGTGCGCCAGGAATTCCCGTCCACCTCGGCGCCCCATTCCCAGACGTTCCCCATGCCGTACTGGCAGAGACTGTAATGAATGTCGCGGGGTACCTGGCGGAGCGCATGCCTCATGACCTTGTAAGGGTATTTCATCTGGTCGAGGGTGGGATCGGGGGCGATCCGGCCGTAGGAGCACCAGTCGTACTTGAGATAGTCAATGCCCCAGTCGGCATACGCTTTCGCATCCTTCTCCTCGAAGGTGAAGCTGCCTTCATATCCGCCGCAGGTCTTGGTGCCCGGGGAAGAGTAGATGCCCGCCTTAAGCCCCAGCGAATGGATATAGCTGCACAGGGCTTTCATATCGGGGAACTTCGAATTGGTAAGAATATTCCCGTCCTTGTCGTGCTTGTCTTCCCAGCCGTCGTCAATATTGACATAAGTCCAGCCGTGGTCGATCAGTCCCATCGATTTAATCAGTCCTGCAGAGATCCTCACCTTTTCATCGCTGACGCTCAGTCCCCAGCAGTTCCAGCTGTTCCATCCCATCGGAGGGGTGAGGGAGATCAGGTCGCCGCAAACGATCTTCAGCCCGCCTTCCGCCTTGCCCAGCACATTGGTCACTTTGAGCTTCACCGGGTATTCGCCTTTCTTGCTCAGCATGCCGGTAATTTGTCCGCTGAGGGAGTCGATCTTCAATCCCTGCGGCAGCCCCTCGGCAGAGTATTTCAGCGGGGGCTGTCCCGTGGCAGGCACCTTGAACCGGAACGGCGACCAGACCCTGACCCCGAACACCCTTGCGCCGTTGATCCTGGGCTGCGGGGTGGGGGCGGGGGTCCAGATATACGGGACCTCCAGGGTTTCCGTGACCCTATGGCCGGTGGTAGTCTCGGTGAAGGTCAGCTCGGCATAGCACGGCTTTTGCGGATCGGTGAGGAACCTCATCCGGTACTGGCTTTTGCCGTTCTTGTCGAGGACAATGACAGAATCTTTCTTATAGAGGGTATTTCCGTTTTCGTAGGAGACCACCTTCCATTCCAGCACCCCCCTGAAATCGCTTTTTCCATAATTATTCTGCAGCGTGAATTTCCTGGATACCGCCGTATCCCCCTCGAACGTGAAAGCAGAGAACGAGAAATCGAATTTCACGTAATCCTTCAGGTCCACCATTGCGATCTCAAACGGCTTGGAGAACATCCCTCCGTAACCGCCCTGGTCGAACACCCGCACGGCCAGCGTATTTTCCTGGTCCCACAGGATCCTCGGATCATCGGCGGACAGCACGTACCGGCGGTCGAGGTCCCATTTGTCCCGGACGGTGATGAAATCGTTGCCCGGCTTCTCATTTCCCCGGATCGTCACTCCGTTCTCGCCGATCAGGACCCCGTTCAGGAAGACCTGGTCGCAATCGTCGATCTTGCCCAGCAGGAACTGGAGGCTGTCTTTCCGGAAAGCGTTCACCTTGAGGTCGGAGGGGATGATGAACTTCACCCGGTACCACCCGAATCCGTCCAGCCGCTTATATCCCTGCTCTTCCCACCAGGTGGTGGGGAGCAGCGTATCCCATTTACGGTCGTCGTATGCGGGTGCCGCCCACGACAGGTCATCGCCTTTCTGGAATCTCCAGGGCCCGGAAAGATCGACTTTTCTTACTGTGGATTCGTGCTTGCAAAACGTGAGCAGCAGCGGAAGCAGCATCGCCGCGATCAAAAGGCTCTTTTTCATGATGTTTGGGTTTTTGACACGATGGTTGGAAAGCATATTTATGGAAAGATGAGATGCTGCAGGTAGTAGAACAGTGCCCCTGCGAAATAACCGGCCAGGGCGATC
>DATJQF010000158.1:0-14853 GCA_035505995.1 Bacteroidales bacterium
CTGGCCCAGGACTGGCTGAATGACTCCACCGGCTGGGTGGGGACCTTTGTCCAGGATCCTCCCAACGACGGGATGTTCAAATGGGAAGGCGTGTTTGCACTGCCCAATGCTAACTTCATCGCCAGCGATTCCAACCTCACGTTGGGCAGCACGGTCACCTATACGAATCTCACCGGGTCTGCCACCTCCTATGCCTGGACCTTCGACGGAGGTTCCCCCGGCACTTTCACCGGGAAAACCCCTCCCCCGATCACTTATAACTCACCGGGAACCTTCAATACCCGGCTGATCGCGACGAATTCATTTGGTCCCGATACCCTGCTGAAAACAGGTTATATCCACGTAGGCGGCGTAGGCATCAATGAAGTGCCTTATGCCTCGGTAACTATCTACCCGAACCCCGCGCACGGGATGCTGAAAGTCAAAACTTCGGATAATGTGGAAGCCGTTCAGCTCTTCAACCTGGTAGGCCAGGTGGTGGTCGATCAGACCATGGACAGCAAAGAGTTCTCCCTGAATATCGAAGGGTTGAACCCGGGTGTGTACACCCTGAAGCTGACCATTGGCGAAAAGCCATACATCCGGAAGATCGTGGTAAACTAAAGGAATGTTATTCCAAACGAAAGGCTGCCCGGAAGGGCGGCCTTTTGTTTTTTATAAATTTATCGTATGTTTGTAAAAACAACCACTTTAAAACCAAACCCCACGAACATGAAAAGAACACTACTCACTTTAATGGCAGTTCTGGCTTTCTCATCCCTGATGATCGGCCAGACGGGATGGACCCTGGTCAATTCCAACCTGAATACCGGGCAGGGGGTCGGCCAGATCTCCATCGGCATGAACAACCCGCAGGCTCTCTGGGCATACGGGATCGCCGCCGATGGTTCGATCCTGGACGTTTACACAAAATCCACGGATGCCGGGCAGACCTGGACCAAGGGAACTTTCAATGCAGGATCCGGGCTCTCGCAGCTGTTTGCCATCGATGAAACCACCTGCTGGGCCGTTTTCAACACCGGCAACAACCAGGGCCTGTACAAGACGACCGACGGGGGCGCGCATTGGGCCAAGCAGGGATCCGCTTACGGTTCGGGTTCCTTTGCCGACCTGATGCATTTCTTCGATAACCTGAACGGAGTCGCCGTAGGTGACCCGAACGGAGGGTATTTTGAGATCTATACCACGACCGACGGCGGTACCACCTGGAACCGGGTGGCCCAATCCGATATTCCCGATCCCGGATCCGGGGAATACGGGATCACCGGCGACTATAGCTCCGTGGGGGATAACATCTGGTTCGGAACGAATGCAGGCAGGATCTTCCACTCCACCGACAAGGGTTATACCTGGACCGCTTCCCTCACCGCGTATGGAGCCACTGAAACGGTTGCCCCCATGTTTGCAGACGCCAACAACGGCTTTGCCTTCCGGTCGTACCTGGACCTGGGCATTGAACCCACCATCAACCTGACCACCGACGGGGGCGCGACCTGGACCTCCTGGACCGTAGGCGGCAGCTGGTATGCCCGTTATAACACCTACGTCCCGGGCACAACGGCCACTTATGTGGGATCCACCAGTGCGGCCGGGTCGAACGGGATCTGCTACAGCTACGACGGAGGACATAACTGGACCTCCATCAACGACGGGTACGATTTCCAGGCTTCCTCCTGGGTGGATGTCGCAACCGGCTGGGCCGGATCCATTGCTTCAGCCAAGAAATCGACCGGCGGAATGTTCGTTTTTACGGGCGACTCCCTGCTTCCGCTGCAGGCGAAGTTTGAAGCCGACTATACGGCCATCGCGCTGGGACAGAGCATCAACTTCACCAACGAATCCCACGGTTTCCCCGTAAGCTCGGTCTGGGTATTTGAAGGCGGTTCGCCCGGAACCTATACCGGCGCCACCCCTCCCCCGATCACTTACAACACGCCGGGGAGCTTCAACGTCACGCTGAAAGTTTACAACAGCTACACCGCCGACACCCTGATCAAGACCGATTATATTTATGTAGGCGGCGTCGGGATCAACGACCTGTCCAATGTGTCGATCTCGGTGTATCCGAATCCGGCGCACGAGATGCTGAATGTCAGGGCCAATTTCGACGTGCAGCAGGCGCAGCTCACGGACCTGGTCGGTAAATCGGTGATAGAGATGGTTCCCACGACCCGGGAATTCTCCCTCAACACATCGGCCTTAAACCCGGGGACCTACCTGCTGAAGCTGACCATCCATGACAAACCCTTTATCAAAAAGATCGTCGTGAATTAAACCGATGGATCTGCAAAAGAAAGGCTGCCCGGAAGGTGCAGCCTTTTTTTATGGAGAACGCTTACATACGTTGGGGAACCCCGATGCCCAGCAGGGCCATCGACCGCCGGATGATCTCCCCGGCAAAGAAGGAAAGCTTCACCCTGAACCCGATGGCAGCGGGATCTTCCGCTTTCAGTACGGGGACTTCCTGGTAGAACTGGTTGTATTCCTTTGCCAGCTCGTAGATGTGGTTGGCAATAAGCGCGGGACTTAACTGCAGGGCGGCCTGCTGCAGGGTTTCCGGGAAGCGGTAGATCAGCTTGATGATCCTCTTTTCTCCCGGAAGTAAATTATACGGTCCGGAACCGGATCCTCCGGCAGCATAACCGGCTTCGCCTGCTTTCCTGAGAAGGGACTGGATCCGGGCATAGGTGTACTGGATGAAAGGCCCGGTATTCCCGTTGAAATCGATCGATTCCTGCGGGTCGAAGAGCATGTTCTTTTTCGGATCGACCTTCAGGATAAAGTACTTCAGGGCTCCCATGCCGATGGTATGGAAAAGCTGCTTCGCCTCGCTTTCTTCCATTTCATTGGCTTTCCCGAGTTCGCGGGTAGTCCGTTCCGCCGTCTCCTCCATCTCACCGATCAGGTCGTCGGCATCCACGACGGTCCCCTCCCGGGATTTCATTTTCCCTTCCGGCAGCTCCACCATCCCGTAGGAAAGATGGTAGATCTTCTCCGCCCAGTCTTTCCCGAGCCGGGTGAGCACTTTCTTCAGCACCTCGAAATGATAGATCTGCTCATTGCCCACGACATAGATCATTACGGAAGGATGGTAGTGGCGGTACCTGTTTTCCGCAGTGCCCAGGTCCTGGGTGATATACACCGAGGTTCCGTCGGCCCGGAGCAGCAGCTTCTCATCGGCACCGTACCCGGTCAGGTCGGCCCAGATGCTGCCGTCCTCTTTCCGGATAAAATGGCCTTCCTGCATGCCTTTCCGGACAATATCCTTGCCCATCAGATATACCTGCGATTCATATTCCGTATTGTCGAAGACGATCCCCAGCCTCCGGTAGGTTTCCCCGAAGCCCTCGTAAGCCCACCGGTTCATTTGCTCCCAGAGCGCCCGGGTCTCCGGATCGTTATTTTCCCATTTCACAAGCAACTCCTGGGCTTCAAGGATCAGGGGCGCCTGCTTCTCCGCCTCCTCGGGCTCCATTCCCCGGCTGACCAGGGCCGCGATCTCCTCCTTGTATTTCCGGTCGAAGAGCACATAATATTTCCCGATGAGATGATCGCTTTTCATCCCCGCCGACTGAGGGGTTTCGCCGTTCCCCCATTTCTGGTAAGCCAGCATCGATTTGCAGATATGGATGCCGCGGTCGTTCACCAGGTTCAGCCGGATCACCCGGTGGCCGGCAGCCTTCAGGATCTCGGAAAGCGAATAGCCGAGCAGGTTGTTGCGGATATGCCCGAGGTGCAGCGGCTTGTTGGTGTTGGGGGAAGAGAATTCAACCAGTACGGGATCCTTCCCGGAGGGCTCGGGCAGGCCGAATCGGGGGTCCCCGATATTTTCCTCCAGAAAACGGATCCAGAAAGAGTCGTCCAGGATCAGGTTCAGGAATCCCTTGATCACTCCCGCTTCACGGATCTCCGGAACAGCTTGTTTCAGGTACGCACCCAGTTCCTGTCCGGTCGATTCCGGGGACTTTTTCGAGTACCGGGTGAACGGGAAAGCGATGATCGTGAAATCCCCTTCCTGCTCTTTCCGCGTCTTTTCAACGGAGACTTCTCCCGGTGAAGGGCCGTCGCCGTAAAGTTTTTTCAGGGCTTCCGAAGTTTGCCTGGCCAGCAGTTGCTCGATCATCCGGGTAGTGGTTACCCCGCAAAGGTAAAGGAATTTCACTGAATATTCCGGGGCCGGTTTGTGTAATTGGATTAAAATAAGTAGGTTTGCATTCTCAACTTCTTGCGGGCATCACCGCTGTAATTGCTTGAAGAAATCAAAAACCATTATATGAAGAAAAACGTCATTATCATTGGCGCGGCTGGCCGTGACTTTCACAATTTCAACACGTATTACCGGGATAACCCCAATTTCAACGTGGTAGCGTTCACCGCTGCCCAGATCCCGGACATCGACGGTAGAAAATATCCTGCCAAGCTTGCAGGGAAGCTCTATCCCAAGGGCATTCCGATCTTCGCCGAAGCGGAGCTGCCGGAACTTATCCGTAAATTCAAGGTGGACCTCTGCAATTTTGCTTACAGCGATGTTCCCTATCAGCGGCTGATGAACATCAGCTCCATCGTAAACGCCGCCGGGGCCAACTTCTTCCTGCTGGGTCCCGCCGATACCATGGTGAAGAGCACCAAGCCGGTGATCGCCATCGGAGCCACCCGCACGGGATGCGGCAAAAGCCAGACTTCCCGCCGGGTGATCGAGATCCTGCTGGCCAAGGGGTTGAAAGTGGTGGCGGTCCGTCACCCCATGCCTTACGGCGACCTGGTGGCACAGAAAGTCCAGCGGTTTGCCACGGTGGCCGACCTGAAAAAGCACAAGTGCACGATCGAGGAGATGGAAGAATATGAACCGCATGTCGTGCGCGGTAATGTGATCTACGCCGGGGTGGATTACGAGGCCATCCTGCGGGCGGCCGAGAAGGATCCCAAGGGCTGTGATGTGATCCTGTGGGACGGCGGCAACAACGACTTCCCCTTCTACAAGCCCGACCTGATGATCACCGTGGCCGATCCGCATCGTCCCGGCGCAGAGGTGGGTTATTATCCCGGTGAAGTGAATATCCGTATCGCCGACGTGGTCGTGCTGAACAAGATCGATTCGGCCTGCCCGGAACACATCCGGACCGTCCGGGACAATATCCGGAAGCTGAATCCCAACGCCACCGTCGTGGACGGCGCATCCCCCATCCGGGTGGATAATGAAGCGGTCATCCGCGGAAAGCGCGTGCTGGTCATTGAGGACGGCCCGACCCTGACCCACGGGGAAATGAAGATCGGCGCCGGGGTGGTGGCGGCCGAGAAATTCGGAGCCGCGGAAATGATCGATCCCAGGCCGTTTGCCGTAGGAAAGCTCGCCGAGACCTTCCGCATCTATCCCAATATCGGCAAGCTGCTGCCGGCGATGGGTTACGGGGATCAGCAGGTGAAGGACCTGGAGACCACGATCAACCGGACGAACTGCGACTCGGTGATCATCGGGACCCCGATCGACCTGAACCGGATCGTCCGGATCAAAAAGCCGAATACGAGGGTTTACTACGATCTCCAGGAGATCGGGAAGCCGGACCTGGAGGAGATCCTGACCGCCTTCCTGAAGAAACAGAAAATAAAAGTGAAATAAACGTAAGCCGTCCAGAAAGGACGGCTTATTTTTTATCTTTGTCTGAACCAACACGCGACGGTATGAAAAACAAAAGCCTGGTTTCCATCAACGATTTCACGCGGGAGGAGCATATCCGGATCCTGGACCTGGCCGGGGAGTTTGAGAAAAAGCCCTCCCAGCGGATCCTGGAAGGCTTCGTGGTGGCCTCCCTGTTCTTTGAGCCTTCCACGCGCACCCGGCTGAGCTTTGAAAGCGCCGCTTCCAGGCTCGGCGCCCGGATCATCGGTTTCTCCGAACCGGGTTCCACCAGCGTGCAGAAAGGCGAATCGCTGCGCGACACCATCCGCACCGTCAGCAACTATTCCGATATCATCGTCATGCGCCATCCCCGCGAAGGGAGCGCCCGGTTTGCCAGCGAGGTCGCGAGCATCCCGGTGATCAATGCCGGCGACGGGGCCAACCAGCATCCGACACAGACGCTGCTCGACATGTATTCGATCCGGAAGACCCAGGGGACGCTGGATAACCTCAACATCGCCTTCGTAGGAGACCTCAAATACGGCCGCACCGTTCATTCGCTGGTGATCGCCCTCACCAATTACAACACCACCTTTCACCTGGTTTCCCCGCCCGAGCTCAAACTGCCCAGCTCGGTCAAGATCCACATCAAGGAAAAGAACCTGGCCTATTTCCAGTACACCGAGCTGCAGGAAGTCATCCCGAAGGTGGATGTCCTTTATATGACACGCATCCAGAAGGAACGGTTCTCCGATCCGATGGAATATGAAAAGGTGAAGAACTTTTTCGTCCTGAGAAACCAGATGCTGGGACAGGCACGGCCCGGGCTCCGGATCATGCACCCTCTGCCCCGCGTGAATGAGATCGACGTGGATGTGGACGACAACCCCAAGGCCTACTATTTCTCCCAGGCCCTCAACGGGGTCTTCATCCGCCAGGCGCTGCTCGCCTCTATCCTGGGAGTGAAGTGAATTACAAATTACGGATTACGGATTACGGATTACGAATGACAAATGACGAATGACGAATGACCAAAAAGCAAACATCCCCCGCCATGGAAAAGAAAGATGCCGTTAAGGAACTGAAGGTCTCTGCAATTGAGAACGGGACGGTGATCGACCATATCCCCAGTAAGAATGTTTTCCAGGTTGTTCGGATCCTGAACCTCGGCGGTGCGGAGGACCTGTTGCTGTTCGGGATCAACCTCGACAGCCGGAAAATGGGAAAGAAGGGGATCGTCAAGGTCAGCAACATATTCTTCGAGCCGGACGAGATCAACAAGATCGCCCTGGTGGCGCCGAATGCCACGCTCATCGTGATCAGAAAATTCCAGGTGACCGAAAAGAAAAAAGTGGAAGTGCCGGATTCCGTCGAGAAGATCGTGAAATGCTTCAACCCGAATTGCATCACCAACCACGAGCAGATCACCACGCGGTTCACGGTGATCGACAAACAGGACCTGAAGCTGAAATGTCATTATTGCGAAAAGATCACGGCAAGGGATAATATCTCATTTCTTTAAATAGTGAGATGGTGACCCGGTGACCCGGTGACCTGGTGACCTGGTGACCTATACCACCGCCTTCAATCTTCCTCCACATGAGCCGCTATATCCAGAACCTGATCGGGGAAGGTGAGCATCAGCAGCTGGATTTCAAGTTCGAGATCACCGATGCCCGCCGGCTGGCGCGTACCCTGGTGGCTTTCGCCAACACCGACGGGGGAAGGATCCTGATCGGCGTCAAGGACAACGGTGCGATCGCCGGCGTGCGCTCGGACGAGGAGTTCTACATGCTGGATGCTGCCGCCCAGATGTATTCCAGGCCCCCGGTTCCCTTTACTTTCAAGGAATGGACCATCAACGGGAAAACCGTGCTGGAGATCATCATCGCCAAAAGCGACCATAAGCCTCATCTTGCAGCCCATAAAGATGACAAATGGATGGCCTATATCCGGGTGGCCGACCAGAACCTCCTGGCCAACCGGGTCCTGATGAAAGTCTGGGAAAGCGAGAAGAAGCCCCGGGGGGTTTACCTGAAATTCACCGAGAACGAAAAGATCCTCCTGGAGCATCTCTCCCGGAACCCGACCATCACGCTGGCCAGGTTCAGCAAGCTGGCGCAAATCCCACGCTCCAAAGCCGAGAATATCCTGGTGAAATTCCTGCTTTTAAAAACCATCGATATACGAATCACGGAGAAACAAACGTTTTATTCGCTCAGAACCTGAATTTCCTGAAATGAATTACCTTTGCAATACCGTATGAAAACAAAGGCCCTCTTCCTGCTCCTGCCGATCCTTTTCCTTGCTGCCCGGCCATTGCCGGCACAGACCGTTTTCCCGGATACTTCCTCGCAGGGAATCGGACCGTCCGCAAATACCTTCGGGTTTGATCCCCATAAAACGCAGGTCCATGTGCAGGCCGGCACCTGGTTCTCGACCTCCTCCGGCTATGGCAGCGCCTGGGGAACGTATCTTTCCCCGCAGCTCTCCTATACGGTGAGCCCGAGGTTCCGGGTCAGCGGAGGGGTCAGCATCACCACCACTTCCCTGAACGGGTATACGCCCTATTACGATTTCTACTCATCCGGCCCGTATCATGGCGACGTGACCAGCGCGTACCTGTGGATCAGCGGGCAATACCTGGTGAATGACCGGCTTTCCATCTCCGGCACGGTTTTCAAGAAAGTCAATATTTACGAGAGCCCGGGGCTGAACAATCCCTACCTGAAGGATGAGCCCTACGGCGGGAACCTTGATGTCCAGTACCGGCTGGGGAAGAATGTTTTCCTGGAAGGAAGCATAGGGTACAGCCGGGGATCTGTTAACCCGTATTACGGGAGTCCTTATTCTCCGTATTCGGCGTATTCGCCCGTGGGTCCTTTATACAGTCCGTTCTATCCCGGGCACTAAGAGCCGGGTGCTCTCCATCCTTTATTTTCCATCCTCTGTTTTCCGTCCCCGGTCTTCAATATACTTCAGCGCTTCGCTGATATCCAGGGAGGAGGTGCTGGGCCCAAGGCGGATAAAGAATTCCTCGTCAAAACCGGGCTGGCGAAGGAAAACGGGACGTGCGACCGACTGGCATCTTACCAGGCAGATCGTCCGCTGATCCAGCTTCTCCAGTGAGGTCCGTATATAGGGGCTTACATCCCGTCCCAGGCAGGTTCGGATGAGGGTCCACAGGTGCAGCAGGAATTTATCCTCGTTGGCGAACCTGTCGCTTTCGATTCCCTCCGCCGAGCCGTCGTCCCGGATACCGATCAGCAGGGTTCCTCCGTCCGAGTTCAGGAAGGCACAGATCGTCTTGAGACATGCCCTCTCCACGTGGGCATTGGTCTTACCTGCTTTCAGATCCCACCGCAAGGTGGATTTGAACTCCAGGTCGGCCCCCTCTCCTCTTTTGATCTGCTGCAAGACCGGGATCCCTGTATTGCCGGATCCCGTATGGAAATAAAGAAAATCGCCGGCCACCGTCGCTTCCCGGAAGTAAAGCTGGTACCGGGCAGCCGCATCACCGCGGTCCTCCTTTTTTTTCAATTCCGGGTAAGGAAATTCCGGGACCGGGTTTGATCCGTCCCCGGAGCTTGTATTCCGGATGCCGACAGAAATACAGGACCTGGCATATTCCGATGCTGAGATCCTCCCCGTTGCAAACAGGAACGGAAGGACCACCCCCGAACGGTGGGATCCGGAGAGCAGATTTATAACCGTCCTTACTTCGGGCGTCTGGGCAAGGTATTCTTTCCGGAGCACCGCGATGAAGGGGTGATCCGCCTCTGCTTCTGTTTCCAGGTTCCGGATGTTCTCCTGCAGAAAGGCGTTCAGACTCCGGATCACGATCGAGAAGGTCCAGAATACCGCCTGGATGAGCTTTCCGTCAGTCCCGGCCAGCCTCTCCTTATCCTGCGCTCCATCCTCCTTCCTGCCGGTTTTCATCCGCACAAATGCATCCGAAGCCAGGATCCGGTCGAAGCCCCGCGCAATCAGATCATTCCCCTCATCAATAAAATCCTTCCGGAATTCGAGCAGCCGTAAAAACCCGATCCCCTCCTCCTCACCGGGAGGCCCTCCTACCTGGAGGTCGGCGACAATGTTCTGCAACAGCCGCTCACTGGGATGGCTCAACCGGTTCCCTTTTGCCGTCAGGAGCGGTTTGTCGCGGTAATAGACCACGAATTCATTCTCCTGCATCACCAGGTCGAGGGAACCCGGATCCAACGTCTCTTTTTTCAAACCGGTAGCAATTAAACCTGTATCAAACATACCGGATTTTTTTGACTCCGGCAACCAGGTATGAATTTTCCGGTAATTTTTATATATTAGCAGAGAAATTGAAGCAGGGGGAATTATCCCCGGGCAAGTATTCTGTAAAATTCCTATTAATAGGAAGTGCATGAGAATCCCATTGTCTATTTTCCTATTAGTGGTGGTGGCGGCATTTTTTTCGTGCAAGCATAAAGCGGAGATCACCTCGAACACCAAGCCTAACGACACCATCACCCCTCCGCCACCCGATACGGGGGTGAAGTGCAGTCCGGATACCGTCTATTTCTACAACGATATCCTCCCCCTGATCAACTCGAATTGTGCGAAATCGGGTTGTCACGACGAAGCAAGCCATCAGGGGGACCTTACCCTGACGACTTACCAGGGAATCATGAACGGAGGTGTCGAACCTTTTCACCCTGAGTCCAGCGATCTCTACCAGAAGATCATCACCGGCAATCCCGATGACCGGATGCCTCCGCCGCCGGATAACCCGCTGACCTCCGCCCAGGCCGAACTGGTGTACAAATGGATCCTGCAAGGGGCGCTTAATAACAAGTGCAATTCAACGGTTTGCGACACATCGAATGTGACCTATTCGGGCACGATCAACCCGATCCTGCAGCAATCCTGCGTGGGATGTCACAGCGGTACCGCTCCGTCCGGCGGAATTGACCTTTCCACCTATAACGGGGTTTATGCGGTGGCGACCAACGGGTACCTGCTTTCCGCCGTGAACTGGGTACCCGGATTTTCCCCTATGCCCAAGAACGGGAATAAGCTTCCGGCCTGCGAGCTGACACAGATCCGCATCTGGGTGAATGCCGGCGCTCCAAACAACTAACCTGCCCCCTATGAAAAAAATATTCTGGATTACCGGTATGCTGGCCTCGGTCCTGGCTTTTTCATCCGGTTGTTATTACGATAATGAGGAAGATCTCTATCCCCAGACCACCTGCGATACCACCCACGTGACCTATTCGGGCAGTGTGGTCCCGATCCTGCAATCGAACTGTTACGTGTGCCACAGCACGGCGCTGGCCAACGGAGGGGTGATCCTGGATACCTATGTGGGCGTGCAGGTCGTGGTCCAGAACGGGAAGCTCTGGGGAGCCATCAATCATTTCAACGGGTTCTACCCGATGCCGAAAGACTCTCCCAAGCTACCCGATTGCAACATTACCGTGATAAAAAAATGGATTGACGCCGGCTCTCCCGACAACTGACCGGGACTGCAGAAATGAAAACCCGGGTAAAAACACGCATGATGAAAAAAAGAAACTCCTTGACAAAGATCGCCCTGCTGATGATCCTTCTGGCCGGGCTCTCCCTCCCCTCACAGGGGCAGAAATACCTTACCAGGAACGGAATGATCCGATTTTACTCCGATGCCCCGGCCGAAAAGATCGAAGCCAGCAACCGGCTGGTCAATATCACCCTGAACGGGGCCACCGGGGAGATGGTTTTGCGTTTGCAGATGCAATCCTTCGTGTTCGACACGGCGGAGATGCAGGATCATTTCAACAAAGAGTACGTGGAGTCGGACAAATATCCCGAGAGCGACTTTTCCGGAAAGATCATCAACCTGAAGGAAGTCAGGCTGGGGAAGGAAGGCGTATACCCGGTAACCGTGCAGGGCAGGCTGACCCTCCATAACGTGACCCGTGACCTCACCGGGACCGGGACCATCGAGGTGAAGAAGGATCTGCTGATCGCCGAGGTTACCTTCCATCTTAACCTGGACGATTACCAGATCGCGATCCCCGCCAACCTGGTGAACCGTATTTCCAATACCGTGCAGATCACGATGCACGCCACACTTGATAAGGTAATCAAATAATCCGGCCTATGAGGATCTTTTTACTGGTGCTTGGGTGTTTCATCATTTCCCGGGGAATCGCGCAGACCGACACCCTGCGGGGCCATCCGCAGAAAAGCGAGTCCATTAAGACCACTTATATCCAGGGCACTTTCAAGACAACGCGGCTGGTGATCGGGCAATCCTCCGAGATCCCGCCGATGGGAAATGCGCTGTTCCTGGTCTCCCATCACTTCGGGGCGCTGAACAGCGGCTACCAGAACCTGTTCGGGCTGAAGGAGACGGCCACCCGCATCGGGGCGGAATACGGGGCGTTGAACTGGTTCGGCTTCGGGGTGGGGCTGAACACCTACAACAATACCTGGGATGGCTTTGTCAAGTTCAAGATCCTGAGGCAAAGCAAGGGGAAGAAGAAGATGCCGGTCACGCTCTCCGCGTTCGCCGGCACAGCTATCTATACCACGAAGTGGACCGATACGGAACGGACGAACTATGCCTCCTCGAGGATGTCGTATGCATTTCAGCTTGAGCTGGCGCGGAAATTCGGGAAGTGGGTCTCCCTGCAGATCATGCCCTCGCTCGTTCATAAGAACCTGGTGGCCACGAAAGACGACCACAACGACATTTTTACACTGGGCGCCGGCGGCAGCTTCTGCGTAAGCCAGAAGGTTTCCTTCAGCCTGGAGTACCATCATATCTTCCCTGGACAGGTGGTGTCCACCAAAGCCTATGATTCCTTCTCCGTCGGAGTGGACATCCTGACCGGCGGGCATGTATTCCAGATCTTCCTCACCAATTCCACTCCGGAATTCGAGGAGGCCATCCTGACCGAAACGGTTGACCAGTGGCAGACCGGGGGAATTTTCCTGGGCTTTAATATTTCGAGATTCTTTACCCTGTATTATCCTAAGGAACACCACTGACAGGCATAACCGGCAGGCGTCCGGTTGAGGGACGATAAAGGCCTGCCGTTGCGGGGAAATCCCGATTTTTTTATACTTTTGCGGCACCGGAGAGATGGCAGAGCGGTCGAATGCGGCGGTCTTGAAAACCGTTGTCCTGATACCTCGGGACCGGGGGTTCGAATCCCTCTCTCTCCGCCAATCCAAAAACCTGCCGGAAGGCAGTTTTTTATTTTCGCAGAAAACGGAGAGCTTGCTCGCCCGTTTTCGAAGAAAATAAAAAAACGGACACGTAGTGGACGGGTTTTTGGATTGAAGCCACCCCCCGTTGGGATCAGTGCCGGCAGGCAGTAATCCCTAAAAAACGGCCACGAAGTGGACGGAGTGGGGCGGACACGAAGTGTATGGACGAGAAGCACAAGCCAGTCATTGGAGTATTGCGGGTTAATTGTACTTTTGCGCTTTGAATACCAGTGAATAGTGACCCGTGTGCACTGAGAAGTTAAAAATGAAAAGTGTAAAAAATGGTATAGGAAGATAATAAGCATTGTGACGGAGAGATGGCAGAGCGGTCGAATGCGGCAGACTCGAAATCTGTTGTCCTGCGTATGTGGGACCGGGGGTTCGAATCCCTCTCTCTCCGCAAAATCCTACCGATTTTTTCCCTACCTTTGCATGAATCTATCCGGGACAATCGTCCCTGTGCAATTGAACATGCATTCTGAAATCTAAAATCAAAGATCCAAAATGAAAAAGATACTGTTCTTTGCCTTTATCTGTCTCCTCCCCTTTTTCGGATCCGCCAAGAACCTGTGGGCGTTCCTGACGTATTCCACCTTCAACTCGCCGGAAGGCCCGTATGTGGAGACTTACCTGACCATTGCCGGGAACAGCGTGAAATACGTCAGGAAAGATAACGGAAAGTATCAGGCCACCGTGGAGATCGTCATGACCTTCAAGCTGGACAGCGCGATCCGGGCTTTCAAGAAATATGAACTGAACAGCCCTGAGATCGAGGATACCACGAAAAACAACTTTGAATTCATCGACGAGCAGCGGTTCCAGATACCCAATGGCACCTACGATTTCGAGATCCGGCTCTCCGACAAGAACAAGCAGACCAGGCAAACCCCGTTCTCGCAATCCATTATCGTCGATTTCCCGGCCGACAAGCCCAGCATCTCGGGTATCGAGTTTGTAAAGTCTTACACCAGGAACGAAAATCAGACGGTTCTTACCAAGAGCGGCTACGACCTGGTGCCCTTCGTCTATAACTTCTTTCCCCAGATGGATACCCGCATGATCTTTTACTGCGAGTATTATAACATCGATAAGCTTCTGGGGCCGGGCGGCAAATACGCTCTCAGCTATTATATCGAAAGCTATGAGAACAACCTCCGGCTGAATGATTATGCAAAAGTCCGGATAGAGAACGCGAAACCGGTCGGCGTGCTGCTGGCCGAATTCAATATTGAGAACCTGGCCACCGGGAACTACAACCTGGTGGTGGAAGCCCGGAACCAGCAGAACGAGGTCATCGCCTCCCGCAAAACCTTCTTCCAGCGGAGCAATCCCCATGCAAAGCTTTCTTTCGACGAAATGACCGCGCAAAATGTAACCAATACTTTCGTGGAAAAGATCACCAGCCTGGATTCCCTGAAGGAGGATATCAGCTGCACCTACCCTATTTCCGGCGGCATCGAGCGAGCGTTCATCAAAAGTGCGCTGAAGAGTTCCGACCTCCAGACACTGCAGAATTATTTCTACGGTTTCTGGCTCCGCCGCGACGCGGCGAACCCGGAAAAAGCCTGGCTGGCCTACCGGGAGCAGGTGATCAAAGCGCAGTATAATTTCGGGACGCCGGTCAAGAAAGGATACCAGACCGACCGCGGGCGCGTGTTCCTGGAATACGGCCCTCCCAATGTGAGAAGCACGCAGTACAGCGAGCCCAGCACCTATCCCTATGAGATCTGGCAATACTATACGCTGAACAACAACCAGCGGAACAAGAAGTTTGTCTTCTATTCACCCGACATGGTCACTTCTGATTTCTTCCTCCTGCACTCCGATGCGATCGGGGAAGTATACAATCCCCAGTGGCAGCTCGACCTGGAAAGCAGGACCATGGCCCCTTACAGCATCGATCAGACAGAGACGATCAATTCGTGGGGGGATTTTGCGAAGGATTATTGGGACCTCCCGAATTGATTACGGATTAGGGATTAGGGATTACGGATTGGGGATTA
>DATJQF010000159.1:0-13891 GCA_035505995.1 Bacteroidales bacterium
GTCCGGGCCGGGATGAAGTATGTCTATATCGGCAATGTCCCGGGGAACGACTACGAAAATACCGTATGCCCCTCCTGCAAAAAGACCGTCATCGAGCGCCAGGGCTTCACCCTCCTTGCCAACAACCTCCGCAACGGCGCCTGCAAATTCTGCGGAACGAAGATACCGGGGCACTGGGATTAACTCTTCACCACATAGGCACATAGGACACATAAGCCCGGATTTATTTTGGCAGGGATGCGTATAAGTCTGTAACCATAGTTTTCTGACCTTCTTTGTAAATGTTCGTGCAATTGAAGTTGATCAGTATCCCCTTTGCCTTATTAAGCAATTTAAGGTAAGTCAGCAATTGTGCTTCGTGGATAGGGAGGATACCCTCCACCGCTTTAATTTCGACTACAATTCGATCATCTACCAGAAGATCCAGCCTTAGATCGCAGTCCAATGGAAGCCCTCTGAACAGGAAGGGCACCCGGATTTGTGAAACGACTTTCAGACCTTTATTGCGCAGGAGATGGATAAGACATTTTTCATAAATGCTTTCTAGCAATCCTGGCCCAAGCTCTTTGTGTACTTCAATAGCGGACCCGATGATTGAGTATGTTAACTGGTCTAAATCTCTTTGCGTCATCTATTTTTTTTGTTTCTATGTGTCCTATGTGCCTATGTGGTTAATTATGTGCCTATATGGTTAATTATGTGCCTATGTGGTTAATATGGCAAAAAATGAAGTGTCAACATAACCGGCAGGTGGTCCGAAAAGCCTCCCTGGTACGAGGGCCCGCTGTATGTCCTGGCCAGTTTTGATCCCAGATATTTTTCATCCTCCTCAAGCAGAAAAGGCAAGGTGATGATTCTTGCATCCTCCGGGAATGCATGATATCCAACCGTACCCTTCAGGAAGGATGCCGATACGATGAACTGATCGAAGATCGTCCACTGCCCCTGGTATCGTATCGTGCCGGGAAAATTCTTCTTTCCGCATCCCATCAGGTTCACGAGGTCACCGGGCTTCAACCGGCTGGTGTCGCCTCCTGCTTTCAGGATCCGGCTGATGCTTTCCTGGCCGGGCTCATCATTGAAATCTCCCATGATCAGGATCTTGCAGTTTGGATCGCGGTCGAACAGGGAATCGCATTCCGCCCGGAGCACCGTGGCCACAAAATCCCTGCGCGCAGTGGAACTTTTATATCCGCCCCGGCGGGAAGGCCAGTGGTTGACCAGGATCACTACCGTATCCCTGCCGGGGAGCAGGCCTTTGACCAACAGGATATCACGTGTGGCGGAAAGGGTATCGAAAGGGAACCGGATCCGGATACACGAAAAAGAAATCACGCTGAAAGACTCCGGACGGTAAAGCAGGGCCACATCCACTCCCCTCGGATCCGGCGATTCATGATGAAGGATCTGATACCCGAACCTCTTCAGCGGCGTGTCGCGGACCAGCTTGTTCAGCACAAAACGGTTCTCCACCTCGCACAGCCCGACGATTTCCGGAGGACTCCCGGAGCCCGCAGCCATCAACGTTTTTGCAAGGTGCTGCAGCTTCGTGTAAAACCGGTCGTAGGTCCAGTGCTTGGCCCCTTTCGGGGTGAATTCATCATCCAGTTTGGCAGGATCGTCAAAAGGATCGTATAGGTTCTCTGCATTGTAAAACAGCACCCTGACATTTTGACCCGCTGATGATCCCGAATCTTCTTTGGCATAATTTTCGAAGAGCGGAGTGCGCTGTCTTTCTGGCAGATATTGAACCGGTGGCATTCCTGCAGAGAGGGTTACGCTCAACAGGAAAAACGGATACAGGAAAGTTTTCATGGGAGGATGATTAAGGTTTTACGGTTTTTATCCCTTAATCTGTCCCGGACGAAAAGGTGAAACTTTCCGGAAAGATAATTCTGCCGGGGTTTAACAAAATTTAACAGCATCCTATATACTATCCCTATGGGGAGGGCGTTTTGGAAACGGTTTTTAAAATTTAATCTTCGGTAACAATGAAAAGGATTGCGATTTTCATCCTGATTGCGCTGGCAGGAGGAGTAGTAGCACTGGGATTATACCGGCTCACGGAAAAAAAGCATCCGGCGTATTCGATTTATGCAGAGCCCGGACTCCCGGTCCGGCAGGCAAGCTACACAGCGGCACCCCCGATGAATGAGCCGGATTTTGAGACGGCTGCAGAGATGTCGGTGCATGCGGTGGTTCATATCAAGACGGAATTTCAGCAGAAGAGCAGCGTGTACGATGACTTTTTTGATTTCTTCAATTTCCACCAATACCCGGATGACCGGTCAAACCCCATTACCGCGATGGCTTCGGGGGTCATCATCACCAGCGATGGCTATATCGTGACGAATAACCATGTCGTTCAGGACGCCACCAAAATCACCATCACCCTGAATGATAAAAGAGTATACGAGGCGAAGATCATCGGCACCGATCCGAGCACCGACCTGGCGCTGATCAAGATCGACGAGACCAATCTGCCGTTCCTGACCTTCGGCAATTCGGATGACGTGAAGATCGGACAGTGGGTGCTCGCGGTGGGTAATCCATTTAACCTGACTTCTACGGTAACCGCGGGGATCGTGAGCGCCAAGGCAAGGGATATCAACATCCTGGGCTCGCAGAGCGCCATCGAATCCTTCATCCAGACCGATGCGGCCGTAAACCCCGGCAACAGCGGGGGAGCCCTGGTGGATACCAAGGGACAGCTCATCGGCATCAATGCGGCCATCGCATCGGGAACCGGGAACTACGTGGGGTATTCTTTCGCGATCCCGGTGAACATCGTGAAGAAGGTGGTGGACGACTTTATGAAATTCGGAAAGATCCAGCGGGCCGCCCTGGGGGTTTATTATAAGGAAGTGGATGACCAGCTGGCCAAGGAGATAAACCTGCCTCAGGTAAAAGGGGTATATGTGGAAGATGTGGTCCAGGGAGGCGCGGCGGAACTGGCCGGCATCCGGAAGGGAGATGTGATCTACCGCATCGGAGACAGGACCATCAACGGCAAATCGGAGCTCCTGGAGGAGATCGGGCAGCATAACCCGGGCGATAAAATGGAGGTGGGGCTGTACCGTGACGGCAAGGAACTGACCCTTCCGCTGACGCTGCAGAGTTCCGCCTTGAACCAGGAAAATAAAATAACCCTGCTGGGAGCAACGTTTGAGAAGATCGGGGCAAATGACATGAAGCGGTTCGGATTGCAGGGAGGGTTCAAGATCACACACCTGGAGGATGGGGTGATCCGCGATGCCGGGATCAAGACGGGATTCATCGTGGTGGCGGTCGACCGCCAGGCGATCACGTCCTCGCAGGACCTGAGGGAAGCGCTGACCTCCAAGAGAGGGGGCGTGCTGATCGAAGGGGTCTACCCGAACGGAATGAGAGCGTATTACGGGATCGGGTTATAATAAATGTTAAAGTACTTGATTTCGCATTTTTGATATTGTATATTTGCTCACTATATTTATTTATTTTAAATTAAAATTAGGAAAGAGGGGAGGATAAATGCGTCAGTTAAAGATTTCAAAATCGATCACTAACAGGGAAACTGCTTCCCTGGATAAATACCTGCAGGATATCGGCAGGGAAGAGCTGATCACCCCGGAAGAGGAGGTCAGTCTCGCCCAGCGTATCAAGACCGGCGACCAGGCTGCCCTGGAGAAGCTCTGCCGGGCCAACTTACGGTTTGTCGTTTCGGTTGCCAAACAATACCAGAACCAGGGCCTCAGCCTGCCCGACCTGATCAATGAAGGAAATTTAGGCCTGATCAAAGCCGCCCGCCGGTTCGATGAAACGCGCGGCTTCAAATTCATCTCCTATGCGGTGTGGTGGATCCGGCAATCGATCCTCCAGGCGCTGGCGGAACAGGCGAGGATCGTGCGGCTTCCCCTGAACCAGGTGGGATCGCTGAGCAAGCTGAACAAGGCTTCTTCCAAGCTCGAACAGCGGTATGAGCGGCCCCCGTCGCCGGATGAGATCGCGGCGGCGCTGGAGATCCCGGAACACAAGGTGCAGGAGACCCTCAAAATGTCGACCCGTACCATTTCCATGGATGCGCCGCTGGATCAGGATGAGGAAACGAAATTCCTGGATGTTTTTGTGGCGGAGGATACCCCGGGCACCGACGAGCTGCTGATCCGGGAATCACTGGCCAAGGAGATCCAGCGTTCGCTGGCGACCCTGACGGAAAAGGAACGCGAGATCATCAACCTCTTTTACGGGATCGGGGTGCCGCACAGCTACACCCTGGAAGAGATCGCCTCGATGTATGACCTGACCCGCGAACGCGTGCGGCAGATCAAGGAAAAAGCGATCCGGCGGTTGAAACACTCTTCCCGGAGCAAGCTGCTCAAATCTTACCTGGGATAATTCCGGCAGGGGGTCAATAACTGAATTTCCAGGTCTGCCTGAGATCCGGATGAAGGCTGCATGCCACGGGGCAGGTGCGGGCCGACCGTTCGATGATCTCCTTTTCGGGGCCGGAATAATTGTTCGAAGGGAATACGAATTCCACGACCACTTCCGCTACCCTGCGGGGATTCTCCGCCATGATCTTGGTGATGGTGATCCGGGTGCCGTCGACATCGAACCCGTTTTTTCGGGCGGCGATGCCGATGATGGTCATCGCACAGCTTCCCAGCGAAGCCGCCAGCAGGTCGGTCGGGGAGAAGGATTCCCCCTTCCCCTGGTTGTCGACCGGTGCGTCCGTGACGAGGGTATTGGAGGAGCGGACATGCGTCGCCTGGGTCCGGAGCTCTCCCAGATATTTCGTTTCAACCGTTGCCATAAGGATAAAATTTATTTGTAGCCGATGGCAGCATATCCCACCCAGTGGTGAAGATTGGCCACGGCCGTAGTTCCCATATTCAGATCTTTGACCGGGATCAGGGGCTGATCGAGAGAGGTATGGTACCCGATCAGGGTTCCCTTGAGGGGTCCCCCCCCGAGGAGCCTCGCCAGCTTATCCGCCGTGAGCAGCCCGAACGGCACCGAGTATCTTCCGCACCAGGGCCACTTGTATACCCGGTAGTTGGTATCCTGCACCGTATATTCCGTGAACAACCGGATCCGGTTCTGATCCAGCGTGCCCACCAGGCAGTTCCCGATGATCTGGTACTCATGATCGACCGCCCGGGCATAGCCCGCTGAGTCACAGCCGTAGGTCGCATAATTCTGGCCGCCCCAGTCCTGGTCGCCGTAATGAACCGCATCGTTGGAGATGACCAGCGAGAAGTCGCGCCCCCACATCAGGTCTTTCTCCTGGATGATCTTTTGCAGCGCCACCGCCAGGTTGAAAGCCAGGCCATCCATGGTCCTGAACGACATATAAGGGACCAGGATCGAAACGATCTCCACATTTTTATTCCGGTATTGCAGGAAAGGAATGATCGCTTCCACCGAGTGTTCCGCCTGCTGCAGGCTGTCGTGGATGATATAGGCCGAGCGGGGCAGCTTGTTGAGCAGCCATTCCCGGAAAGTCGACACCTGGACAGCGCCATAAGGTTCCTTCCAGGAAGAGAAGCTGTCGAAGACCAGGTGGTCCTCGACCCCGAATTTTTTTGCCTTATGCGCCACCCCGATCAGGATCACGACCGGTGATTTGATGTTGCTGAGGATCGCCGGGTAAAGCCATCCGGCATAGGCATAATCGTCGTGCGGACAGATGGCGATCTTCCACTGGGTGTAAGGACGGATCCCGTTCTGATCCAAGGCCTCCTCGATCTTGCTGCCCTGCAGCTTCCGGATGCGGGACATGACCGAATCCATCTGCCAGGCTTTCGTGGCGAATCCTACCGGGTCGACCGGTTGCCGGACGGATACGGGTGAAACGAATGCGGCGGTGCAGAGGAGAGACAGCAGGAGGGCCGGCTTCAGGCAGGAGATGATCCTGGCGTTCTTCATAAAGAAAGTTGTGTTAGGGACAGGCCCGGTTTTCCTGTAAAGATATGCTTTTTGCCCGGGATATCACTTTTTCATGAGGATCGCACCGCTGGAATATCCTCCGCCGAACACCGTGATCACGACGACATCGTTCTTTTTAAAACTACGGTAATGCTGGGAAAGCCCGATCAGCGAACTGGCACAGCCGGTGTTCCCGAGCTTGTCGACGTTGACGATGACCTGTTCCTCCCGGAGATTCATCTCTTTCCTGACATAGTCGATGATCCGCAGGTTTGCCTGGTGGGGCACCAGGTAAGCCAGGTCCCCGGGTTCCATCTGGTTCTTCCGGAGGATCTGTTCTGTTTCGAGATGCATATATTTGCAGGCGAACAGGAAAACATCCCTTCCGAAAGGCATCTTGATGCCGCCGTCCCTGGGCCGGAGGTATACGCCGTTAATGCCCTGGCCGGTGCTGCCGAGCCCGGAGGTGTTGACATCGAGGATCTCCAGGTCGTCGGCCGAGAATCTCTCGCGGGTGATGAACATGGCGGCGGCGCCGTCGCCCCAGAGGAACCCGGAGGCTTTATCCCCTTCGTTGAAATAAGCGGTATTGTGCTCGGAAGCCACCACCAGCGCTTTGTCGGCCTTCCCCGTCCGGAAGAAGGCATCCACGATCTCCACCGCGTTACATACGGAAGAGCAGGCGGAGCTGATCGAAAGAACCTTGGTATCCGGGATCTGGTACTGGTGCTGCACGGCGTGGGCCAGGGTTCCCACGGTGTCGAACGGAGAATAGGTGGCTCCCACGATCAGGTTCACTTCCCCGACCGGGAAAGGCAGGGAAGGAAGGGCATCCTTAACCGCTTCCAGGGCCATGGTATTGGTATTCTCACGGGAAAGGGCTTTGCGCCGTTCCAGGATACCGGACCGGCTGACAATATCCTCTTCCGGGATCCCGTACGTGCGCGAGAAGTAGGCATTGGCTACAATATGATGAGGAACATAATGCCCGATGCTGTTGATGAACATTCTACCCATGGCGGTCAGCTATTTTGGATGATTGACTTTTTCAATGATGCCCCGGTCGGCGTCCAGCAGGATCTCTTCGCCGTCCCTGAGCAGGTTCCGGGCTCCCTTCACCCCGACAACCGCCGGGATCCCGTATTCCCGGGCCACCACGGCCCCGTGCGACAACGGGCTTCCGATCTCGGTGATCAGTCCCGATATGACGCTGAAGTAAGGAGTCCACCCTATATCGGTGAAAGAAGCTACCATGATCTCTCCTTCCTGCAGCCGGTCGGCTTCTTCCAGGGTATGGATGATCCGTACCCGGCCGGTGACCGTGCCGCTGCTGACCGGGATCCCGGTCAGTTGTCCATCCTCCGGCATCATCCGGTCCCCGTTCTCGATCGGCTCGGGGATCCCCCTGCTAACTTCGGGGAACTCCAGCCGGTCGCATTCCGGCAACAGTTCTCTCCGCCGGGAGGCTTTGGCCTTCCAGGCCGGATCCGGCTCCAGGATCAGCTTGCGGATCTCCGGGTGGGTGAGGAAGTAAATCTGATCGGGGTCATCCAGCAGGTGCTCCTGCACGAGGATCGCGGCAAGCGCCTTATAACCCTGGCGGATCCGGTTAAGGATCCTTATCGAATAGGCCTTGGAGATCTCCCTCCGGGCCACGGCTTTCCGGGAAACCGGGATCAGCGCTCTCAGGATCATCCTCTTCAGGAAAGGAAGATGATGCAACGCCTTGCGGATCTCCACGGTGGCATCCGGATGAGTATGCAGGATCTTATCCGATTTCACCTTGAGCTGGAGGATCTGGATCAGGCGGACTGGATTCTCCTCCCAGGGTTTTTCGCGCAGCTCCGATTCCCGCACACACCGGTGGCCGTGTCGTTTCAGGAATTCCAGGAATGAGGTCCTGATCGGGTCCGGGGCTTCGTTACGTAGAATTTTAAGCGCTTCTTCCGGGGAGACTCCGGTGAACCGGCCGGCAAAAGCAGGCTCCCCGCGGATCTGCCCGGCAAATCTTTCCAGCGATTTGACGGCATCGGCGCTTTCGATCTCGGGGATGTTCAGCAGCAGCTGGGTGGCGATATGATGGTCGGAAGCATCCGGAGCCCGCTTGTCTCCCGTCAGGATGCGGATAAATGCCGAATAGAGGGAGCCGGACTGCCCGGAGGTGATCAGGTGATGGGCAAATCCTTCCCGCAGCCGGGGAAGGGAATGATCCAGCTGATTGTAAAGCTGGTATTGGTCCCCGCCCGGATCGAGATGGAAATCCTTTTCAAGCCGGATCAGCTTTTTCAGGTGATATCCCGCCCGGGACGTCAGCCTGACCTGGCGGTAAAAATTCCATACTCTCCGGGGCAGCCGCGACTCGAAGGTCGTATCCATCTCATAGGGCACTTTGCTGCTCAGGGCGAACTGGACATCCTCGCTTTTATTCAGCCAGATATTCTTCGGATAGTCCATCATATGGCTCATGTTGATGAAGAGCCGGTTATAGAACATCTGGATGTACCGGTACCCGGTGCGCTTTGCCATCGGATAAGCGCCGGTCTTGTCGGCCAGCACGCACATGCCATAATCGATCGCTTCGGCGCTTACCGAATAGGTGAGCGGGGTGGCTACCCCGGGCATCATCTCGCCGATATTTCCGAGGGTCCAGATGTCGGTACAAGGTTCTTTCACGGTGTCCAGCTCATTCAGATGAACCTCGCTGAGGGTGGTCACCGGGCGCACCTGGAGCCAGTTCAGCACCCCATCAGGGTCGATCGCCCATTCCAGGTCCACCGGCACGCGGAACTCCTTTTCCGCCTTCAGGGTTCCTTCCAGGATCTCGCGGAGCTGTGAGGCGGAGAGAAGCTTCCCGTTGTGTTCCCGGGCTTTCTCCAGATCGGAACCGCTCCGGAAGATCTCATAGTGATGGGCATCTTTCTTTCCGCTGACCAACTCATCGCAATGCCCGGCTACGGCATTGATCACCATCTTGTCGTGCCGGTTGGTCACCGGGTTCACGGAGAATACCACCCCGGCTGTCCGGGCATCCACCATGTTCTGCACGATCACCGAGACCCGGAGATCGGCTTCCCCGGTCAGATTCCCGGAATAGGCCTTCACCCGCTCGGAGTCTGCAGCCTTGATGCATTTAAGGATCGCCTCCCGGACTTCTTCAAAGGAAGAAAGATTCAGGTAGGTCTCAAACTGGCCGGCAAAAGAGGCCTGGTGCCCGTCTTCACTGACGGCCGAAGACCGTACCGCTTTGGGTCCCGCCCCGAGTGACTGCAGGCACTTCCGGAGAAGATCTTCATCGAGCGAGCCGGCATCGGGATGGATCAGCACGAACGCCTCCGGCACCCGCATACCCAGCTCCCGCAGGATCTTCAACCCGCGGGCCTTTCCCCCCGCGGGCTCGTTCTCTATCTCATCTAAGAACTTAATCAAGGATCTCTTTTTTCATCGAAAAGAACCGGTAATAAGTTACCTGTGACCTGTAACAAGAGTCCCGAAACCCGAGACCCGAAACACGATACGCTTGACCCGCAGGGATGTCCGGGTCAGGTTTATCAGAGGGTATATCTGTCGGCATGAAATCCGAATTCAACCATTCCCAGCCCGTCGGTCCCGTCAAACTTATACGTGCCGATGGCTTCCCGCATCATATACTTCCCATCCATCAGATAGGGGAAATGACCGTTCCTCCGGAATTCGATCCGGTGCGTCTTCCCGCTTCGCATTTTTATTTCAAGAGTGCCCTGGTCCGGCAACAGCTTTTCTTTGGAGATGGCTTCCAGGTCGGTGCAATCCACGATGGCGTCCACCCGGCCTTCGGGATCGATCACGAATCCGGCCGAAAGCCTGCCCAGGAACAGGTAGCGGATCGTGGTCACCGTCCATTGGTACCCGTTGTCGGCCAGTCCGCTGATCCAGTAATGCCGGTCCCAGGTAAGCCACGTCCGGGAACCGAAGGTGTGGTCCTTCATGGCCCGGAAATCGAAGGTGTATTTTTTTCCGTCCAGGACCAGCGTGCCTTTGAGGTTGCCCGTTTGCTCCAGATGGGTCTGCGACAACTCCTGGAGCTTGACAAAGAACTCGCGGCTCCATTTTTCGGAAGCGATGGCCCCGGCGATCAGGTTCCGGTCGGAGCTGTCGGCGTAATTATAAATCGGATGCTCGCCGGTAAAGACCAGGTCGGCATTGGCCTCGTATTTTTTTCCTTTCTCATCGGTCAAAGGCCCGTTATAGGTGATCCTCCAGGATTTCCCGACTTCTATGGGCTCCCACTTCAGGTTTCCCATCTGGAATCCCTCGCCGTCGGGTCCGGGATCTTCCTTCAACCCGATAAAACCTAACCCTTTGATATAGAAATCGAACCAGTATTCGTGCCCGCGGGCCGGATCCCGGAATGCCATCCGGGTGATAAAGGCATTGCCGGCCTTGTCGCCCCCGTAGAAGAACGAGCTGTCATTGGGGAATGGAAGCTTCAGGTCCACATGCTTCTGTTCCAGGTACTCCACGGGGTACCTCTTCCGCTGGCGGTTCACCAGGATACGGGCGATTATCTTTTTAAACATCCAAAAAAGATTAGTGGGCGAATGTAGAAAAAAAACATATAACTTGCAGGAAATAACAGGAAAACCGCGAAATATAAGGGTATTGCATATAAATATAATCTTGAATATATAAAAAATATGATATTTTTGTTTCGTATATGAAAAGAATATTGATCACTACCGGGAATGGCATGTTCGGAAAAGCGCTGATCCCCGAACTGCTGTCCAGGGAGGCCCTGGTCCGGATCATGGTCCGGGACGTAAGCAAATGCAGTATCTCGCATGAGCGGGCCGAGATCGTTACCGGCGACCTGGACCGGCCGGAAACCCTTAAGCCTGTTCTGGAGGGGGTGGACGGGATATTTTTGTCTTCACCGATGGACAAGAGGATCGGGGAAAGAGAAGGAAGCATGATCCGGCTGGCTAAAGAAGCCGGGGTGAAGCAAATTGCCAAGATCGGCGGAGCCGTCAAGCATGAGGGGGATGAACTGAGCCGGACTCACGGGGTTGCCCTCGAAATATTGTTCAACTCCGGGATCCCCTGGGTGCTGGTTTCTCCCAGCTCGGTCATAGAAACCTCGATGCAGGCTTTTGCCGAGTCGATCCGTTACCTGCATGCGATCTACGGATGTTCGGGGCACGGGAAAGTGGGACTGGTCGCCCTCCGGGACATCGCGAAGGTGTCGGCCCTGGTGCTCACCACCAACGGCCACGACGGAAAGAACTATGAACTTACCGGGCCTGAATCCATCGACCTGTTTGAAGTGGCGGAAAGATTCACCCGGGTGCTGGGGCAAAAGATCCTGTACCTGGACCTGACCGAAGAGCAATTCACAAAGCTCCTGATCAAATACGATAAAACGCTGACCCCCGAACGCATCGAAATAGAGACGCTCTGCCATCTGAGAGCCTGGAGGGAAGGGAAAGCGGATCTGGTGACCGGTACCTACCGGAAGCTGACCGGGGAGAACCCGACCTCGCTGGAAGAATGGATCAACCTGAACCGGGAAACTTTCCTCAAGGGTATGCTGCCTTCCTGGATAGCCGCCCTTATGAGATGGGTCAGCTGATCTCTTTTTCCCGGTTTCCGGAAAGCAACTGGGATTCCTTCAGCCGGGTGGCAAGGAGAAGCGAAACGATCATCAGGGCCACCAGGACCAGCAGGGAAGGGGTCATCGATCCCGTTCCCGGCACTTTAAAGGTGTCCATCCCGATGATGAAAAGAATCCCGGAGATCTGTCCCATCAGGAGGAGGATGCCGTTGGAAGTCCCTTCGGGCGCCGGATAGGCGATCTCGGCGCCATACTGGAACCCGACGGGACCGGCGCTCAGCAGGAAGAATCCGATCACAAAGGAGGAGATCAGCAGCATCAGGTAGCCGGTCGAAAAGGTCAGGCCCGCCAGCCCTACCGCCGCAGCGCCCAGCGCAATAAGGATGAACGGGATCCGTCTGCGGTAGTGGTCCGAAAGCCACGACATGATCACGGCGCCCACCAGTCCTCCCAGGATCATCAGCCCGCCTGCCATTCCTGCCTGGGCAGGGGTAAATCCCCTCGGTCTGACGATATCCTCGATCCAGGTGGCTACCGCATTGAAAATGCCAAGCCCGATAAAGAAGATCAGCATCAGGATCAGATAATTCTTTTTTTTCAGGATGACCCGCAGACCTTCAAGAATGCCAGAGCGCTCTTCATGTCCGGGAGGAGAAGCAGGCGTGGGAGGATGTTCCCGGGCCAGGACGATAAAAACGACGGCTGCCAGCATGGCCAGGATCCCGTAATAAAGCAGCATCCATTCCATTCCCGAGCCGGCCACCAGCACCGGGGTTACTACCATACCGAGGATGATCCCCAGGTACATGGCGAGCGAACCCAGCCCTGCCGCCGTACCGCGCTCCTTCAGCGGGAACCAGCGGGCAGCCACCATGGTGATGGCATTCAGGATGAAGGGCTGACCGATCGCAATCCCGATCTGGGATACCAGCACCCAGGTGAACGACTTCGCCAGCAATCCCCGGAGCAAACCGAAACCTCCCGTCAGCAGTGCTCCCGTCATCACGGAGGCCCGGAAGCCCCAGCTGTCGATCACCCAGGAAGCCGGCATTGAGATGAAGATGTACACTACCATGAAGACCATCGAGAGCAGCCCGATGCTCAGGTCGGATACGTGATAAAAAGCGCTTGCCGTGATGGTCACCGGGGCGAAGGTGATCCACATCATCTGGTTGGCCACTACGGCCAGCATGAAGGCCGCCAGGATCACCCAGCGATACCCGTACACTTTAATAGTTTCACTTTCCATAAGGGGAATCAGATCCTGCCTTTGATGAATACCTTGTCGAACCACAGATCCGCGGGGCCGAGGTAAAGGACGCGGAATTCCAGCCCGTGATAGGTGCTGTCCAGTTCCATCGGGATCTCGAAATCCTGGTAGTAATTGGCCTTTTCAAAATCGCAGGCCCGGAGGGTCTTGCTGGCCAGGGTCTTTTTGCCGTAATTGGCGGTGACATCCAGCACCGCGATGTTGTTTGTGCTCAGGCAATCCGCAGCCTTTAGGCGGAATGTGACCGAGATCATCCCCGGGTCGAGCTTGATGAAGGGGCCGTAAATGAAGTGCTTCTTCCGGTCGAAGCCGGCGCCGATCCGTATCGACTGTTTCCCGCTGGCAAGGGAATCGTCTTCCACGGTCCCCTGGTGCTGCATCTCCCGCCAGGTGAATTGCATGAACAGCAGGTCCGGCGCGTACCGGCAGATGTAGCAGTCTCCCAGCCGGACCTCTTCGCCTTTTTTGAGAATGTAGTGGTCGAATTGCATCAAAGTGTCGGGAAAAGAATCCAGCCAGCCGTCGCGGACGATATACATTTTCGGTTGCCGGAACACTTCCCTGGCCAGCTCCCGGTTCCGCACCATATCCTTATCATACGGGGTGGCTTTGATGTGCACGGGATCCACCGCGGCGATAAGATAGGAGTTCCAGTATTCGCCGATGATGCCGATGTTCCCCAGCCGCTGGAAGTCCGACAGGACGTCGATCCTCGGCGGGATCCGCTTCGGAAAATAAAATTTATCGAAGGAGCTGAATCCTCCGATCAGGATCATGAAAATCAGGGCCAGCTGGAACAGGTCGGTCTTGCGGGACCTGGCACCCACCGCTTCAGATCTCTTTTGCAGCGGCCATTCCGTGTCGAGGAGCAGGAGGAACGCCATCCAGAGGAATACGTAAACGATCGAGAAATAGCGCCTTCCGACCCCGTTCACATACACCCAGTTGGAAAGGAACATCACCCCGAGCAACAGGATCCCGTTCAGCAGGAAGAAGGTCAGCGAGGGGTTTTTGCGATAAGTGTCCAGGGAAAATATTTTAATCCCGGATCTCCAGACCAGGACTGGTATGCCCGTCAGCATGATCCAGGCGTAAATGCTTTCCACAAAATTTTCCGAAGAAAAAGT
>DATJQF010000160.1:0-9729 GCA_035505995.1 Bacteroidales bacterium
AGGCATTTCGGCCTCTCGGAAGCAGGCCCGGATACCGTCAGGCGGGCCCATGCCGTACAGCCGGTCGCCGCCCTGCAAAGCGAATATTCCCTGTGGTGGCGTGAACCGGAAACCAAGGTATTTCCGGCGCTGGAGGAGCTGGGCATCGGGTTCGTGCCGTTCGCTCCCCTCGGGAGGGGGTTCCTCACCGGCAGGATCGACGAGCACACCCGGTTTGCCGAGAACGATTACCGCAACACGGTACCCCGCTTCGAGCCGGAAAACCGGAAAGCCAACCAGATGCTGATCGACCGGATCAAAATGATCGCGGAGAAGAAGAAGACCACCCCTGCCCGTCTGGCGCTGGCATGGCTGCTCGCCCGGAAGCCATGGATCGTCCCCATCCCCGGGACCCGGCGGCCGGAACGCCTGGAAGAGAATCTCGGGGCCCTGGACCTTATCCTGACCCCTGCCGACCTGATGGAGCTGGACCACGTTTCAGCATCCGTGCCGGTAAAGGGAGCAAGATATCCCGACAGCAGCGATAAGCTGATCGATCGGTGAGAGCTTTTTGTCTGCATAAATTTTCGTACTTTCGGCTGCGATACCAACCATTGTCCATCTTTAAAACAATCCCTATCCATGGAAAATACCATTGCCTGCTGCGGCCTGAACTGTGCCGCTTGCGATGCAAGGATCGCAACGCTCCATAACGACGATACCCTTCGTGCTCAGACGGCTGAGAAATGGAAAGTGATGTATAACGCGCCGGGGATCACACCGGAGATGATCAACTGCACCGGTTGCCGCGAGCCGGGAGTGAAGATCAATCACTGGGCGGAATGCCAGATACGGTTATGTGCTACCGCGAAAGGATACCAGACCTGCGGGGAGTGCGGGGAACTGGAGAAGTGCGACCTCATCGGGCCGGTCTTCCAGTTTGTGCCGGAGGCGAAAGATAATTTGAAGATTTGAGAATTTGAAGATTTGAAGATTTGAAGATTTGAAGATTTGAAGATGGGGTGTGGGTGCGATGAGAGACCCGTGCCCGGCGTCAGGTGGGTTTATTCGACTGTCCAGGAATAGGTTATTGAATGGCAGACGCGATCCTACCGGCAGGCAGCACCTGGCACCCGGCATCCATCATCCCCGCATTGTATTCGGCCTCGCCGATCCCGTCCAGGACGGTGAGAGCATCGTAGGCCGAACCGACGATAAAATCTTTTTGTTTCCTGAAATGGATGAACATGGTGGCGAGGTTTACGGCGGCCTCCAGTCCTTTGGGGTTCCGGACCAGCAGCGTAGCGATCATCTTCCAGTACAGGATTCCCGTTTCCTTCGAAAACCCTGCACGGCGGCATACCCGCAGGAATGACCGGAGATAGATCAGCGTAACCCTGAAGGATGGCTTGTACCGGTATTCGGGCCTGAGATTCAACCCGGTATAGGTAACTCTTTTATAATACAGATCGGGCCGGTACACCGTTTCGAGCACCCGGATATAATTCCGGAGTATCTCCTTCCTCGGTGTCCGCGTGGCGAAATTCAGCCCGCTCGTCATCTGGTCCACATCGTCATCGCCCACATTGCGGGAGGACAGGTGAAAAAGACGCCCTTCGGCTTCCAGCCGCCGGGTGAGCTGGGTGTTGGGCAGCGCATACAGGAGCCCGATCATGGCCATGGCGATACCCGAAGACTGGATGGACTGCGACATGTTCCGGGCGATCTGCCTGCTGTCGCTGTCGAAGCCGATGATGTACCCTCCGTTGCACACGATCCCGTAGGAAAGTATCTTCAGGACGGCAGCCCCGATGGATTTACCGACATTTTGCTTTTTCTGGTGAATGACCAGCGTGTCATTTTCCGGCGTTTCGATCCCCAGGAAAACATAGCGGAAGTCACAATCGCGCATCAGCCCCAGCAGCTCCTCATCGCCCGCAAGATCAAGGGATGCCTCGGTGGTAAAGAAGAAAGGATGCTTTCTCTCCTGCAGCCAGGCTCTTACCTCCCGAAGCAGTTCCTTCACCTTCTTCCGGTTGCCGATAAAATTATCGTCCACCATGTCGATATGACCGCGATAGCCGAGGTCATACAGCAGCTGCAGCTCTTTCAGGATCAGGGACGTCGTCTTGAACCGGGGGGTTCTGCCGAACAGCTCGATCACATCGCAGAATTCGCAGTTGAACGGACAGCCGCGGATGAACTGCATTCCGATCATGATGTAATCGTTGAAACGGATCAGGTCGTACCGGGGGACCACCGAAACGAGCATATCGGCAAGCTCCTCCGCGATATAGGTGCCGGCCCGTACTCCTTTCCTGAAATCCTCCAGGAACATCGGGATCGTGACCTCCCCTTCCCCCAGTACCAGGAAGTCAGCTTTTGAATAGACTCCGGGCTGTGAGGTGGGATCGGCGCCTCCCACCACGACCGTCTTCCCGGCTGCATGAGCCCGGTCGATGAGATCCAGGATGCTTTTTTGCTGCGGAAGCATGCCGCCGGTGCAAACAAGGTCGGCCCACAGCAGATGTTCATCCAGCAGCGGACCGACATTCTCATCGACCAGCAAAAAATTCCACTCCTGCGGAAAAAGCGCCGCAACGGTAAGCAGTCCCAGGGGTGCGGCCGGGTATTTTGCCCCCACTATCCTGCATACCTCCCCGTAATTCCAGAAACTGTATGCCGAAAAACGGGTCTGAACTAACAGACAGTTGATGCTCTCTTCGCGGATCGCGGCCATTCCCGTCAGATCACCCTGACGTTGACGGCATTCAATCCTTTTTTGCCTTTCTGCACCTCAAACTCCACGATGTCATTTTCCTTGATCGTACCCTGCACATCCGATTTGTGTACAAAGATCTCTTCCCCGGTTTCGTCTACCTTGATGAAGCCAAATCCCCTGACGGAATTGAAAAATTTAACGGTTCCTTTTTTCATTTTATTTGTTTTTAAATTGATTCCCCTGTTGAACTAAAGATATGAATGCCATCAGGTACAGGGGGGTGACCTGGCAACATTTATCTTCCTGCGGATTTCCACCGTGGATACCTGCAGGATATTTTTCTTATGCTTTGATGAAAGGTTTGATTTTGCACAACCGGAAGGCAACAAATGTGCAGGCCGGAAGGGTCGTTTTTATAATAAAAGTATGCAAAGATACGAATAAACTGATTCCTGACCGTTTTTTTGATAATTCATCTGGGAAAACAAACGGATCCCGAATCCGGCACCCTGCCGCCTGCTTACAGCTTCACGAACCGCACCGTTCCCTCGCCGCCATCCTTTTGGCTGAATTTCACGAAATAGATGCCGGAAGAAAGCGATGAAACATCGATCCGGGGGTCATTGCCGGGACGCAGGACAACTCTCCCGCAGATATCCAGGATCCCCACATTGCCCCTGACCGTTTTGCCCGGGGTGAGGGTGATGAAATCCCTGGCGGGATCCGGGACCACGGAAATAGCTGGAGCACTGTTTTTTTCAGCCGTACCGGTTGCGGTGGAGGCGAGCTTCACCACATAAGGATAGTAATAGGTAGTTCGGTAAATGTTCTGGTTATCGAACCAGACGGTATCATGGCCAACGCCGGTGAAGTAAAGATCTCCCGACAGGTCGGCGTCCACGGATTTTACATCGGTATAGCTGCCTGCCCCTGTCTTCGTCCATAGTGGCTCACCGGCCGGGCTGTAATTCAGGAACCATGCCTCTTCATATACCGATCCCGTATTGCTCACCACCCCGTTGCCCCAGTCGATCATCCCGCGGGAGATGCCTCCGATGGTCACGCTGTTATCCGGCATCACGCTGAGGATCTCTCCGGGCCCTATCACGGCGTCGCCCGTCAAAACCTGCGGCACCTCCCTCCCCCACAGCGCACTCCCGTCCGGAGTCATCTTCACCAGGTAAAAATCATATACCCAGGCCGGCCCCTGCAGCGTCACGGTATCGAAGGAACAAGGCCCGTTCAGGGCTCCGGTCCAGTAGATGTTTTTATCCGCATCTACCTTTATCTTCGGCTGAATGCAGGTCACATCTTCCGAATACCTCACCCAGAGCGGGACACCGGAAGGAGCATACTTCACGAGGTACTTGTTGTAAAAGCCCGGAGGGGGGAAGCTTACCCCGTTGAAAAGTGCGTCGTTCATCGTGCACGACCCGGTACAATACAGGTTGCCGTCCGCATCGAAATCGATCCCCGACAGGATCCCCACATCGCTCTCGGTGACGAATCCGGAAAGATTCCCCGAACCGTCAATCACCGACACCGCACATCCCAGCCAAATGCTGTTGGCAAGATACATCCTGCCGTTTCTCCAGGCCATGTCGGCCACCGGGGAGTACTCTCCCCTTGCCGTGTTCAGATCCACACTCCAGTCCACGGTGGCGGCGGTATTTACCCGCGCAATGAAGCTGTTGATCGAAATGCCGTCCCAGTGCAGCACGCTGCCGTCCCAGAAATGGATATCCTGATCCATGAAGTCGCCGGCGATATAAAGGTTACCGTCGGGATCGCACTTCATGGAGGTGATGTCCAGCGTACCGTCGATAAGGTAGGTCCCGAGCCGGTCGCCCTGGGCATCATAGCGGATCAGGATGTTCTTCCCCATCATAAGGTAATAATTGGTATGCATTTCTTTCAGTCCCCCGAACCAGACGGTCTGGTCGGGAGCCACGCATACGACGTAATTGACGCTGGAGGGATTCAGGTTGTATCCCGTCTCTTCCCCGTCGATCCAGGTGCAGGTCTGGGCGGATGCGAAAAGTGAAATGCTGGTAAGGATCAGGAGTAGCATATTTCGTTTCATATATCTTGGATTTAGTCTAAATTCAAACAAATATACGGCAAAACCCGGGAGGGGGTACGGGATGCAGGTCGCAATTCACCGGATACAGGTATCCCGGTGCTTGTCGCTGGTATCCTGAATCAGGTCTCTACCTGCCTGTTTTTCATGACATAAACTGTAACAATTACTACTCAAATTCGTCCGGATAGCATATCTGTCCGGTCATGAGAATGCATTTTGAACCCTGGTTCCCGGATCAAACAAACCCTAAGCAATCAAACCATGAATAAAAAACTCTGGCTTCAGATCGCCGCCGGTCTAGCCTTTTTTATGGCTGGCTGTCAGATCGTGATCTCCCTTTCCCCTGCCGCGGCTGCTTATTTCCAGGCTCCTCCCTCCCTGCTGGTAGATCGCCTGAAGCTTTTTATCATCGGGGAAGCGGCGGCAGTCATCCTGCTTATCATAGGCCTCTACGGACTATCGGGAGCCGGGAACATCCGGCGATTGCCGCTCCTGCGGCCCGGGCTCATCGTGATCAGCACCCTGTTCCTGCTGCGCGGATCGTTTATCCTGATTACCCTGTTGAAGCTCTTCGGAGTGCTGGAAGGGGAAACTCCTGCCCAGGGGGTCATCTCCCACCTGGTTTTCCTGGCGGCAGGGATTACGTATGCTTTGGGAACCGTTTTGAACTGGAAGGAAATGAAGGCCGGCCGCTAAGCCTTATTTTTTGCCATGTTGACCAGCATGACGCTGCCTAAGATCACCACCAGGCCGCAGAGCTGGATCAGGCTCATCGGTTCGCCCGCCAGGAACACCCCCAGGAGAACGGCCACCACCGGATTCACATAGGCATACGTGCTCACCTGCGAAGGCGGCCGGACCCGCAGCAGCCACACATAGGCGCTGAAGGCGAGGACCGACCCGAACAGGATCAGGTACGAGACCGACAGCCAGGAAGATACCGGTATGGAAGTCCACCGGAAGCTCCCCCATTCGCTGAGCGCAACGCTGCCCGCCAGGAAAGCTATCCCCGCCGCCAGCATCTGCCAGGCCGAGTTCATCAGCGCGGAGCCCGACGACCGGTACTTGGAATACAGCGATCCTCCCGCCCAGCTCATGGTTCCGATCATCAGGATCAGCAGCCCTACCATCTCATGACCGAAACTGGCTTTCGTTACCGCCGCCAGCACCTTTTCGCCAAACATGAGAATCACGCCCACGAAGCCGAAGAGGAGACCCAGGAGCACCGGCAGGTTCCGCAGGTTGCTTTTCCAGCGGCCCGCATCCAGAACGACCAGCCAGAAAGGCACGGTGGAGACCAATACGGCCACCAGGGAGCTGGGAAGCCATTGCTCGGCCGTGATCACCGCCCCGTTCGCGACCAGCAGCAGCATCAGGCCGGTCAGCACCGCCGTGATCAGCTGGCTCCGGGTCAGCATCTTCTCCCCGCGGATGAAACACCATCCGAGCAGCAAGCTTCCCGCGGTCAGGAACCGGGACGCTCCCAGGATCATCGGGGGAAAATCCCTCACCGCCACCTGGATAAAGAAATAGGTGGAACCCCACACCAGGTAAACCGTTGCAAAGGCCAGGCCCACCCTGACCGGACTGGGAGTATTTTCCGGTGATTGTTTCATGGTCCGGAAGGCCGGAGATAATTTTCTTCCAATCTGGAATATAACGGTTTTGGATCGGCTAACCGGGCAGTTACGGCAGATACCAGTCCGGCCAGGATAAACAGGAAGATGGCCGAATGGCGGTCCGTCATTTCCAGGACCAGGATGGCGGAGGTAAACGGGGCGCGGGTGATGCCGGTGAGCATCCCGATCATAGCCACCAGGATCAGCACTTTATTGCCCGGATCCAGATGAAAAAGGTTCATCAACAACTGCCCTAATATCGAACCGGAAGAAAGCGTGGGAGCAAAAATACCCCCGGCAATGCCGGTTGCGTAAGATATTATCATTCCAAAAAACCTGCTGAAGAAAAGGAAAATACTGATATGTCCCTCCTTCCCATTGAATAAAATGGCGTTCATAACGTCCTTGCCCGGGCCGAAGGCGGAGTTTTCGTTCACATAGATGATGAATGCCAGTGCCAGCCCGGACAGGCCTACATACAGAACATATACAAATACCCGCTTTATCCGTTTCGTGAATTCCGTCAGCCAGTAGATCAGCCGTCCGTTCAGCCCGCCGGCAAATCCGGCAATGGCGCTGAAGATCAGGGTGTAGCCGAGCAGACTGAATCCACCTGCGTCCGCCCTGGGGTAGCCCAGGAATAAATAGGGCCCCAGCAGCCATTGGACGGTCATACCTGAAAAAATGACGGCATACAGAAGGGAGGACTTGAAGACATTCAGGTGAGATCTGGATAACTCTTCGATGGCAAAGACAATTCCTCCCAGGGGAGTGTTGAATGCGGCGGCCAATCCTGCAGCCCCTCCCGCTATCAGCATGGTATCCCGGTCAACCCGGTCCCTGACCTTCGGAAAGAACTTATGGGTGATATAGAACACCGATCCGCTGATCTGGATTGTTGGGCCTTCCCTTCCGATGACGGCCCCACCCAGTAACGCCACGAAGCTGCTTACGATCTTGGTGACCAGGGTTTTCCCTCCCAGGAGAAACCCGGTGGAAACTTTCTCATTCTCCCTTTTCGGGTTGATGGCGGCCATAAGCTGGGGTATCCCGCTACCGCCTGCAGCCTTTGAAAACTTCCAGACGATCCACCAGCTCAGCAAAAAAGCGGCCGGCGTAATGATAAAGAACAGCCAGGGAAAATTCGCTTTGACATGGTGGGAGATGCTGCTTGCTTCATCAAACAGCTTGGAGTAGAGCACCGCCACGGAAGCGGTCAGAATGGATCCGATGATATAGGGCAGCCATCTGATGATGGCATCCGTGACTTTTTCATTCCGCCAGGTTTTCCTGAGAAAACGGGTAAGAAAATTAATAAATCCCGATCCTGTTTCAATAACTCTTTTCCAGATAAATCCCTTCCTGAATATTTGCATGACGGTCGAAAAGATGCTCAAAATTATAATAAACGGGGCAAAGAGGTTGGATTTTATTCAAAGCAGGAAGGATCCCAAACTTTCCGGATAATTGATTCCAAAAGATAGAATACCTTCCCCGATCGTTGTAATTTTGAAGAAAAGGAGGATCCCGTGATTCTGAAACTTGCCTGGAGAAACATATGGAGGAATAAACGAAGAACCCTGATCACGACCGCATCCGTTTTCCTGGCTGTCTTCCTGGCCCTGATCATGAGGTCCATGCAACTGGGAAGCTATGCCTATATTATCTATTCCATCGTTCACTCATACACCGGGTATATCCAGGTGCACCGGGAAGGTTACTGGAAAGATAAAGATATCAACCTGTCGTTCCCTTTTGATGAAGGATTTTCGCGGAGGATACAGCAAAACCCCAATATATCAGCGATCGTTCCGCGGCTGGAGTCGGGTGCCCTGGTATCTGCAGGCATGCATACCAAAGGCGCCCTGGTAGTGGGCACCGTTCCTTCTGCTGAAACGGAAATGACGGGGATTCGAAAACATTTGATCCATGGCAGATTCCTGCTCGATCAGGATAATGGGGTCCTCGTCGCAGAGAAACTGGCGAATTATCTTGGGATCAGGCCCAATGACACCCTGGCGCTGATCGGGCAGGGATATCATGGCGGAGAAGTGGCAGCCAGATTCCCCGTAGCGGGAATCGTCCGTTTGAATTCTCCGGATCTAAACAGCCAGTTGATCTATCTGTCGCTCCCCGCCTGCCAGAGCTTCTATGGTGCAGGGAATCAGGTCACCTCGGTTGCATTGGTTCTCAGGGATCCGCAGCAGATCCATAAAACCGTTCGTGTACTGAAGAATATGCTGGATCCTTCAAAATTTGAAGTGATGACCTGGGACGAAATGATGACCGGGGTGCTGAGCCTGATCAATGCCGACTCTGCCAGCGGGTTGATCATGCTGGGGATCCTTTACCTGGTGGTTGGATTCGGGATATTCGGTACCATCCTCATGATGACGAATGAAAGGATCAGGGAATTCGGGATCATGATTTCGATCGGCACCCGGAAGACCAAGGTGCTGACCCTCATCCTGGCTGAATCCTTCCTGATAGGATTCCTGGGGCTTGCAACCGGCATCGCGTCCAGCATTCCCATTATCCTGTATTATCATTTACATCCTATTTATCTGACCGGAGATAGTGCCCGGTCGATGGAGGGAATGGGATTTGAATCTTTGTTGTGCTTCCAGCCGCCCGGATTTTATTTCCTGAACAATGCATTCGTGATTCTTGGGATCATATTATTGGCGGCCCTTTATCCCGTAAGGAAGATCCTTTCTATGCGACCTGTGAACGCAATGAAGAACAGGAGCTGAACCACCTTTGAACCGGTCACTCAACGATCACCTTTCCCTTCCTCAGGGGATGAATGGAGCACTCATATTCAAAGCTTTCCGTAACCGCCCTTTTCCAGCCGCCCGTATCATGACCATGATCATAGCTCCGGTTTTTATCATCTTGTTCATCTTTTTGATGATTTAGCATTAGCGCATAATCCCTCCTCCCATGCCATGCGCAATCACCGCATGCCGGAAATAAAAAACGAACAGGATAACTTAACAGGAAATCCCGGTCAGCAATCCTTATCTCCCTTCCTCTACTTCAATGATCTCGTCAGCCAGAAGACCGTGGGCCTCCCGGTGAACGGATGTGGCTGCTTCCTTATTGGGAGCCTTGACCAGGCAGAACACTTTCCCGCTGGTTTCATCGAACCAGTATTTCTGGTACTCTACCCCGTATTTCTTCTGCACGGACAGATCTTTCTGATGGGCTCCGGCCAGAGCCTCCCTGGTTACTCCTTCAATATGATGATGGACATCCATATACAGTGGCATAATTACCTCCTTTTTAAAAGATTTGACTTATTCAATAATCCGTTTCCGGATTTT
>DATJQF010000161.1:0-7938 GCA_035505995.1 Bacteroidales bacterium
CTCAGGGATTCGGTTTTCATCCTGATCTCCAAACTGTTCCGGAGGAAGGTCCTGTGCCACCTCCACGGGGGGTATTTCCGTACCTGGTACCGGTCGGTTTCCCCGCTCCTGAGAAAATATGTTCACTGGGTGCATTCAAAGGTGGACGGACAGATCGTCCTGGGAGAGAACCTGACGGATCTGTATGACGACATTCTGGACCGGAGAAAAATATTCGTGGTCCCGAACGGCGGAAACTATGATTTCAAAGGAGTATCCAGGGATCCCGGCAAGATCCGCGTTCTTTATCTTTCAAACCTCATCCGGACCAAGGGAGTCATGGACGTGGTGCACTCCCTGGATTATCTTAAAACCGATTTCTCCAGGCTGGAATTTCTTTTTGCCGGCGCCTTCCATGAAGATGAGGTTGGACAGGAATTCAGGGCCTTCCTTGATTCCACGTCATTTCCTGTGCAGTACCTGGGGGTGGTCACCGGCCCCGCGAAGACGGAATTGCTGCAGCGTACGGACATTTTCGTGTTCCCGACCTATTATCCCAATGAAGGGCATCCCTATGCGATTGTGGAAGCGCTGGCCGCAGGCCTGCCGGTCATATCCACCCGTCATGCAGCCATTCCCGAATCGGTGATCCACGGGGTGAACGGATTCCTGGTGGATATCAAAAGCCCCGAACAGATTGCGGAAAAGATCGGCTACCTGGTCGAAAATCCGGATATTCGAACGAAAATGGCACAGGAAAGCCGGCGGCTGTATGAGGAAAAATTTACGGAAGAAAAAATGATCGAGAAGCTGATCGGCGTGATTGATGCCGTCGCAGGCACTTCTTAATGCATCCAATATCCTTACCTTATGTTCAAAAACAAAACACTGCTGATCACGGGAGGGACCGGGTCGTTCGGGACCGCTGTCCTGGACCGTTTCCTGAGCTCCCCGATCGGTGAGATCCGGATATTCAGCCGGGACGAGAAAAAGCAGGACGATCTCCGTCGACAGGTGAACAACCCTAAGGTTAAATTTTATATCGGGGATGTCCGGGACCGGTCTTCCATCGATAAGGCGATCCCCGGGGTCGATTTCATCTTTCATGCGGCCGCCCTGAAACAGGTGCCTTCCTGCGAGTTCTTTCCCCTGGAAGCGGTCAAGACCAACATCCTGGGAACTGCCAATGTCCTTGAAGCGGCGGTGGAGCATGAGGTGAAAAAGGTCGTCGTGCTGAGCACCGACAAGGCCTGCTATCCCGTCAACGCCATGGGGATGTCGAAGGCGCTGATGGAAAAGGTCATGATCGCCCAGTCGCGGAGCGTGCCGGAGCAAAAGACCATGCTGTGCGGGACCCGTTATGGCAATGTGCTGGCATCCCGGGGTTCGGTGATCCCCCTGTTCATCGAACAGCTCCGTGCGGGCAAGCCTCTCACCCTCACCGACCCGGCGATGACCCGTTTCATCATGACCATAGAAGAAGCGGTCGACCTGGTCCTTCATGCCTTTGAGCATGGCCATGCCGGGGACATCTTCGTTCAGAAATCCCCCGCCGCAACGATCGGGGTAATGGCCGCTGCGCTTCAGGAGATCTATCATTCGAAAGCTCCGGTCTCGGTCATCGGCACCCGGCATGGAGAAAAGCTGTTCGAGACGCTGGTCAACCGGGAGGAAATGGTGAAAGCCACCGACCTGGGGAAATACTTCAGGATCCAGGCCGATACCCGCGACCTGAACTATAATCCCTTTTTTACGGAAGGCACCGTCCATGTTTCCGAAGTGGAGGAATATACCTCCCATAATACCCGGCAACTCACGGTGAGCGAAATGAAAGAGATCTTAATGAAACTGGAACCTGTCAGACAAGATTTAAACAGCCATGATTAAAGTCGGGATCACCGGCCAGGCGGGATTTATCGGTACGCACCTGTACAACGTCCTGGGCCTGCATAAGGAAACCATTGAAAGAATTCCTTTTGAGGATGTTTTCTTCGATGAGCCGGACCGGCTTGAAAAATTTGTTTCCGCATGCGATTTTCTGATCCACCTGGCGGCCATGAATCGCCATGAAAGCCCGGAGGTGATCTACGAAACCAATATGGAGCTGGTAAGAAAGGTGATCGCTGCCTGTAAGAAGACCCAAGCCGCACCCCATATCATTTTTGCTTCTTCCTCCCAGGAAGGATCATCCAATGCATACGGCCGATCCAAGAAAGAAGGCAGGGAACTGCTGGCCGGCTGGGCGGCGGCGCAGAAGGTCCCGTTCACGGGGATGGTGATCCCGAATGTATTTGGGCCGTTTGGCAGGCCCTTTTACAATTCCGTCATCGCTACGTTTTGTCATCAGCTTACCCATCACGAAGAGCCGGTCATTCACGAGGATCGCTCGATGGAGCTGTTGTATGTCGGGAACCTGGCAGACCAGGTGGTCCGGGTCATCCTCAACAGCCGGCAGTCTCCCGTCAACCAGAAACTGACCCTTCCACCGGATGCCACGGTAAAGGTCTCCGGGATCCTGGATATCCTGCGATCCTTTTCCGATCAATGGCATGCCCGCGGTATCCTGCCCGACCTGGCGGATCCGTTCCGGAGGGATCTGTTCAATACGTTTGTCTGCTATGCCGATCATGCTGTTTATTTTCCCAGGAAACTGCAGCCGCATGCCGATGAAAGGGGCAGTTTTACGGAAGTGTTGAAGCATGGGAGTTCAGGACAGTTCTCATTTTCCGTCACCAGACCCGGCATTACCCGGGGGAACCATTTTCATACCCGGAAAGCGGAGCGCTTTATCGTGATCCGGGGATCCGCAACCATAAAATTAAGGAGGACCGGCACGGATCAGATCCTGAGCTTCAACCTGGACGGTAAGGAACCCGCCTACGTGGATATGCCGGTATGGTTCACCCATAATATCACGAATACAGGGAACGAAGATCTATACACCCTCTTCTGGACCGGCGAGCATTTTGACCCGGATAATCCGGATACTTTTTACGAGCAGGTTTGATTACCCTAAACCCGTCAATCCCAAGCCATGAATAAAAATCCCGCATTGAAAGTAATGACTGTCGTGGGCACCCGCCCGGAGGTGATCCGCCTCTCCCGGGTCATTGCCCTCCTGGACCGCCATCTCGATCATATCCTGGTCCATACGGGCCAGAACTATGATTTTGAGCTGAACGGCATTTTCTTCCAGGATATGGAGATCCGTGAGCCGGATCATTTCCTGGATATTGACAGCACCTCGCTGGGCGCTTCGGTAGGCGACATCATTCGCAAGACCGGAGAGCTCCTGGCCCGGGTGAAGCCGGACGCCCTGCTGGTGCTGGGAGACACGAATTCCTGTCTTTCCGCCTATATGGCAAAAAGGATGCACATCCCCGTTTTTCATATGGAAGCCGGGAACCGGTGCTTCGACTTCAATGTCCCGGAGGAGCTGAACCGCAGGATCATCGACCATATCGCGGATTTCAACCTGGTCTATACCGGGCATGCCCGCCGTCATTTGCTTTCGGAAGGGTTGCCGCACCGCCGCATTTACCTGACCGGATCCCCCATGAAAGAGGTCCTGGACCACTACCTGCCGAAGATCCGGAAATCAGGGATCCTGAAGGAGCTTGGGCTGAAACCCAAAGGGTATTTTGTCGTTTCCGTGCACCGGGAGGAAAATGTGGATCGCCCTGAAAACCTGCGGAAGATCCTGGACATCCTGAATTCCGTTGCCGAAACCTATCGGCTCCCGGTGATCGTATCCACGCATCCGCGCACCCGGAAAAGGATGGAAACGGCCCGTGGCTTCAAATCAAAAAAAGAGATCCGGTTTCTCAAGCCTTTCGGGTTCACCGACTATGTTAAGCTCGAGACCGAAGCTTTCTGCACCCTGTCCGACAGCGGGACGATCAGCGAAGAAAGCGCGATCCTGGGTTTCCCGGCGATCAGTCTCCGGCAGTCGATGGAGCGTCCGGAATCCCAGGATGCCGGTACGATCATCCTTACCGGGCTCGAACGCTCCGTCGTCCTCTCCTCCATCGCCTGCATGACCGGGGAAGAAAACAAGGGGAACCCGCCCAGGATCCCGGAAGAATACACGATCACCGACACTTCCCGCAGGGTGCTGAGGCTGATCCTCGGGAATACCGGCCTCAGTAACCAATGGTGGGGGATTGGCTGAATTAGCCATTAAATAAAAATCATTTTTAACTATACTCATAGGAAATTATCCCTATTTTTACACCGGTATTTAAGCTGCAAACTGAATACCCTTTCTTTGTAAATGATCATGATCAAACCGGCAGGATTTATCCGGTATAGTTTGACCTGTCACCAGTATGTGCGGTATAGTCGGGTTGATTAATTGCGGAGACCCGGAACGGCTATCTCATGCGACGGAGGTCATTCTCCACCGCGGGCCCGATAACCAGGGGACCGAATGGTTCGAACCCATCCGGAGCGGGCTGGGGCACCGGCGGCTGTCCATCATTGACCTGTCGGAAGCCGCCAACCAGCCGATGGCATCCGCCGACGGCCGTTACCGGATCGTTTTCAACGGGGAGATCTACAATTACCGGGAGATCGCACGCGAGCTGGAAAAATACGGATATACGTTCCGCACCACTTCCGATACGGAGGTGATCCTGCACTCCTGGGATAAATGGGGAGAAGCCTGCCTGGAAAAATTCAACGGGATTTTCGCCTTTGCAATTCTTGATATTCAATCGGGCGATGTTTTCGCGGCACGCGACCGGCTGGGAGTGAAGCCTTTTTATTACACCGTGATCGGGGAATCGTTGTTATTTGCTTCCGAGATCAAGGCCATCATCGCCTCTGGAATCTATCGTCCCGAGCCCGATCTCATATCCATCCATACGCCCGTCCATTTCCAGGTACATCCCTATACGGGTTTTAAGGGAGTATTCAAGCTGGCAGCCGGAAACTGCCTTCAGTGGAAAAACCGGAAACTTGAGACCCGTCAGTACTGGAAGATAACCCCTACCGAAGACCGCTCCCTGCCCGAACAAGAGGTAGCCGGTAAGCTCGATTGGCTGCTGAATGACTCCGTCAGGCTGCAGATGATCGCCGATGTGCCGGTGGGCGTGCTGCTCAGCGGCGGGCTGGATTCTTCCATCCTGACGGCGCTGATGGTCCGGAATACCCATCTTCCGGTGAATGCTTTTACGATCAAATTCAAGGAGAAAGACCGCAGGCTGCAGGGATCCGTCGATGATAGCCACTATGCACGGATCGTTGCAGAGAAATTCCATCTGAAGCATAACGTCATAGAGATCGAGCCGGATATCCTCGACCTGCTGCCCAAGATGATCTGGCACCTGGACCGGCCGGTTGCCGATCCTTCCGTCATCAACACCTACCTGATCTCTCAGGAAGCATATAAAAACGGGATCAAGGTATTGATCAACGGGATGGGAGGCGACGAGATCTTCAGCGGTTACCGGATTCATCTTGCCTGCCTCAAAGCGGACACCTATCAGAAATACCTGCCCGGGGCGGTTCGCAGGAGTATTGAACGGCAGGCATCTCTCATGCATGAATCCACCCAGCGGAGGAACCTGAAGTACCTTCGCTGGATCAAAAGCTTCCTGGCATTTGCCTCGCTGCCGCAGATGGAACGTTATATGACCGCCTATAATTCGGCGCTTTCCCGGGAAAACTTTCCTCATTATTTCGCAAACCCGCCCATGAAATACGAGGAAACCTCCTATTACCGGAGAGTCCGGGAATATTATAACAACACCGATGTCTCCTATCTTACCCGTATTTGTTACCTCGATACCCTGATTTACCTGCCGGATCATAATCTCACCTACTCCGATAAAGCTTCCATGGCGGCATCGGTGGAAGGCCGGCCGGCACTCACGGATCACCGCCTGGTTGAATTCATGTTCTCCCTTCCTCCCGAATACCGTATTCACGGGAATAAGCAGAAGTATATCCTGAAAAAAGTAGCAGAGAAATACCTGCCGAAGCAGATCATCAACCGCCCGAAAGCCGCTTTCAGCGTCCCCCTGCGGTCGTGGCTCAGGGTGGAGCTGAAAGATATGGTAGAGGAGCTTCTCTCTGAAAGATCCATAAAGAACCGGGGGATCTACAGCTATCCGTTTGTAAAGACGCTTATTGAGAATAATCGTAAAGGGCTTGCCGATAATTCCCAGCTCATTTTCCGGTTAATGGTGAATGAGCTCTGGCAACGGATTTTCTTCGACCAACATATGAAGCCCTATGCAGCAGCTTACCCAGCAACTTAAATCCGGCCACATGGAAATCCTTGAAGTGCCTTTCCCTGCGCTGGGAAAAGGACAGGTATGGGTGCGCAATCACTTTTCCGTGGTCAGTGCCGGTACCGAAAGCAAAACCGTTACGGATGCCCGAAAAGGATATATTGCCAAAGCGCGCAGCCGGCAGAAGGAGGTCCGACAGGTGCTGGACCTTATCCGGACCCAGGGACTGGCCGAAGCCTACCGGCTCGTAATGAACAAGCTGGAAGCTCCTTCCCCGTTGGGATACAGCTGTGCGGGTGAGGTGATCGCCACCGGGGAAGGGGTGACCGACCTTAAGCCGGGCGACTTTGTTGCCTGCGGAGGCCAGGGGGCCTATCATGCAGGGGTGGTGGCAGTTAACCGGAATCTGTGCGTCAAAGTGCCGGATGGCGTGGATCTCCGTCAGGCGGCCTTCGCCACCATTGCCGCCATAGCTTTCCAGGGGATCCGGCAGGCCGACGTGCAGCCGGGCGGTAACTGCGTGGTCATCGGCCTGGGACTGATCGGACAGCTTACCCTGCAACTGCTGGATGCATCAGGAGTAAAGGCCATCGGGGTCGATATCGATCCCGCCCAGGTCGAATTCGTCACGCGTCACGCATCCCGCGTAACGTCTTTCCTGCGTACCCAGGAAGGATTGGAACAGATCATCCTGGACCGGACAGCCGGTCATGGCACCGATGCAGTTATCATCACCGCCGCCACTGCTTCAACCGACCCGGTGGACCTGGCCGGCACCCTCTGCCGCAAAAAAGGGAAGGTCGTCATCGTGGGAGCCGTGCCGACAGGGTTCAGCAGGGAAAATTACTACAAGAAAGAACTGGATCTCAGGATGTCTTCCTCGTATGGCCCCGGCCGTTATGACCCGGTTTATGAGGAAAAAGGCACAGATTACCCGATCGGGTACGTCCGGTGGACCGAGAACCGGAACATGATGGCATTTACGGACCTGCTGGCTGCAGGGAAGCTCCGCATCGAAGACCTGATCACCCATACCTTTTCCCTGGAAGACGCCCCGCAGGCATATGAGATGATCCTGGAAAAGAAGGAGCATTTTGTGGGGATCTTGATCAGGTACAACACGGAAGTCAACCTGAGAGAGTCAACAAGCCAACAGGTCAACACGTCAACGGGGTCGGCTCCATTATCTCCCCCTCTCCTGAGGGAAAAGGGGCCGGGGGTTGAGGCTGCCGTCGGCTTCATCGGCGCAGGAAACTTCGCCCAGAACATGCTGCTCCCGCGGCTGAAGGGCCGTTGCAGATTCGTCGGAGTGGCCACGGCACAGGGCAATGAATCGCTCTATGTGGGCCGGAAGTATGGATTCGCCTATGCCACCGGTGATGCCGAAAAGATCTTCGCGGATCCTGATATCAATACCGTCTTTATCGTCACCCGCCACGACCTGCATGCAAATTTTGTCATAAAGGCTTTACAGGCAGGAAAAAACGTATTCGTGGAGAAGCCGCTGGCCATGACGATGGAGGAACTCGAGAAAATACGGGAAGTTTACACCTCACCCCCTTCTCCCCCTCTCCACAGGGAGAGGGGGCCGGGGGGTCAGGTCATGGTCGGCTTCAACCGCCGCTTTGCCCCGCCGGTCCGGGAGATCATGCGGCTCCTTCCCCCTTCGGTTCCCAGGGCGGTCATGATCCGGGTCAATGCCGGGATCCTTCCGAAAGAGCAC
>DATJQF010000162.1:0-51953 GCA_035505995.1 Bacteroidales bacterium
AAAATCACCGGAACATCTTTGATTTCTCCCAGAAATACGGCAAGCAGATGATCTGGATCGTTGCTGCCCTGGTGCTGGCCATGATCACGCTGCTGATCGACGGGAAGTTTTTCTCCCAGTTTGCCTACCCGATCTACGGAATCTGCCTGCTGATGCTGATCGCCGTCATTTTTGCCGGGCGGGAGATCCAGGGATCCCGCTCCTGGTTCCAGGTGGGGGGCATTGCCCTGCAGCCCGCCGAGTTTGCCAAAATGGCCACTGCCCTGGCCGTCTCGAAGTATCTCACTACCGTGGATGTGGATCTCCGGAAAGCAAAGACCTATTTCCTGGCAAGCCTGCTCATCCTGCTTCCCGGGGTGCTGGTCCTGCTGGAACACGATACGGGATCGGCCCTGGTGTTCATTTCCTTCGTGTTCCTGCTCTATCGCGCCGGCATGCCCGGACTGGTGCTGGTGGCTATTTTTGCCTTTCCCGTGCTGGGCGTCCTGGCCCTGCTGTTCAATAAATTCATCATTGCCGGGGCGATCCTGGGTGCCGGCATCCTTTGGTTCCTGTATACCCGACGGCGGATCCGTGACCTCCTCCGGGTGCTGGCGGTCGTGGCGGTGGCCGTGGGATTTGTCTTCTCGGTGAATTTCGTTTTCAACCATATCCTCGAACCTCATCAGAAAACGAGGATCGAGGTGCTGCTGGGGAAAGACACCGACGTGAAAGGAGCCGGCTATAACGTGAACCAGTCGCTGATCGCGATCGGATCGGGCGGTTGGATCGGGAAGGGATTCCTGCATGGCACGCAGACCAAATTCAATTTCGTGCCGGAGCAAAGCACCGATTTCATCTTCTGCACGGTCGGGGAAGAATACGGGTTCCTGGGAAGCACGGTCCTGATCGCCCTGTATATGATCCTGCTTTTACGGATCCTCTTCGTGGCGGAGCGGCAGCGTTCCCGGTTCAGCCGGCTGTACGGGTACGGGGTCGCCTCGGTCATCTTTTTCCATTTTGCGATCAATATCGGCATGACCCTGGGGCTGATCCCGGTGATCGGCATCCCGCTGCCTTTCTTCAGCTATGGCGGATCCGCCCTCTGGGCGTTCACCCTGCTGCTGTTCATATTCATCCGGCAGGACGCTTACCGGTACGAACTGCTCTGATTAATTACGGATTACGGATTACGGATAAAATGGCAAATAAAGATTGTTTATATCCTGTAGGACAATATAATACAATTCGATTCTTCTCGTTTACATAAATGAATTCTATTTTACCCGAATCCGGCAGTAATGGCGAAATGCCTGCGTACGAACCTTCTTTGCTTTTCTCAAATTCACCTCATGGTATTTGTCTTTCTCCTGCTCAGTGTGAATTCTGCCGTATCCGCACAAGCCCCGGATACCCTTGCCAGGGCTCGCCATCTCCGGGACGAACATAAAATAAAGGAAGCCATTTCCCTGGTTAAATCGTATCATGCTGGTCACGCCGATGATTTCAATACGAACTGGTTGTACGGACAGCTGTCTTATTATGCGGGAAACTTTAAAAAATCGCAAAAGCTGTATGAAGCAGCGATCCGGCAGGCCCCCGGCAACCTATACCTGCAGCTGGATTATGCCGGGGTCCTGGTGGAGATGGGAAAATATTCCGGGGCAAAACCCTATGTCAAGTCCTATCTGGCATATGATCCGTCGAATGCCCGTGCCCTGGAGCTTTCCCGGTTGGCCAACTGGGATGAAAAGATCGCGGATACGCTTGAAATGAGCCGGCGGCTGAGGGATCACGGGAAGATCCGGGAAGCCTCCTCGCTCTCCGGAACCTATTACCGCCATCACCCGGATGATTTCAATGCGTTGTGGCTGTATGCGCAGATCTCCTGGCTGGCCGGTCATTATCACCGGTCCTGCGCACTCTATGAGAAAGCCATGCAAATGGCTCCCAAAAATCTCTACCTGCAGCTCGACTACGCCAACATCCTTGTCAGCCGGGGAGATTACCCGAAAGCCCGTCCCCTGCTGGAAACCTACCTCGCCTATGACACGGGCCATACGGGGGCTCGTCTCGGGCTGGCCAACCTGTATTACGGGGAATGCCGTTACCCGGAAGCCATGGCCGAACTTGACCGGGTACAACGTCCTGATAAAGACCTATCAGCCTACCTGGCTCTCCGGAACAAAGTAATTCTTGCCCGCTCCCCGTGGCTGGACCTGAAGGAAGGCTTCCTGACCGATGATCAGCCCCTGGGAAGCCTGACCTCCCGGCTGGCAACCGGCCTGTACCTTCACCCGCTTTCATTCCTGGATTTCGCGATCCAGGTGCCGGTATTTTTCAAAAGCAACGGGGCATATCCGGCTTACTGGCTGACCGCCGAGAATATCTCCTATATCAGCCGTCCCCGCATGAAGATCGGGCTGGAAGCGGGAATATTGAAATTCCCCGTCCTCAGCAAATATTCCTGGACCGGGAGCGTGGACCTGGAAAAAACCATGCTGCATCATCTCGTATTATCCGTCTCGGGAGCCTATAAGCCCTATTTTGCGACCCTGAGCAGTATCGACACCGCGGTCATGGAAGGGGATCTCGCTGCCTCCGTCGCCTGGAACGACCCGGAGAAATGGAACGGGGACTTCACCTTCGACTTCCATTATTTTCCCATCAACAAGAATTCGGTTTATTCATTCAACGGGTGGATCTTCGCTCCCCCGGTAAAATTTTCCGTCATTGAACTTCGTCTGGGGTACGGCTTTAACTACAGCACCTCCACCACCAACTGCTATGTACCCGTTCAATCGCTTGATGAGGTCATCGCAACTTATGATCCGAACGGTTCCCTCGCCGGAGTGTATGATCCTTACTTCACCCCCGACCGGCAGCAGATCCATTCCGCCCTCCTCTCCGCCCGTTTCTGGCCGCGAAAGCCTTTCAGTTTGGGGCTGAATGTTAATTTCGGATTCTATGCCACCGCGCAGGTGCCCTATCTCTATCTTGACAAAGACAACGCGGGCCAGTTCTATATCGACCGTGACTTTTTCCATAAGAATTTCCTGACCGGAAGCGCCACGGTTTTTGCTGATGCCCGTATTTCGACTACCTTTCGCCTGCATGCGGAATATACCTATTATAACACCCTTTTCTTTATCAGTCATTACGTCAGCCTGGGCATGATCGTCCATTTCCGGAATGAAAAAGGAAAGTAAGAATCTCTGGCAGTACCGCGAGGTTCCGGCTCCCGGAAGGTATGAACGGTTCATCCTGCTGGTGCTGATCATTGCCGGACTGATCGCGATCGTTCAGTTTGCCGACTGGTGGTTCCGGGCGATGCATATCGGCAATATCTACCTGTATATCCTCCTGAGCCTTTGCTTCTGGTTCGGGATCACCCGCCTGATCCTGGTCTGGATCAATTACCTCCATATCCGGAAACCCCCGCGCACCCATCCCAAAGAGGGCCTCAGTGTGGCTGTTTTCACGACCAGCTCGCCGGGGGAGCCGGTCACCATGTTTGATAAGACCCTGGCGGCCTGCCGGAACATCGCCTATCCCCATACCACCTACCTGCTGGATGATACCCGCGATCCGGCTTTCCGGGCGGTCGCCGAAAAGCACGGGGCCGTCTGGCTGGAACTGGTCGGATTTCCCGGCGCCAAGGCGGCAAAGATCAATGAAGCTCTGAAGCTGACCCGGGAGGAATTCATCCTGGTGCTCGACCCGGATCATATCCCCTTCCCCGATTTCCTGGATCATACCCTGGGGTATTTCGAGGACGAAGAGGTAGGATTCGTGCAGGTTTCCCAGGCATATTATAACCAGTACCGCTCTTTCACGGCAAAGGGGGCGGCCGAGCAAACCTATACGTTTTACGGTCCGACCCAGATGGGGTTGTACGGACTGGGCGGTGCGGTGGCGATCGGCGCCAACTGTACCTTCCGCAGAAAGGCCCTGGAAAGCATCGGCGGACACGGCATCGGGCTGGCCGAAGACCTGGTCACCTCCATCCGGCTGCACGGGGCGGGGTGGAAGTCGGTATATAACCCGGTCATCGTCAGCCGCGGGCTGGTGCCCGAGGATTTCGGATCCTTCTGCAAGCAGCAGTTGAAATGGGCCCGGGGAGTTTTTGAAATGACGTTTGTAGAATTCCCGAAGCTGTTCACGCGGCTGAAATTCCTTCAGAAGCTGTCCTATTTCTCCATCGGCACCTATTACCTGGTCGGGACCACTTCCTTTTTCTTCACGCTGATCCCTTTCCTCTTTTTCCTCACCGGCATCCAGCCGGCGCGGATGTCCTTTGTCGATTTCATCATCCGCGGATCCATCGTGGCGGTGATAGCCATAGCGATCTACCTTTACGTGCAGCAGTGGTTGTGTCACCCGCAGTCGGAACGGGGACTTCACTGGCGGGGGATGATCCTGAAATATGCCTCCTGGCCGGTCCATTTCCTGGGGTTCCTGCTGGCGCTGGTGAATGCGGAGATCCCTTATATCCCGACGGCCAAAAAGGCCGTGACCGGGTACTTCACCCCCTTTGCCCGGCCCCTGATCATTCAATGCATTCTCTTCATCTTTACCGTCACCGTGGTGCTGATCAAGAGAAGGTATTTTCTTCCCGAGAGCGACCTGGTCCTGTCTGCGGAAAGGATCTGGGCGATGATCGGGTTTGCCTTCATTGCCTTTATTCTCTCCATAGGAGGTGTATTTGCAGCCCTGGAGGCACAACGGTTGAAGCCGGAAGAACCCTGGGAATCGGTGGACCTGGATCAAATCAAACCCGAAAATCATGACTAAAAAGACGCATAGGATCCTGTATGCCGTGATCGCCCTTTCGGCCGCCGTGCTGGTGATCATCGGGCTTTCCTTTATCGGGGGACGCTCGCGGGGCCCGCTGGAAGGCCTTTTCTCCAAGGCGGGCAGCGTGGTTACGGAAGTGGAATCCGACGTGATCCTCGGCCAGCGGGAGCATAAGCGCTCCGATCGCCTGAAATGGTTCCAAGCGTATATCAGGGATAAAAGCCTGCTTAAAAACCCGCGGATCATCCTCCTGGGTGCGTATGATAACCAGACGGCTGAAACATTTGGAAGCATCAATGATTTTGAAGATTCGCTGCAAACCGTTTTCCCCCTGATCCACATTTATACCGCCTGGGGAACGAAGCCGGAGGAACAATTCCCCGGAAAGCAGGTGGATGCCATCCTGGCCATGGGTTCCGTGCCGGTCATCACGTGGGAGCCCTGGCTGACCGATTTTGATGCGGAGAAATACCCGAATCTCCGCAAGCCGGAGATACGGGACAAGCATGGATTGACGGATGTGGCCCGGGGGCTGTATGATCCCTATATCACGGAGTGGGCCATCGCCGCCCGGGAGGTTAAATCCCCGCTTTTCCTTCGCGTGGGTCATGAAATGAACGACCCGTACCGCTATCCCTGGGGACCGCAGAACAATACGGCCCGCGAGTTCGTGGCTGCCTGGCGGCATATCCACAACCTGTTCAAAGCCGTGGGAGCCGGAAATGTCATCTGGATCTGGTCGCCCCATCCCGCCTATGGCTTTTTCGATGCCTATTACCCGGGAAACGATTATGTGGATTGGGTAGGCGTGGGAGTGCTGAATTACGGTACGGTGGCTTCCTGGTCACAATGGTGGTCCTTCAAGGATATCTTCGGGAAACATTACCAAGAGCTTTCCCGGTTCAAAAAGCCCATCGTACTGACGGAATTCGGGTGCCTCAACGTGGGCGGAGACCGGGGAAAATGGTTCGGAGAGGCGTTGAGCCATCTTCCTCAGGACTACCCGGCCCTGAAAGCGATTCTCTTCTTCCATTACTCCTATGATAAAACCACCACCCAGCAACCCCTGAACTGGTATATCAAGGACGATTCCTCGGCCACCAATTCGATCATCCGGAGCATCCGGCAGTGGCCGGATTCCGTGAAACCCGGAAAATATTAGCGGAACAGGCTTACCCGCTCGAATTCGAGGTGTCCATGAGATCCAGGGTCCAGAACATTTTTATCCACTTTACCGCCCGGGTGATCTTTTTCAGCCTGGCGTTGTTGAAGAAATACAGGAAACAAAAGCCCACCCAGGTTCGAATTTCGAACGACGAACTTCGTACGCATGGTCAACTGCGAGTTCGTACTTAGAAATATTCCTGCCAGGACTTGATGGAAACTGCTGAGATATCCGTTTTGCAGAAAGCGTAGATGAACGCACTGGCCAACCGGGCATTCGTGATGAGCGGGATATTGAAATCGATGGCCCCGCGGCGGATCTGGTAGTCGTTGCTGAGCTCTCCCCGGCTCAGATTCTTCGGGATGTTGATCACCAGGTCGATCTCCTTGGCCCGGAGCCGGTCCATGACATTGGGCTTTCGCGCGTCGTCCGGCCAGTGGAGCAGCTCCGAGGCCACCCCGTGCTGGGTGAGAAAGTCATGCGTGCCGGCGGTGGCGTAGATCTTCAACCCTTTTTCGGCCAGCAGCTGGGCGCTTTCGAGCATTTCCATTTTCGACCGGGTGGGTCCGCTCGAGATGAGCACCCCTTTTTCGGGGATCGCGTAACCGACCGATAACATGGCGGTGAGAATGGCTTCATAATAGCTGTCGCCGATACACCCCACCTCTCCCGTCGATACCATTTCCACCCCCAGCACGGGGTCGGCCTTCTGCAGCCTGGAAAAAGAGAACTGGGAAGCTTTCACTCCCACATGCTCGATATCGAACAGGGTCTTATCCGGCTTCCGGACCGGCAGCCCGAGCATGATCCGCGTGGCGATGGTGATGAAATTGGTCTTCAGGACCTTTGAAATGAAGGGAAAGCTCCGCGACGCCCGCAGGTTGCATTCGATCACCATCACATCGTTGTCCTTGGCCAGGAACTGGATGTTGAAAGGTCCCGAGATCTTCAGGTCCTGCGCGATCTGCCTGGAGATGCGCTTGATCCTTCTCACGGTTTCCACGTAGATCTTCTGCGGCGGGAAAAGCATGGTCGCATCCCCCGAGTGAACCCCGGCAAACTCCACATGCTCGCAGATCGCATAGCAAACGATTTCCCCGTTCCGGGCCACGGCATCCATCTCGATCTCCTTGGCGTCTTCAATGAACCGGGAAACCACGACAGGGTATTGCTTCGAAACGTTGGCGGCCAGTTCCAGGTAATGGTTGAGCTCGTTCTTGTTGGAGACGATGTTCATGGCGGCGCCGCTGAGAACGTAGGAGGGCCTGACAATGACCGGGAACCCTGCTTCTTCCGCAAATTGCTGCACCTCCCCGCTGCTGGTCAGCTCCTTCCATCTCGGCTGATCGATCTCCAGCTGATCCAGCAGGGCCGAGAATTTATGCCGGTTCTCCGCCCGGTCGATGGAGACCGGCGAGGTCCCCAGGATCGGGATCCCCTGCTGGTGGAGACGGATGGCCAGGTTGTTGGGGATCTGTCCTCCGGTGGAAACGATCACTCCTTTCGGTTGCTCGAGCTCCAATATATCCATCACCCGCTCGAACGTCAGCTCCTCGAAATAAAGCCGGTCGCACATATCATAATCCGTGCTGACGGTCTCGGGATTGTAATTGATCATCACCGACCGGTAGCCTTCGTTGCGGATCGTTTCAATGGCATTTACCCCGCACCAGTCGAATTCCACGCTGCTGCCGATGCGGTACGCCCCCGATCCCAGCACCACCACCGAATTCCCGTCATCCGGGAATTCAATATCGTGGGTGCTGCCGTTGTAAGTCACATAGAGGTAGTTGGTCTTGGCCGGGTACTCGGCCGCCAGGGTGTCGATCTGCTTGACGCAGGGCAGAATGTTCAGCTTTTTCCGGTAATCCCTGACTTCCAGCAAGTCCTCGGTGACCTTTTCCTTTTCATGCTTGATCACCAGCCGGGCAACCTGGAAATCCGAGAAACCCGCTTTCTTGGCGGTCAGCAGGAGCTCCGGGGAAAGCTCTTCCAGGCTCCGGCAGGCAAACAGCTCGTTCCGGATCTCGTAAATATTCTTCAGCTTCTCCAGGAACCACCGGTCGATGCGGGTGAGCTCAAAGATGCGCTCCGTGGTGTATCCTTTCAGCAGCGCCATCGCGATGACGAAGATGCGCATGTCGGTAGGCGCCGCCAGCTCCTTTTCGATCAGGGTATCCTCGATATCCTTGTTCCCCATGAACCCGTGCATGCCCTGGCCGATCATCCGGAGGCCTTTCTGGATGGCTTCTTCGAACGTCCTTCCGATCGCCATCACCTCTCCGACGCTTTTCATGCTGCTCCCGATCTGGCGGGAAACCCCTTCGAATTTATCCAGGTCCCAGCGCGGGATCTTGCAGACGATATAATCGAGGGCGGGTTCAAAGAAGGCGGAAGTATCGCGGGTCACCGAGTTTCTCAATTCCGACAGGCGGTACCCGATCGCCAGCTTGGCGGCCACGAAGGCCAGCGGGTAGCCGGTGGCCTTGGAGGCCAGGGCGCTCGAACGGGAAAGACGTGCATTCACCTCGATCACCCGGTAATCCTCCGATCCCGGGTCCAGGGCGAACTGCACATTGCATTCCCCCACGATCCCGATATGGCGGATGATGCGGATGGAGAGCTCCCGGAGTTTGTGGTATTCCCGGTTGGTCAGCGTCTGCGAGGGAGCCACCACGATGCTTTCCCCCGTATGGATGCCGAGCGGATCGAAATTCTCCATGTTGCACACCGTGATGCAGTTGTCGAACCGGTCGCGCACCACCTCGTATTCCACCTCTTTCCATCCTTTCAGGGATTCCTCCACCAGCACCTGGCTGGAATAGGAGAAGGATTTTTCCGTCAGGGCAAGGATCTCCTCCTCGCCGGAGCAGAACCCGCTTCCCAGTCCGCCCAGTGCATAGGCCGATCGTACGATCACCGGGTAGCCCAGCTCTGCCGCCGCTTTTGCAGCTTCCCCGGGAGAGGTCACGGCAAGGCTCCTGGGGGTATTCACCCCTATTTCTCCCAGCTTATGGGCGAACAGCTCCCGGTCTTCCGTATCGATGATCGCCTGAACGGGAGTTCCCAGGACGTCCACCTTATATTTCTTCAGCACGCCGGAACGGAACAATGCGATCCCGCAGTTCAGTGCCGTTTGTCCGCCGAATGCCAGCAGGATCCCTTCCGGCCTTTCTTTCTTGATGACCTGTTCTACGAAGAACGGCGTTACCGGCAGGAAATAGATATGATCGGCAATGCCTTCCGAGGTTTGTACCGTGGCGATGTTGGGGTTGATCAGGATCGTTTCGATGCCTTCTTCCCGCAACGCTTTAAGCGCCTGGGTCCCGGAATAATCGAATTCCCCGGCTTCCCCGATCTTCAGGGCGCCAGATCCCAGCAGTATGACTTTCTTCAGCGGCATCGTTCTCTCACCAGGTTCATGAAATCATCAAAAAGGAACTCCGTATCCACGGGTCCGGCCGACGCCTCCGGATGGAACTGCACGGCTATGAAAGGCTTCTCCTTATGCCGGATCCCTTCGCAGGTATCGTCATTGAGATTGCGAAACCATACTTCCCAGTTGAGAGGCATGGATTTGCTGTCCACCGCATATCCGTGATTCTGAGAGGTCACAAAACATCGCTGATCCGCCGGCAGGATCACCGGCTGGTTATGGCTGCGGTGACCGTATTTCAGCTTGTAGGTCTTTCCACCGGCGGCGAGTGCCATGATCTGCGACCCGAGACAAATGCCGAAGACCGGTTTATCGCCCTCCAGCATCTGCCGGGTGTTTTCAATGGTCCGGTCGCACAGGGCAGGATCTCCCGGACCGTTGGAAAGTAGCACGCCGTCGTAGAGAGCCGGATCGGGCAGGCGGTCCCACGGGACGACCGTCACCGTCGTGTCCCTTTTCAGCAGGCAACGGATAATATTGTTCTTGGTGCCGCAGTCGACCAGGACGATCCGGTATCTCCCGCTTCCATACGTCTTGATCTCCCCGGAAGAGACTTTTGCCACCAGGTTCTCTTTGTTCGGATCATAATATCCGGGGTCCCGGTTGATAACGATCTTCCCGAGCATCGCGCCTTCCTCGCGGATGATCTTGGTGATAGCCCGGGTATCCACACCGTATATGCCGCTCACATTCTGCTGCTGCAGCCATTCCGCCAGGCTCTTCTCCGCATTCCAGTGACTGTAAGAAAAGGAGTAATCGGCGATCACGAGCCCGGTGACCTGCACTTTTTCCGATTCAAAATTCTCCGGCAGTCCGTTTGCCTGCTTCATAACCGGAACTCCGTAATTACCTATCAGGGGAAAGGTCGAGACCAGGATCTGGCCTTTATAGGAAGGATCGGAAAGACTTTCGGGATAGCCGGTCATCGCCGTGGAGAATACCACTTCGCCCGCAGCGGAAAGTCCGGCGCCGAAAGAAAATCCGTGGAATTCGTGGCCGTCCTCAAGGACCAGCCGGGCAGGCATTTTTGATTGTCGGGAGGATCCGGTCACCAGTCAGGCGGTTGATCGGGGCGTAAAAGTAAGCAAAAATGCCGGCAGGCGGTGTAAACAGTTTATAAAGTTTATAAACTTTACAAACTCACCGGACGATCGAGATCTTTTGCACTGAATCTCCCCCGGATCCGGTCAGGCGGACCAGGTATAATCCCGATGGTATCGTTGAAACGTCCAGGCTGCTCTGCAAAGTTCCGCTCCCGATGGATTTTTGCAGAACCGTTCTTCCTTCCAGGTCGGTTATTGTAATCTCTACCGGATCTTTCGGCATCGACTCAAACCTGATCGTTACGGTGGAGGTTGCCGGGTTCGGGTAAAGAGTGAATGAATTTCCGCTTGCACCCGGATGATCGCGGATCCCCAGGAACGATTGGCCGTTGGGCAGGACACCTGAAATATAGGCGTTCCGGATCACGTCGATCCTGTTCCCGAGCAAAGTGACGGAGGGCAGCGAATCATTCCCCGTATAATCCCGGGCGAATACGAAGGCGAAATCCAGTTCCTGCACATCGCCGGGGCGGAAGGTGAAGGGTCCCATGGAGGCCAGTCCCCGCCGGTCGCTGGGGACGTTCCCGGCAGTTTTCTCGGTCCAGTATTCGGGTCCGTTGGGCGGTTCGCATCCCACTCCCCAGTTGAGGGTATCGGAATTGCCCGGGAACATGAAATTGCATGCGGGTCCGTAACCGCCGGCGGAAGAATGTCCTTCTCCCCCGTATATAATATGCGTGCTGTCCTTCCAGTATCCCTGCATCATCCGGTAATAATCCGGCGCATAATCGGGATCGGTGGCCCACACCGGGAAGCCTGCCGAGGTATTGAAAGTGAAATTAAATTCCCTCATCCCCATGCGCTCGTTATCGGTGATCCCGTCGCCGAAACCGGTTCCGTTCACGCTTTCATTGCAAAGCTGGTGGCCGAGGTTGTCTTTGGAAGGATTATCCAGGTCGTCCGGGTCCAGGTAAGGTCCGGCCAGGATCGTGACGGCCTGCGCCGGAGGATGATCGCCGTACGAAGGAGGCAATCCGTCGCCGTCCACCGGATCCCCGTTGTATCCGAAATAGCTTCCCCGCTGGACATCACAACCGACATAATCATCAACGGCACTCCCGATATCCAGGTCGGTAAATACCCCGATATAGGTATTGGAGTAAGTTCTCTGGGAACGGTTGTAGATCTCGTAATTCACGAAGACCGTATTGTTGAAAGCCGAATCTGTCGGTATGTCATATTCATAGGCCATTCCGTGGATCTCGGCTTTCATCCGGTTCCCATAGGTTTCCAGGTGGGCCGACCGGTCATCGTTGAAAATGAAATACAATGCCTGGTCTCCCCGGATGGCAGGATAATCACCGTCGTAAGGATTGTAGGTGCCGTCCCCGTTCCGGTCATAAAAAGGAGCCAGGATGGGGGCTTCTCCCAGCTGGACGTCGCCGTTCCCGGGCCAGGTGAGGATATCCCGGATCGGAACATACCCCGCGTCCTGCCAGTGCGCCTTATGATATTCAATGTCGGATTTTTTCAGATTCCATACCCGGTTCCAGACTGTGTCCTGCACGGCGGAATAGTTAATTGAATCCATCACCGGACCCGCCCAGTAATCGGGAGATAATCCCGCTGGTCCGACAACCGGTCCCTGCCGGTAACGCTCGGCTGCCAGGTACAGCAGCCCGTCGTCTCCCGTGCCTCCGATCCAGAAAGAATTGCAGAAGATGGTCGACCGGCCGCTTCCTTTCGGCACGATAAAGTGACTGACGCTCCCGTCGGGGGGATTCTGGAAATGATTTCCGAAAGCCGCGAACGCAGCGCTCACGTTGTTCAGGTAAAGGGAATCCACCGAGTGATCACGGATCCGGAAGATCAGCGCCGCATTGGATATCTCATTCAGGGTAAAATCACGGAGCACATAGGACCCCGTAAAAATGCCCGGGCATCCCCAATGGGGCGCAAGAAAGGTGTAGGTTCCTCCCGAGACCAGGGTTTTTTGGATCCAGCCTGATCCGGTGCTCACACCCATGACCCGGATAGAGTCGCCCGGAGGGACTGTGTCATTCGAGAGAAGATCCACGGTGACCGTGATCCCGGGAACAAGATCAATGGTATCGTTCACCGCCTGTAAAGTCTGGGAATGTGCAGCATTTGCCGCGAAGAAAATCAGGACGGCTGTCAGAAGCAGGGTGCCTTTTAACCATTTCATAAGATTAGTATTAAGCGAGTACTTACCTGTAAATTTTATATAGTATTGACAAATATACAATATCCTATAAGCGATTTCAAGTGAACTTTATAAACTTTACAAACTTTATGAACTTTATAAACTTTATGAACTATTTGAACTTCCAGGCTTCAGCATGCCTTTCCTGAGGTCCAGGAAAAACACCAGCGCAAAGAGCGCCATCGCCAGGTTGCTCAGACCGATCAGTCCCATGAAATAAAGCTTATTGGAAAAATCGGTCCCGAGGAGATCCGTGGAGTTGGCTCCATAAAAGAAGATCAGCACCACCAGTACAGGAATGAACCAGAATAATTTTTTCCGGGAGATATAGTAGATGATAAAAGCGATCAAGGGGGCGGATGCCAGGAAGTGCTCCGAATCGGTCTTGAAAACATTCGGAATGATGGCGATCAGCAGCAGCCATTCCATCGAGAAATCCGCCGCTTTGATCCCGGCCTGATCCCCGTTTTTTTTCTCTTTCTGCAGGTTCCGCAGGATGAATGCGAGAGCCAGGAGACCGGCCAGGACAAGAAGGACGTACTGATAATATCCTTCCATGCCCGGGAAAAGATGATGCTTCAGAAAATAAAAGAGGGTATTGATCCCGAGATAGGTGTCCGCATGATAGAGCATGGTTCTGAACCAATCCAGGTGCAAGGCCCAGTTCCGGGTCCACCCCAGGTGCAGCGCCGGGAGCAGGAAACCGGCTGCCAGTGCCAGGGCCGTCCCACCCAGGGTTTTCCAGTACCTGCGGACCAGCAGGGGCAGCGCCAGCAGCACGAAAAAAGGCTTGGTGAGCAGGATCAGTCCGAACAGGATCCCCGCCCTCCACGGCTTTTTCTCCAGCAGGTTCGTCAGCGATGCGAGGCTCAGCATCAGCAGCAGGGAGTTGATATTCCCCAGGTGCAGCTCCTTCACCAGGTGGATCAGGACGCAGACGAAGGCGGCGGAAAGAAGCAATCCCTCCCGCTTCGTCGATCCTGCAAACAGGTACCGGTCCAGGATCCTTTTTATCAGGATGAAGGAATACCAAAAAGACACGCACAAAACAATGAAATGAAGGATCGCCGCAATTTTATACGGCAGAATGGTATAAGGAAGAAAAAAGTATAAAATGACCGGGGAGTATTTGTAGATCCCCGAACCCTGGTCGAATACGGTGAAGTACACCGGCTCGCCTTTTACCAGCGCCCGGGCTGCCTGGTAATAGACATCGAAATCGGTCAGCCAGAACCGGCCGTTGATGTTCTCGAAAGTAAAGATCAGGATAAAAAGAAGCGAAGCAAAAAGGGTGAATCCCAGGGCCGTCCTGTCTTTTAAAAGGGCCTGACGGAGGGATGCCATAAATTCCATGATCGGGGAAGGATTCCTTATTTTTCAAAGGTACAGAATAAAAAATCCTGCTCCCGGATGTTTTTTCGGATAAAAATTTTTGCGCTCGCTGCAAAATGCCCTTACTGTTTTCAGCAGGGATCGCCAAATCCTCCCCCGGCAAGTCGTGATTTTGTATTTACCGGGTGGCCTGACGGGAGTTTCACACGTCTGAATCCTGACCCGTCCCAGTTCCCGGGGATCAGTTGCAAAGCTCCGTTTCCAGCCTGGGTTACCGCGTCTTAGTTTTGCGGATAAATAAAAACAGTATGAACTCCCCGGAAAATAACAGCTGCCTGTGCCCGCAATGCAAAAGCATCCTGGAGCCCCTGCATCTGATCGGCAATACGGATGGTCTCGACGGGATCTTATCCTGTTTCAAATGCCGGATCTCTTTTACCTGCAGGAATGGCATCGTCAGTTTCATCCCCAAACCCGAAAAGAATGGTTTTACCAGAAGAATGGATTTTTTCAGAGCTGTTAATCGCGTGTTTTACACTCCCCTTACCAACATGATGTTCTCCTTTTGCGGTGGAGTTGACTACGCACGAAGGGAAGTGCTTGACCGCCTGGAGATCCATCCGGGGGCTAAGATCCTGGAAACCGGAGTCGGACCGGGAAATAACTTTCCTTATCTCAAGGAACGTTCCACGGGGATCTCCTTTTATGGCATCGACAACCAGCCGGGGATGCTGACGCAATGCAGGCATAACATAAAGAAATGGAACCTCCCCTGTCATCTCTTCCTGGCCAATGCCGAAGAGCTACCGTTCCGGGATAATTATTTCGATGTGGTATTTCATCTCGGGGCTATCAACATATACCAGGACAAGAAAAAAGCGATCGACGAAATGATCCGTGTGGCCCGTCCCGGGACCAGGATCCTGATCGCCGACGAAACCCAGAAAGCCGTTCATTATTTTGAATTCTTCATCGGCAAACAGCCGAAGGTCTGCCCTCCCGTGGATCTTATCCCGGACGCCATGAAAGAGATCCGGCTGGATACGATCTGGAAAGGATTCGGATTCCTGATCAGTTTCCGGAAGCCATTGCAAACCCGGCAAAAGACAATTCAGGTCCCCGCCCGGAAAAGAGAATTTCCGTTGCTTCAGTAGATGCGGTTCAGGTAGTCCGAATAATCCCTGAGGATCGGCTCGTACGGTTCGTTCATCAGGGTGGACGAGATCAGGAAATCAGCCGTGGAGCGGTTGCAGGCCACCGGAATGTTATATACGACCGAGATCCGCAGCAGGGCTTTCACATCCACGTCGTGCGGGTGAGGCTGCATGGGGTCCCAGAAGAAGATCAGGATATCGATCCTTCCCTCGGCGATCAGGGCCCCGAGCTGCTGGTCGCCCCCGAGCGGACCCGATTTCAGCTTGATGATCCTGGGCGGGGTTATCTTCACCTTTTCGCTCGTTCGGTTCCGTTCGATCTCTTCCTGGAGGGCGTCCTGGATCAGCTGCCCCGTGGTGCCCGTGCAGATCAGCCGGTGGCCGTGCAGAATATTCCAGTTCCAGCGGACCCATTCCACGAGCCCTGCTTTGCAATTATCATGCGCCACCAGCGCTATCCGTTTACGCAAGGTTGCCATATTTTTTCTTTTTGAAGTTAATTATTAATCGAGCGTCTGCAGCACATGCGTTCGCTCATCCGTCATGGAACGGAGGATATTCTTCTTTAATTCCTCGAAGACCGGGTTAACGATGATCTCTTTGTCCTTTTTCACCCTGACGTGGTAAGTATCGGTATTGAAGAGACGGGCTGTGATCACCTGTGTGGTGACCGGACCATCCGGGGTCGCAAAGGTCAGGGAAAAGGTTCGGTACCTGGAAGGCAGCTCCATCCGGATATAGTCGCCCGACCGGCACCGGCATATTTCTTTCCCTTTGTAAGACACCCTGACTTCCACACCCGGAGAAGCACCTTCGACGTAAAAGATCAGGGTGGAAAACAGCTTCAGGTAATCGGGAAGGTCCTGCGGAGTCAGCGAACCGGTATAAAAGTCCACCTGGTACCCGGCTCCTTCTTTAGAGGTTCCTGCGGCCAATGCTCCCAGTCCTCCTACCAGTCCGCCGATGAAAATTCCCCCGAAATAAGTTGCCATGGCCGTGTTTAACGCGATATTTCCGGCAATCTCTTCCTCTTTTATATCCCGGTCATAGATCCAGGTGGTGAACCCTTTATCCGTTTTTTTCAGCCTGTAAAATATCTTTCCGGCATTCACATAGGTATAAAGCCCGTCGGTGAACCCCCAGATCTTTGTGGCAGCCCCTTTTTCACCCCCGGTCAGCGTGGCACGATGGATGGTGGTATCCTTATCTTTCGCGAGAGTGACCGTATAGGGGAAATTCAGATCCGGATAGCCGTCACGGAAATCGTAGAAAGTATGATATACAGCAGGCTGACCAACCCCCTGGTGAAACGCTGCAAATTGAGTGACTGGTATCAATGGATCCGATGAAATTTCATTTGCCGGAATCGGCCGATCCTTCACCAGCCCGCGTCCCTGCCTCCTTGAAAAATCATCCAGGCAGATCCCGAGGGCATTGGCTATATTCTCGGGATGCAGGTGGGTCACATCGCCGGCATGGCGGGCAAAGGTGACCCCTGCCATGAATTTATCGGAACAGGAGCTGTCTTCCCTCCCGATGATATTGATGCTGAGCTGGATGCAGCCAATCTCGGATGTCGTGTACGTGATCTCGTAAATGTACAGCCGGTTGATGCGGATAATGAGAGGCTTGAGTCCGGGCCCGGGAGGCAGGGATCGCTTCAGCAGGTCGCCGACCGCCTCGCCGATGGAAGGTCTCAGCACCGCGGGAACCACCCGGTTGGAAACCCCCTTCTGCACATACCCGATCACCGAATCTTCCCGGGAAGCGTTGATGACCCGCTCCACAAAATATCCCTGAAGCTCGCATTTGACGGTGACGTTATCCAGATTGACCGGGTAGTTCTGAGCCGTTGCGGTCAGGGACAGGAAAACGGGCAAAAAGACAAGAACCGGAAAAATGTTACTTGATCTCCTGATCATGATAGGATCCATGTTCGGGAGGTAAATATACGCTCTTTTTGAATACCTGATGATCAACAGTCCCGGATCCGCCTCCGGGATCTTCAATCCCGCTTCCTGCCTCTTCTAAAATTTCCCGAACCGCAGCGTCAGCCTGCCGGTGAACTGGTTGATCAGGTCGGCAGAGACCCCACTCAGATCCAGGTCAGGCGTATAGCGGTAGGATATACCTAATCCCAGCCTGAGATGTTTTACGATATTGAATTCCACTTTGACGCCCGGTTCGATCACAAAAAAATGATCCCCGGAAATTACGTGGGAATGGTGATCGGGATACTCGTGCGGGTTGAACAGGGAGTCGGGATGGGGCGGATGGTCCTGAAAATACATATATCCCCCGCCAATGAGCAACGGGAAGGAAATATGGACCACCGACCTGGGCAGCAGGGTATATTCGAACAGAAAGCCGCCATATCCGCCGCTTAGATGGGCTCCGTGCCACTGGGCATCGTTTTCATTGTAATAAATATCCTTGAAATAAAGGTTACCGGAGTTGCCCACAAAGGATCCGGCGGCCCCGAGGGTCCAGTGATGATCGAGGATGATCCCCGCCTGAATCCCCGGCAGGAAGACATCCTTTGAATCAAACCGGGTGTATCCGGCGTTGAGCTCCACAAAATAGCCCAGGGGAACATGCCGGTGCTCTTTATGATTCCCGAACACCGTATTCATTTCATAACCCTTGCCGGCGCCATGCTTAAGGGTGTCCGGTTGCTGTGCGAAAACGGGAAAAGTCAGAAGGATTCCCGCCATCAGACCCAAGATCTTTTTCATAGTTGTAATGATGTGGATATAAAACTTCGGTTTGACTGAAAAAGTACAAATCCACTGCAATATATTTTCAGACCCGATTATTTCATAATTTAACAGGGCTTTATGGAGTATTTAAAAGTTATTGCGGACTTATGAAAAAAATCCTGCGGGGTATTGCTCTATTCCTCCTTTGCCTAAACGGGATCGGGGCTGTTTTCGGGGGGTTGGTGCTGATGATCGATCCAAGCGGTAAGCTGATCGGTTACCCGCTAAGTTACCTGGAACATTCTCCGTTTACAAACTTCCTCATTCCCGGGATCATTCTGTTCACCTGCATCGGCTGCTTCAGTCTTTTGATTGCCTGGTTAGTCATCCGGAATGCGGACGTATATCCTTGGCTTCTTATGATACAAGGGGTTATCCTGGGAGGATGGATCATCATTGAGGTGATCATGATCCGGATCTGGTATGCACCTTTGCACCTGACCTTCCTGCTGATCGGAGGAGGCATGACACTGCTCGGGATAATACTTGCAACCGGGAAAAAGAAAGTCGTCCCTTAACCCGCTTCTATTCGGTGCTAACAATAATTTTCCGGATCTCGCGATGCCCGGCAGAAAGGAAAGAGCAGAAATAAATGCCCGGGGCAACGGTCTGACCTGTAAGATTGGTATGATCCCAGGAAATTTCATGCGTGCCTGCCGTTTGCAGCCCGTCGGTCAATACCGCTATTTCCCTTCCTGACAGATCACAGATGCTGATCTTCACCCGTGCGGGCTCCCCGATTGAATAAAGTATCCGGGTGACCTTTGATGAGGGGTTCGGGTATATCGTAAGAAACCCCGGTCCGGAGGCGGGGCTGACCGTTCCCCCGATCCCGGTGAATATGGGTTTGACCAGTCGTTTGGTGGTATACAGGTGGTATTCCCCGGGCTCAAGGCTGACCGGATCGCTCACACTGGAAACGTCCAGGGAATCGCCGGTGAAATAGTCGTACCACATCCCGGTACGGGTGAAGCCCGGTACGATATTCCCCGCCCAGACATTGAAATTCCCGATGATCTCGGCATCCATGTCGCTTCCCCGCAACGTGATCCCTTTCAATGCTCCCCCGACATTCAGCGTGAAATCGGAAGTGGAGAATACCGGCTGGTCATTCTTCAGCCCGATCAGCGCCGAGCACACATTGTATAGATACCGGCGGGGGAATTGCCCGTAATAATCCCAGCGGATCGGCTTGGGATCAAGCCTGGAATCGGAAGTCCCGGTCGGATAGTTGATGGAGTAGTCGTACCCGAGCTCTCCGAACTGCCAGAGCATCTTCGGACCGGGGATCGTATAAAAGAAGGTCGCCGCCATCCCCATCCGGTTCAGGGCGAAATTGGTATCCCGGCAGGGATAGGCCGGATTCGACTGGTTCCCGAAGGTGATATTGTTATACATGACCCGTTCCTCATCATGGCTTTCCATATAGCCCACCAGGTGCGGTTCGCTCCATCCCCGGTTCTTATAAGAGATACCGGAGAAATCGGAGAGGTTCCCGGTGACCCATCCTTCGGTCGCATCGCTGTAGTTGGAGTTCGAATTTCCCCACAGCAGCATCCCGTAGGCGGAAAGCTCCGTTTCCTCATCGTTATCGGCAAAGTGCTCCAGGATAAAGAGGACGTCCGGCTTGACGGTCCGCACGGAATCATAGTAATTCTCCAGCACCCGGATCCTGGCCGTATCCTTCTGCGCCCAGAGCGCCCAATTGCCGGGATAGGAATTCACCTGGGTAAATCCTTTGGAAAGATCCAGCCGGTACCCGTCGGCATGATATTCGGTCACCCAGTACCTGAGCACCCGGGTGCAAAATTCCCGGGTATAGGGGCTCTGGTGGTTGAAATCGTTTCCGACGTTGGCGGGATGCGTGGGAATGGGGTTGAACCAGGGGCTGTTGGCGGCCGGGCGCTGGTTCGCATCATCCCAGTAAAGCCTGGCCAGCGGGGATTGCCCGAACTGGTGGTTCAGCACGATGTCGAGGATCACCGCGATTCCCATGCCATGAGCGGTGTCGATAAATTCCTTTAATCCTTCCCGGGTGCCGTAATATTTATCCGGGGCAAATTCGAAATCGGGATTATATCCCCAGCTGGAGTTCCCCTCGAATTCCATGACCGGCATCAGCTCGATCGCATTCACGCCAAGTCGTTTAAGATAATGGAGGGTATCGATCAGGGAGGGATAGTCATGCTGCACGGTGAAATCCCGGATCAGCAGTTCATAGATGACCAGGCTGGAAAGGGCAGGCTCCGTGATAGAAGGATGATTCCAGGCATAGGGAGCCTGTGCGGTCTGCAGCACCGAGGCGATCTGGGTGGTTTTCCCCGTGGGATAAGGGATCAGATCGGGGTAGGTTGCATTGTCGATGTACTGGTCGTCCGGGTCGCTTACCTTGTCGCAATAAGGATCTGCAATGAGCAGGGTCCCGTCCACCAGGTACTGGAAGATATATTCCTTGTTCGGGATGAGGTTGCTTACCTGCAACCAGTATCTGGTCCCGTCGGGTGTGCGGTTCATATAAAAAGCGGAATCCGTCTGCCAGCCGGTGAAATCGCCCGTGACGAAGCAAAAATCCTTATACGGTGCAAACAGGCTCAGGAGGACCGTGGTGGAATCGATATAATTGATCCCGTCCTTCATGCCCGGAGGCAGCGCCGCTACCGGGGGAGGCGGAACCACCGAATAGAAAAAAGAGTCGGCGGCGGAGGCTGTGTCATTCACGGCCCGGATCGTCACCCACTGGCGGGTCCAGTATTGGCCGAAATTATAGGCCAGCAGCGTATCGGTGATGACATGCCCCGCGTTCTTTTTTATCAGGGTCTGGTTGACATACAGGAACATCGTATCGGCCAGGGGGCTGGTCGCCGACACCGGTATCGAATCATTGAGCGGCAGGTACAGTGCTTTGACGGCCGGTGCCGTGATCGTCACGCTGGTGACAGCAGGATATACATTCCCGAAAATGTCACCGCCGTCGGCTTCCCGGCCGGCTTTCGACCCGTCCGCATTCCGGAACACGAACGCGATCTTCAGGATCTTTTCTGTCGCGGGAACCCCGTAAAACTCACGGATGCTGGGAACCAGCCGGATGCTGTACAGATTATTCCCCAGGGGCGTCATCAGGGCCTTGGGAATATTCTGGTTCCACGGGGCCAGCACATAGCGCCAGCCGCTCGAGGAGGTGCTGGAGTCGGTGATGACCCCGGTATGCGCATAGATCGGCGGGGGGACATCCTTCAGCCCTGCATTTCCTTTGGTGGCGTCGAAGATGACCGTGCAGGAGTCAAGGTCGGTGGGATAGACCGGCACGGTGACGATCACCTGGGCGGAAGCGGACGTGAAAAGCAGGGTCAGCAGGAAAATGACGGAAAATAAGTGAAATGTTGTTTTCATCCGGATCAGATATAAACATGTATCTGCAAAGGTAAATAAATACGATCTTTGTAAAGAGAAACCCGGGCCATGAAGCATCCTGTCATCCTCTTAACTTTTTTCCTGTTTTTCCTGCTCTCGTGCAGTAAAAAAAACGCAGGCCAGGAGAACACCGCCCCGCAGCCCGTTTATTATACCTGGGATTATTTCTGCATGGGAGCGGACCTGTCGTACGCGAACGAGCTGGAGGACAACGGTGCGGTTTACCGGGACTCCTCCCAGGTAAAAGACATTTTCAGGATCTTCCGGGAACATGGGGCCAATACCGTCCGGGTGCGCTTGTGGCACGATCCCCAATGGGAGAAGCCGCTTACCGGCGGAAAGCTTTACAGCGACCTGGCCGATGCAGAGAAGACCATCCGGCGCGCGAAAGAGCTGGGCATGGCCGTTGACCTGGATATTCACTTTTCCGATACCTGGGCCGATCCGGGTCGCCAGGATACCCCTGCGGCCTGGGACAGCCTGAGCCTGGATGGGCTGAAGGATTCCGTTTACCAGTATACCCTGGATGTATTGAATTACCTGAAAAGCCAGTCGGTGACACCCGAGATGGTGCAGATCGGCAATGAGGTCAATGCCGGCATGCTGTGGCCGCTGGGCAAAGTTCAAAACGACGTTTGGACCAGTTTCGGGGCTCTGTTGAACTCCGGGATCCGGGCAGTGCGGGATTTTTCCGCCGGCTCGGCGATCAAGCCTTTGATCATCCTGCATGTGGCGCAACTGCAGAATGCCGACTGGTGGATCAGCCATGTGATCCAGCAAGGCCAGGTGACCGATTTCGATATTCTCGGGATTTCCCATTATTCAAAATGGTCGACCGTTAACTCGATGCAGCAGATCACCACTACGATAAAGTCGCTTCGCACCTCCTACGGAAAAGAGGTGATGATCGTGGAAACCGCCTACCCCTGGACCCCGGATAATGCCGATTCCTATCCCAATACCTTCGGCATTGCCGATGCCGTGTCCGGCTACCCGCTGACGCAGCAGGGACAGGAAAAGTACCTGGAGGACCTCACCCAGGCTGTCATCAGCGGAGGCGGCAAAGGGATTATGTACTGGGAGCCGGATTGGATCACCTCATCGATGCACGACTCCTGGGGCACCGGGTCTTCCTGGGATAACTGCACCTTTTTCGACTTTTCCGGGAACTGGATGCCCGGTCTGGTATTCATGACCAGGGCCTACCCGTTCTGACCATTAATTAATTGTGAAATTATTATCAATTTTTATTGAAATTTATTTATATTTATCGCCTTATTGGAAATTTCCGCTCCGGATTTATCACGTATCGAAATACATTGTCTAACCCTTAAAAATTAACTTTATGAAGAAACGTTTACTATGGCTGCGGTATCTGCTTCTCTTCTTTGCATGCCTCGCCGTAACGGGAGTTTATGCCCAGGAGTTAACGGTATCCGGTAAAGTGACAGATGCGGCAGATGGAAGCACCCTTCCGGGGGTCACCATTGTGGTGAAAAGCACGACTACCGGAACGGTCACCGATCTGAACGGACATTATTCCATCAAGGTGAAGTCCGGAAGCATCCTCGTGTTCTCCTACGTAGGCTACCAGACCCAGGAGATCACCATCACCACCCAGACGACCGTGGATGTGGTCCTGGGATCTTCGGTAACTGGTCTGAGTGAGTTAGTAGTTATCGGGTACGGGCAGGTCAAGAAAACAGATGCCACCGGCTCGGTTTCCACCCTCGATAAAAAAGAATTCCTGCAGGGCGCGGTCGTTTCGCCCCAGCAACTGATCATCGGGAAGATCCCCGGTGTGACGGTTACTACGCTGGGCGGTGCACCCGGCGGCGATGCGGTCATCCGGATCAGGGGAGGCTCCTCGATCTATTCTTCCAACGATCCTTTGATCGTGATCGACGGGGTTCCTATGGATAACACGGCCACGGCAGGCGCCCGGGGAACCCTGAGCATGATCAACCCGAATGATATTGAATCCTACACCGTCCTCAAGGATGCATCCGCCACCGCCATCTATGGTTCACGGGCATCCAACGGGGTCATCCTGATCACTACCAAGAAAGCAGGCCCCGGTGCTAAGAAATTCGGCGTGGGATACGATGGATTTGTTTCCATCTCCGCTTTCCCGAAAATGGTGAGCGTACTCGACGGCGACCAGTACCGTTCCCTGTTTCTTTCAAAATACCCCAATGATATAGCGAAGGACAGCCTGCTGGGCACCGCCAATACCAACTGGCAGAAAGAGATCTACCGGACCGGCGCTTCCACCAGCCACGACCTGAGCTTTTATGGCGCCTTTAAATATTTACCGTATCGAATCGCAATCGGGTATATGTCGAACAACGGGACCCTGTTGACAGACAATGTCCAGAGGACCACGGCGGGGTTGAACCTGAACCCTGTCCTCTTCCAGGATCACCTGAAGATCAACCTGAATGCAAAATTCATCTATGAGGCCGACCAGTTCGCCGACCAGGGAGCCATCGGGGAAGCCATCGCGTTTGACCCGACGCACCCGGTCGACACCACCAACGCTTACGGGAACTACTGGGCCTGGCTGCAGCCGAACGGAACACCCGTCAACCAGGCAACCACCAACCCGGTGGCTCACCTGAAGCTGACCAACGACCATTCGAATGTGACCCGTTTTATCGGGAACCTGCAGTTGGATTACAAGCTTCATTTCTTCCCCGACCTGCGGGCAGTCCTGAACCTCGGGGGCGACTATACCACCTCCCGGGGGACCAAATACATTCCCGCCCTGGCCTCCTTCCAGTACCTGAACGGAGGGGTGGATAACAAGTACTCGCAGTTCAAGAACAACTCCGTGCTGGATTTCTACCTCAACTACGTGAAGGACGTGAAGAGCATCTGGAGCAAATTCGATGTCATGGCCGGGTATTCCTGGCAGCATTTCTTCTACGACAATGTTACTTACAACAATAACATTGCGCATGACTCCGCACATTATCAATACCTGATCGATAAGAGAGAATATTACCTGGTGTCGTTTTACGGACGTTTCAATTATTCCCTGCTCGACCGCTATCTCCTCACCTTCACCCTGCGTGACGACGGTTCCTCGAAGTTTTCCAAGAGCACCCGCTGGGGGTTGTTCCCGTCGGTGGCACTGGCCTGGAAAATCAGCGACGAGCCCTTCCTGAGGAATTCCAAAGCGGTTTCCCTGCTGAAGCTGAGGCTGGGCTGGGGGATCACCGGGACCCAGGATATTTCCAACAACTGGTATCCGTATCTGCCTATCTATACGGCCAGCGATGTATTCACGCAATATCAGTTCGGCAATGTTTACTACATCACCCTGCGTCCCGAAGGTTATGATGCGGACATCAAGTGGGAAACCACCAATACCCTCAACGGGGGGATCGATTTCGGATTTATCAAGGACCGCCTGACCGGCGCTGTCGATGTCTATTACCGCAAGACGAAAGACATCCTCAACTTCATCCCGGTTCCGGCCGGATCCAATCTTTCGAATTATATCTACACCAACATCGGGGATATGTGGAACAAGGGGATCGAGTTCTCCCTGGATGCGAAGCCGGTGGTTACGAAAAACTTTATGTGGGACATCGGGGGCAACATCGCCACCAACAAGAACCAGATCACCAAGCTGACCGCCACCGACGACCCGAATTACCCGGGGATCCTCGTGGGAGCGATCAGCGGGGGCGTGGGCAATACCGTCCAGGTCATCAGCGTGGGATACCCGATGAACTCCTTCTACGTGTATCAGCAGGTCTATGATGCCAACGGCAAACCGGTCGAAGGAGTGTATGTGGACCGGAACGGCGACGGGAAGATCACCGACGCCGACCGTTATCATTACAAGAGCGCGAATCCGGATTTCACCTGGGGTATCTTCACCAACCTGAAATTCAAGGAATGGACCCTCTCCCTGGCAGGACATTCGGAAATCGGCAATTATGTGTACAATAATGTCTCTGCCAACCGGGGAGTGTATGCCAACCTCTACCGGCCGGAAGGACCGTACCTGGGAAATGTGACCTCGGATGTGTACGATGTGAACTTCAACAACCAGCAGTACCTTTCCGATTACTATGTGCAGAATGCTTCCTACTTCAAACTGGATTACATCACCCTCAGCTACAACTTTGCAAAACTGATCAAGGGGGCTGATAATTTCACAGTTGCCTTTACCGTTAACAACCTCTTCACTATCACCAAATACAAAGGAATTGATCCGGAAATCAATACGGGATCGAATGTATACGGGTCGACTGTGGGGATCGATAACAACATTTACCCGAGATCCAAAGTGTTTGTTTTGGGATTAAGTCTTGCATTTTAACCTTTTAAAATCTGAAAACAATGAGACAGATATTTAAATTAACATTGTTAGTCGCGGCACTGACGCTGTTTCTATATTCCTGCGTCAAGGATCTGGATACTACCCCTATTAATCCTACTGTATATACTTCTGCCAATGTTTATAATAACCCCGCCGCCTATAAACAGGTTTTGGCCAAGTTATATGCAGGACTTTCCGTTTCCGGTCAGCAAGGACCTTCCGGCAATCCGGACATCAGCGGGATCGACGAAGGATTCGGCGAATATATGAGGGCCTTGTGGTATCACCAGGAACTGCCTACCGATGAGGCAGTGATCGGGTGGAATGACCAGACCATTAAAAATTTCCACTACCAGACCTGGGGATCGAGCGATGTGTTCATTGCAGCCATGTATTACAGGATCTTCTACCAGATCTCCCTCTGCAATGAATTCATCCGGGAATCCACCGATGCCCAGCTGGATAAGAACGGGATCACCGGCCAGGACCGGGTCGATATCGGCTATTACCGTGCGGAAGCGCGTTTCCTGCGTGCCCTGAGCTACTATCATGCCCTGGATATTTTCGGGAACGTGCCTTTCGTGACCGAAAACGATCCGGTGGGCAAATTCTTCCCGCCCCAGATCAAGCGGGCCGATCTCTTCAATTATATTGAGAGTGAACTGAAGGCCATCGAGCCCCTGATGATGCCCGCAAAAGGGAATGAATTCGGCCGCGCCGACGTGGCTGCCGTATGGTCGCTGCTGGCCCGGCTATATCTGAATTCCCAGGTTTACAACGGGACGGATCATAATACGGATTGCATCACCTACTGCAACAAGGTCATCTCCGCGGGCTATACGCTGGAACCGCAATATAAGAACCTCTTCATGGCCGATAATAACAAGACCAGCGAGATCATCTTCCAGGTGGAATATGACGGCCACAAGACCCAGACCTGGGGAGGCACCACCTTTGTGATTCATGCAGCGGTCGGCGGAAGCATGGTTCCCGGGGATTACGGGATTGCAGGCGGATGGGGCGGTACGCGTACCACCAAACAATTTGTCAATAAGTTTTATCCGAACCTGACAGCCAAATCATGGCATTCCCCGATTCCTCCCAAAAACAAAAAATCATACCCGGTGCTGTATGTGCCCGGATCATACCAGGGATGGAATCCGGCGGATCCGACCACGGTGATCGCTTCGAAATATGTGGCCGGCGAATATGAAGGCTACCTCTATTTCAAGGATGCCAATACCCAGTTCAAGATCTGTCAGAACCCTGACTGGACGGTCAACTGGGGCGACGATGGCGCCGACGGCACCCTGGATCTCAACGGAGCCAACATCCAGGTGGCGGATCCCGGCTATTATAAGCTGAATGTGAACCTGAACAACCTTACCTACACGGTGGTGAAGACCACGTGGGCGGTCATTGGCGATGCTACGCCGGGTGGATGGAGCACCGATTCCCCGATGACGTATGATACGGCTACCAAGATGTGGAGCGCTGTGCTGGATCTTACCGTAGGAGGATTGAAATTCCGCGCCAACGGCGCCTGGGATATCAATTACGGAGACGACGGTGCGGATGGCATCCTGGATCCGGGCGGAGCCAATATTGCCATTCCGGAAGCAGGAACCTATACTATCACCATGAAGCTCGGCATCCCGGATTATACCTATACGATCGTGAAAGCCAGCTTCGACCAGCGGGCTATGTTCTGGACCGACGGACAATCGCTGGATATCAACGATATCGGAACCTTCACCGACGGGTATGCCATCACCAAGTGGACCAATATGAACAGCGACGGCACCCCGGGCCTGGACCCGACCTACTGTGATACCGACTTCCCGCTCTTCCGGCTGGGCGATATTTACCTGATGTATGCGGAAGCCGTGCTTCGCGGAGGTAGCGGAGGCGACCTGGGAACCGCACTTAACTACATCAATGCCCTGCGGACCCGGGCTTATGGAGATGCCGGCGGAAATATCACGGCGGCCGACCTGACGCTGGACTTTATCCTGGACGAACGGGGCCGGGAGCTATACTGGGAAGCCGTGCGGAGGACCGACCTGATCCGTTTCGGAAGGTTCAGCTCCGGGAATTATGTCTGGGCATGGAAAGGCGGAATTAAGGAGGGGATTGCCACCAGCGACATCTATAACCTGTTCCCGATTCCTGCCGCAGATGTCTCAGCAAATCCGAATCTGGTTCAAAATCCGGGATATTAATCTCTTAACACAGAAACTATATGAATATGAAAAAGATATCATTAATCCTTGCGGCTATTTTCCTGGTGGGTTCCTTCGCCTGTAAAAAGCAGGAGACGAAAGCCACCCTGAATGCCAACGCAACCGCACCGGTCCTCCTGAATATGCAGGAAGGTGCGACGATCGTTCTCAAGAAATCAGATTCTGCCGTCGTGATCGATTTCACCTGGACGACGGCGAGTTTTGGTCAGACTGTGGTGACTACCTATATGGTTCAGATGGACAAGCAGGGGAATGATTTTGCCTCTGCAGTGACCCTGGGAGTAGTCACGAACGGCACGCAGATCAGTCTCAGCACCTATGATTTCAACAACAAGCTGCTGGCCATGGAGCCCGACCCGACCAATCCGGATCTTCCGCCACTGGCACTGGAATTCAGGGTTCAGGCCACCATCAGCTCCTATTATCCGGCCAGCAATTCAACAACGGTCCATCAGACTATCACACCGTATTTTGTAAAGATCGTGTACCCGTTGCTGTTCGTTCCCGGGGATTACCAGGGATGGAATCCTGCCGATTCGTCAACCAGCATTGCTTCGGTGGGCGCCAATACCAAGTACCAGGGATATATCTGGTTCGGGCATGACAATACCCAGTATAAGTATTGCCAGGGACCGAGCTGGACCACGAACTGGGGTGATGACGGAGCCGATGGAACCCTCAACCCGGGTGGCGCCAATATCGTCGCCGGGCCCAAAGGTTACTATAAGCTGGATGTCGACCTGGGGACCCTTACGCATAAGTTCCTGAGGACCGACTGGAGCATCGTGGGTGATGCCTCCGGCGGATGGGATGCGGACAAGGACATGGTTTATGACAGCATCGCCAAAGAATGGACACTGACCCTTCCGCTGACTGCAGCCGGGATGAAGTTCAGGGCCAACCATGCCTGGGATCTCAACTACGGTGATAACAATGCAAACGGGACCCTGCAGGAAGGCGGAGCCAATATCATGGTTCCTGCCGCCGGAAATTACAAGGTCATCCTCAACCTGAGCGGAGCCATTTATCGCTACAAGCTGCAAGCGCAGTAATACCTGATGAATATCCGCCTTGTAAAAAGGCCGTCCCCGGGAAACCGGGACGGCCTTTTTCATTTGCGGCGGATCCGGATCCTATCTGCCTTCCATCACCCGGTACCCCCAGGGTCCAAGGATGAAAGCGGTCCCGTCCTCAATCTGGGCCGTTTCCCCCGAAAATACATCCTGGAAGGTCCCGGTCATATTCTTACCGTGAACCTGGAAGGTGATCGGGTTGGGGGACAGATTAAAGACGGCCAGCACGCGGTTCTGGTCCTTTACCCGCAGGAAGGCGAAGACCTGTTTGCCATGCACCGTTTTCAGCGGGAGCAGGTCTCCGCCCGCCTTCCCGCACCACAGCGCCGGGTTCTCCCTCTTCATCCGGATGAGGGTGGCATAGAAATTTTCCAGCGGATAGTTATCCCAGGAGACGGTGTCCTTGTCAAAGAATTTCAGGCGGCGGTTGAAGGCGGCTTCCTGACCCGTGTAGATGAGGGGCATGCCGGGCAGGGTGAACGTGAGGACGGCAAAGCATTTCGCACCCTCTCCCAGCCGTTCATATTCGGTCCCGTTCCAGGAGTTCTCGTCATGATTCGACGTGAACAGCATCCGGTAGGCGTCTTTCGGGTAGGTCGTATCTTCCCGGGCCAGAAGGGAATCGATCCCGGCGGCGGTTCTTTCACCCTTGGCGATCTGGTTCATCAGGTGGTACAGGTTCCAGGAATAGGTCATGTCGAAGGCCTGCTCATGCATCTCGGGCGTTTCCCACTCGGCCAGCATGAATACGGGCTTGATCTTCCTGAGTTCCGGCACTGCCCAATTCCAGAAGCTGACCGGGAGCATTCCGGCCACATCGCACCGGAAGCCATCCACGCCGGCCTCCTTCACCCAGTAGACCAGTGCATTTTTCATGTACTCCCGCAGCCCTTCCTGGTTGTAATCCAGGTCGGCGGCATCGGTCCAGTCCTTTACGGGGGAAACGATATTCCCGGCCGCATCATGGGTGTACCATTCCGGGTGCTCCGTGATCAGGTTGTTGTCCCAGGAGGTGTGGTTGGCCACCCAGTCGATGATCACTTTCATCCCCAGGTTGTGGGCCTCCTTCACGAGGGATTTCAGGTCCGACAGCGTGCCGTATTCCGGGTTGACCCCGAGATAATCCTTCACGGAGTAATAGCTCCCCAGGGATCCTTTCCGGTTCTTGATCCCGATGGGATTCACGGGCATCAGCCAGAGGATCTCCACCCCCATCTTCTTCAGGCGGGGAAGGTGCTTTTCGAAGGCGGCAAAAGTCCCTTCCGGCGTGTACTGCCGGATGTTCACTTCATAGATGGTCGCGTTCCTGCTCCATTCGGGATGAACGACCGCGGAGGGGATCTCTTTTTTCGGAACACAGAAGGCATACAGCAGGAAAGCCGCTGTCACCAGTCCGGTGATCACAATCACGATCAGAAACGGGTATCGGGTCATAGCGTTTGCATTTAAGGTTGATCGGTAAGGATTTCAAACGAATATCCCGGCAGGGTAAGGGATATTTTTTGCTTATCGCGGGTGAACGGGGTCCCGAAATGGCCCTGCAGCGTCTTGATTCCGGACACCTCTTCCGCATCGAATTCTATTTTTTTCGGAGCATCATCCTTATTGAAGATCACGACCGCCACCTGGTCGAAATAGCTTCTCAGGTAAACAAATACTTTGTCGGTCAGCTTAAGGATCCTGAAATCCCCGTAGATCAGGGGCAGTTCTTCGCGCCGCAGGCGGATCAGCTTCTGAACCGTTGCCCGGGTAGCGGATTCCTGCGGGGTCAGGTGGTCGAATTTCATCATCCTCCGGTTGTCCGGATCGTTGGCGCCGGGCATCCCGTATTCGTCGCCGTAATAGATGACCGGGATCCCGGGAATGGTCATATTAAAGGCGATCAGCGAAGCCAGCATCTTGTATCCCGCCGTATCCTTCACTTCCACATCGCGCTTCCATCCGGCTTCCGTGCTGCTTTCCGTGACCGACAGGGCGCCTGAAGCCAGCGAAATGAACCTCGGCTGGTCCTGGTTCCCGGTGATATTGCCCATCAGGTGATGCTCGCCGTAATAGTTGAAGGATTCCTGCAGGGCAAAGGCCAGGTCGCGGAAAGTAAAATCGCCTCCAAACACATTCTTGGCTGTGAAATAGAGGTCAAAATCAAACTGGGCATCCAGCTCACCCGGGTGGATGTAGCTTTTGATCAGCTCTCGGCTTCCGTAGGTTTCCCCGATCTGGTAAACCGGCCGGTTCTCGGGTACGACCACCTGCTCGTTGATCTTTTGGGTGAGCGTCCGCCAGTAGATCTCCGGGATATGCTTGGTGGCATCGTGCCGGAACCCGTCGATATGTTCATCCCTGACCCAGAAAAGTGCGGAGTCCGACAGCATCTGGTAAACTTCCGGTTTGGTGAGGTCGAGGGTGGGCAGGAACTCATCGAACCAGGTGGTCAGCCGCTGCTCGTCCCACATCCTCAGGTTCTTTTTCCCGTTCTTCAGCATCAGGGAAGTGAACCAGTCGGGATGATCCCTGTAAATTTTGCTTTCCTGGTGGACATGATGCGAGACGTAATCCAGGAGGATGTTCAGCCCGTGGTCATGCGCGACACCTGCCATTTCCGCAAACTCCTTTCCCGTTCCGAAATGGTTATCGACGGTCGTGAGGGTCACCGGCCAGTATCCGTGGTAGCCGGAGAATTTCCGGTGAGGCGGAAGGTATTCGGTCCAGGCGTCCGGAGGGTTCTGCGTGACCGGCGAGATCCAGATCGTATTGATCCCCAGTCCTGAGAAATACCCGTCATTGATCTTCTGCTCGATCCCGGCCAGGTCGCCGCCCATGAAGTTGACCTTCGGATCCAGGTCCTTATCTTTCACCGGGGCATCATTTTTCGGATCGCCGTCGCAGAACCGGTCCACCATCAGGAAATAAATGACCATCGCCTCCTTATCCCCCCGGGTCAGCTCCGCGGGGTCCAGGATCACTTTGCCATCGTGCAGCGGAACCAGGATCTCATTGGAAGATCCGGCGGCGTTGACGGCCCAGATCCGCAGGAAGGAACGTTCAAACTGCCTGGCTTTTTTGGGGAGCGTGACCACCAGTCCGGCCGAGTCGGTCTTCAGGAATTTATTGCCCAGCCGGTAATTCTGCCAGAAGGCGAAATACTCTTTCACCCTGTTCCTGCAACCGATCCGGATGGAATTCTTATCGGCTTTATCGGTGATAAGGAATGGCACACCCGGAGGAGAAACCGATCCCACATGAAACACCGAATTGTATCCGCCCATGCCGTTCGGCATCTTTTCGGGATTGGCCGGATCCAGCATCCATTTCCCGTCGATCACCAGTTGGTACTGGTATTTGCCGGGGTTCAGCAAAAGGTCCGTCTGCCAGATGCCGTCCTTCAGGGTCAAATACGTGTTGGCGGGGTTCCAGCTGTTAACCTCTCCTGCCAGTTGCACTCTCTTGTACGTTTTTCCTTTCGGATCGAAGGTGATCCTTTGCCAGGTCTTCCGGGATCTTTCCAGCAGGAGGGAATAGGGAATGCCTTTGATCCAGAAGGTCATCCCGCTCATCTTCGGGATGGCTTTCCTTCCCGTCAGGATCACCATCCGGGTGGTATCGGCCGAAATGGTAAAGGTAAGGGACGGATCCAGCCGGACGGAATCGAGCTTTACCGGCCTGAGGAAGTAATCCTGCAGGATCAGCACGGTCGAATCCGGCTGAAGGACCACCGGGGCCATCAGGCCCGTGGTTCTGGGAATTTTATCAACGGGAATGTCTTCCCTGCCCGTGCAGGCGTACAATAACAGCAGCAGGACCGGCAAAACAACCGGTCTTGCGAACGAACTTATCCGGGTGATCATAGGTTTACGGATTTATGTTTTGCAAGGTCTTTTTCTTCCGGGTATCATCCTTTACCAGGATCCATAAAACGGCGGAAACCGCCAGGGATGCCCCGCTGATCATGAAAATAATTCCTTTGTCGGCTGCCTGCCGGATCACGGTGCCGATAAAGAGGCTGGAGATCAGCTGGGGCAGGACCACCGAAAGGTTGAATATCCCCATGAAGAAGCCCATTTTCCGTTTATCCACTTTTTCCGACATGATGGCAAAAGGCAGGCTCACCACGGCCGCCCACCCGAAGGTCAGGAACCCCATCAGGATATAAAGGGTCAGGGAGCTTCTCGAGAACAGCACGATGCCGAAATAGGCCAGCGACATACTCAGTACGGCCAGGATATGGGTTCGTACCCGTCCGATCTTCTTGCTGAGCGGCTCCAGCAAAAATGCCGGCCAGATTGATCCGACTGCATTCAGGATGAAAAAAGACCATCCGATCATCTGTCCGGTAACTGCCGTTTCAACCGGATGGATCTTCTGCTCGATAAAGGCGATGATATAGACGAACATCGTCTGGATGCCGAGCCATGAAAAACCGTGGGCGAAGTAAAGCCGGAAAAGCTGTCCCCATTGCGTCCGGGTGGCCTGGACATGCTGCGTATCCGTCTCTTCTTCCTTCTGCAATATCCGGGGCTCGCTGATGAAAAAGAGCGGACCGATGGAAAACACCAATACGATCAGCACCCCGGCATAGATCAGAAAATAATTCCCGATCAATGCTCCCATCAGGTAAGCGCCGCTTCCGAACAGGTTGGAAACCGATTGCATCCAGGTGTAGCCTTTGGTGCGCGGGACGCCGGCCGGACAAACATCTGCAATGATCGACCGGGTGGGATTAAAGGAAATATTGATGGAAAGGTCAAGGGTCAGGGCCACGGTGATCGCTACGGCCATCAGGCTTCCCAGTCCGAAGAACGAATTGATGCGATCGATGTTTGGAAGGGCCAGGATGCTCAAAGCTGCCAGGATCCCCCCGATGATGATGAAAGGCCTTCTCCTCCCTCCCCAGAACCAGATCTTATCGCTGATCAGCCCGATGATGGGTTGTCCCAGGATCCCTGCGATGGGACCGGCCGCCCAGACAAATCCTATCTGGTCGATCTCCAGGTGGTACTTGGTTCTTAAGATCCAGCTCAGCACGGCGATCTGGATGGATAATGCAAAACCCATCGCCGTGGACGGAAGGCCCAGGATGATGTAGAACAGGTTGGTTAGTTTTTTCTGGATAGACAGCATGAATAATTACGGATTATGGATTATGGATTACGGATTACGAATTACGGATTACGGATTACGGATTACGGATTATGAATGACTAATGGTTAAATTCTATAATAACCACCGACTTGGGAAGCAGCTGCAGACTAAAAATATCCGTCACGGACTGACCGGAGATCACTTCTCTTCCGCCCTGAAAACCCTTCAGGAATTCCTGGTATGCGTTCCGGTCGATGGTTTTGGAATCCGTTTCATTATTGTTCATGATCACCATGACGGTATCGGACTCATTGTACCGGAAGTAGACATAGATCCCGTCCCTCGGCACGAACTGGGTCAGCTTTCCTGTATGGATCACATCCTTTCCTTTTCTCCAGTTCAGTAATGTCTCCAGCCAGTTGAACATGTCGTTCTGATCCGGTGTCCTGCCTTTGGCAACGAATGCATTGACTGCATCGCCCGGCCATCCGCCGGGGAAATCCCTGCGTTTGAACCCGTCCCCTTTATCGGCACCGGTGGTCATCAGCACTTCCGTTCCGTAATAGATCTCGGGAATTCCGCGGGTGGTCAGAATAAAGGCCAGGCCCATCTTTACTTTCCGGATATCATTCCCCTGGGCATCGTAATAGCGGTTCACATCGTGGCTGTCGGCGAAGACCACGATATGCGAGGGATCGGGATAGGAAAAATCCTGGTAAAGGATCTCATACAGGCGGGAGATCCCGGTGCTCCAGCCGTCCTTCTCCATGAACCCGAGCCGCAGGGCGTCGTACATCGCGAAATCAAATACGCTGGGGAGCCAGGAATTATAATGATCCCTGTTCAATGCGTCTTTCTGCCAGTAGGCGATCGAGGCGGGATAGGTGGCCCAGCATTCCCCCACGATGTTGAAGTCGGGGTATTCCGTCAGCACGGCCCGGTCCCAGTCCGCCATAAAATCCCTGAAACAGTATGGATAGGTATCCTGCCGGATCCCGTCCAGCCCCGCGTATTCGATCCACCAGATGCTGTTCTGGATCAGGTATTTCGCCACGAACGGGTTATGCTGGTTGAGGTCGGGCATGGTCTTGTCGAACCATCCCTTTACGAATTCGATGCTGTCGTACTGCGAAGCATAGGGATCCAGCTGGCTGCTGGAACGGAAGGAGCTCCGGGTATATTCCGGGAACTGGTTGATCCAGTCGGGCGACGGAAGATCGTTCATCCACCAGTGGTAGGATCCGCAGTGGTTGAACACCATGTCCATGATCAGCTTCATCCCTCTTTTATGGATCGCATCGGACAGCGCCAGGTAATCGGCATTGCTGCCGAACCTGGGATCGGTCTTGTAATAGTCGGTGGTGGAATAACCATGATAGGAATATTTCAACATGTCGTTCTCCAGCAGCGGGTTGATCCAGATGGCGGTCGCTCCCAGGTCTTTGATATAATCCAGGTGATCCAGGATGCCTTTGATATCTCCCCCGTGCCGTCCGTTGGGATCGGAGCGGTTCACGCCCTGTCGTAATCCCGGTACGGAATCGTTGGAGGGATCCCCGTTGGCGAACCGGTCGGGGGTGATCAGGTAGATCACGTCCGCGGAGCTGAATCCCTTGCGCCGGGAAGAACCGGTCAGTCGATCCCGCAGGGTGTAAGGGTAGATGGCAATCGTGGAATCGTTCCTCTTAAAGAAGATATTGAAGAATCCCGGTCTGGCGGCAGCCGAGATCTTAAGATCCAGGAAAAGGTAATTCGGATTTTCCGTCCGCTCGACCTGTTCCAGGAGGACCCCCGGATAATTGAATGTGACCGTCGCCCGGGTTATATTTTTCCCGTGAACCAGGATCTGCAATTCGGGATTTTTAAACCCGGTCCACCAGAAGGGCGGCTCCACCTGCTGAAGGACCTTTTGCTGTGCCTGAAGTGTAGGTGGTAAGAGTAACCAGAATATCAGAAACAGAACACTCAAACCCGTTACGCGTAACGCGTAACGTGAACCCCGGTTTTTACTTCCCATGCCTTTCATACAATACGGTTAAATGTTCCAGTCGTTTAGTCAGCTTGTTCGTCAACTGTGAGGCACGAAGCCTCCACATCCAGTTACGCTCCGTGGTTCCCGGGAAATTCATCCGGGCCTCGTTATCCAGGCCCAGCAGGTCCTGCATCGGAACGATGGCGATCCTTGCGGTGGAGGCCCAGGCCAGTCGGATGAAATCCCAGTGGATCTCTTCTCCCGATACGTTCATGTAATCGAGCACATACTTCCGGTCTTTCTCTTTTGCATTGGAGAACCAGCCGGCAATGGTCTCGTTGTCGTGCGTGCCGGTGTACACCACGCAGTTCCGGGTGAAATTATGCGGGAGGAAATCATTGGGTTCCCCGGAATCGAAGGCAAACTGCAGGATCTTCATCCCCGGAAGTTTGAACGAGTCCCTCAGGTCCTGCACATCGGGAGTGATCACGCCCAGGTCTTCCGCGATCACGGGGATATCGCCCAGTTCTTTCTGGATGGCGGTCAGGAGCTCTTTGCCCGGACAGTTGATCCATTCCCCCTTCACGGCGGTCTTTTCCCCGTAGGGCACCGACCAGTAGGCCGCCAGACCCCGGAAATGGTCGATCCGGATCATATCATACAGTTCCAGGTTGGCCTTGATCCGCCGGATCCACCATTTATAGCCGTCCCTGGCCATCTGGCTCCAGTTGTACAGCGGATTTCCCCATAGCTGCCCGGTCTTGCTGAAATAATCGGGGGGGACCCCGCCTACCGCGACCGGGTTCTTATCCTTGTCGAACTGGAAGTTTCCCGGGCCGGCCCAGGCATCCACGCTGTCGAGCGCCACATACAGGGGGATGTCGCCGATGATCTTTATGTTGCGGCCATGCGCATAATCCTTCAGCGACTTCCATTGCCGGAAGAAGATATACTGGATGAATTTCTGGTATTCGATTTTTTCGTGCAGTTGGGCAAACAGGGACTTGACCGCCTGTTCTTCCTTCAGCTTAAAAGGCTTTTCCCACTGGTACCAGGGCTGGAGGCCAAAATGCTCCTTCAGCGCCATGAACAGGGCATAATCGAGGATCCAGGCTGAGTTCACGTCGAGAAATTGATAATACTGGTCCTTTTCCTGTTTGCCCGCTTTGGCGTGGAAGGCTTCGGAAGCTTTCTTCAGCACCGGGACCCGGCTTCGGATCACCTTACCGTAATCAATTTTCACGTCGTGCGATTCTTTTAACGGCTCGATATCCCCGCCCTCCAGCCAACCCTCCGAAACAAGGATCTCCGGGTCGATCAGCAGGGGATTGCCTGCATTCGCCGAGAAGCACTGGTAGGGGGAATCGGCAAACCCGGTGGGTCCGAGCGGCAGGATCTGCCAGTATTTCTGTTTGGCTTCCGCGAGAAAATCGATGAAGGCCCTGGCCTCTTTTCCCAGGGTCCCAATGCCATACCTGCCGGGAAGCGAAGTGGGATGAAGCAAAATTCCGGAAGATCGTTCCATAAGAGATTAAATGAGTGTCGCTTTATAGTTGACCGGGTCTGCGGCTTCAATGGCCTGCCGCAACCTGGCTGATGTTTTCTTCAGATTCCGAATTGCGGTACCGGACGACCAGCAGGGTGGCCGCCGAGCCCAGGGCCATGCTGACTCCCCCGATGATCATCGCGTTCATGGGATTGTTCCCGAAAAGATATTCCACCGCCTTGCCCAGAAACGCGGAAGCCAGGATCTGGGGAAACACGATAAAAAGGTTGAACATCCCCATCATCACGCCGATTTTTTCGGCCGGCAGTGCCGGGGTAAGCATCGCATAGGGCATCGACAGGATGCTGGCCCAGGCGATGCCGATGCAGGTCATGGAAAACAGGAGACCGTATTGTCCGGTCATGAAAGCAATGGAAAACAAACCCAGCCCACCCACTCCCAGGCAGACCGCATGCATGATCCGGGGGCCGGTTTTCCGCGTCAACCGGAGGAGGACAAACGAGAATCCGAAGCAGACGGCATTATACAGGGCGAAGCAGAACCCCGCCCAGGCGCCCGATGCTTCCATCTGCACCGTTCCTTCCTGCGCGTGGAAAATATGGGTGGCAATAGCGGGAGAGAAATAGACCCAGAGGCAGAACATGCCGACCCAGGTGAAGAACTGGACCGTTCCCAGCTCCCACATCCGGCGGGGCAGGTGCCCTACGACCCGGAAGATATCTTTCAGGCCGAACGACCAGTCGAATTTCCGGGCGCGCAACAGTTTCAGATCCTCCTCCTCGGGAGGGATCTCCTTCGTGGTGAACACGGTCCAGAGCACCGCTCCGAGAAAAGCAGCAGCCCCGATATAGAACGACAGGGTGACGGCAAACGGGATATGTCCTTTGCCCGCCCCTTCGGAAGCGATCCCGAACCAGTGGATCATCATCCAGGGCAGTGCGGAAGCGATGGTGCCGCCCAGGCCGATGAACAGCGACTGGATGGCAAATCCCCTGGAGCTCTGTTCGGCAGGCAGGTTATCGGCCACCAGGGCCCGGAAGGGCTGCATGCTGGCATTGATGGTCCCGTCGAGCACCCAGAGCAGGCCGGCTGCCATCCAGATGGAGGCCGAGTTCGGCATCAGGATCAGGGCGATGGAGGCCAGGATGGCTCCGCCCAGGATAAAGGGACGTCGGCGTCCCAGCCGGGTCCAGGTCCGGTCGCTGGCCTGGCCGATCAAAGGCTGGATCAGCACCCCGGTCACCGGGGCTGCCAGCCAGAGCAGCGCGATATCCCCGGCACGGGCTCCCAGGTAAGAGTAGATCGCGCTCATGTTGGCCATTTGCAGGCCCCACCCGAACTGGATCCCGAGGAACCCGAAGCTCATATTCCAGATCTGCCAGAAGGAAAGCGCAGGTTTGTTCTTCATGTACGAGAATTCAATAAGTTACGGAAATGCCAAAATTAGGGAAAAAACTTAATTTTGAAGGGTAAACCTGAGTCCGGATAAACAACGATCGTATGGGTATCTTACGGGCAATCCTGTGTATCATTTTCCCTCCGCTGGCAGTCATTGACCGGGGCTGCGGAGCCATCCTGCTGGTGTTCCTGCTCACCCTGTGCGGCTGGATCCCCGGGGTGATCGCGGCCATCCTTTTCAACACCCGCTCAAATTAACTCCTGAAGGAAAAGTATAAACTGCTCCTGGTGAGCCAGCCGGAATCTCGCACGGGTGGGCTGAAGGCCTATCTTGACCGAGCAGGCAGTATCCGGGAGAGCCTTGAACAGGTCTTCATCCGTTACATCGTCCCCGGCTGCCAGGATAAAATCAAACGGTTCCGACTGAAGGAGATCCCGTGCAATTTTTCCTTTGCTGAATACAGCCGGCTTGATCTCCACGATCTTATGCCCTTCCTGCTTTTCCAGACCCGGGTATTTTTCCCGGACCTGTTGAAAAGCTTTCCGGATGACGGGCAGGATATATTTCTCGATCCCGTATCCCGCCGCCCGGTAATGATAGGCGATAGACGACTCCTTTTCCTCGATAAAGGAGCCCGGGTAGCGGGCTGTGAGTTCCCCGAATACTTCCCGGATGTTTGTTTCCCATTTTTTATCCACAGGCTTGCTTTCCTTCCACGGATGGTCCGGCTTCTTTAGCAGGTATCCGTGTTCGGCGACCATTCCCAGGTTCATGCCGTTGAATTGGGTGTCAAGGAATTTCCGGTCCCTGCCGCTGATAATATAAACAGTATTGGAGGGATCCCCGGCCAGGCGGTTCAGGATCCCCCGGACCGGGCGTCCCAGGATGCTTTCCCCGGGAAGATCGCTGAATGGAACCAGCGTCCCGTCATAGTCCAGGAACAGGATCCTCCGGGAAGCCTCCCGGTAAGAGGAAAGGATCAGTGACCGGTCCGGTTTGGCAGCCATTCTTTAATAGAAGAAAGGTTTGTCAATCCGTTTATAGATGCGGTAGACCGCGTTGATCAGACCGACGTGACTGTAAGTTTGAGGGAAATTCCCCCACTGTCCGCCTTCAAAATCCGCATCCTCGCTGAAAAGTCCCAGCGGGTTGGCATAGGAAACCAGCTGCTGGATCAGATCCTTTGCTTCTTCGATCCTCCCCGAACAGGCGAGCGCTTCGGCATACCAGAACGAGCAGACCAGGAAAGAAGTCCGGGGAATCCCCCGCTCATCATGCTTATACCGGAACAGGAGCCCGTCCGGGGTTTTCAGCTCCTCTTCCAGGGCTCTCAGGTGGATCTGGGCCTTCTCGGAATCAGGATCCAGGTAATGCATGGTGATCAGCTGGAGCTGACTGGCATCCAGTTCCCGGCTCCCGATGGCCTGCGTGTATACCTTCCGGTCAGGGTCATAGCACTGCTCAATGCGCGCCGACGCTTCCCCGGTCAGCACCTGCGCCTTTTTCATCATCGCTTCATCCTGCAGCAGGGAGGCGATCTTAAATGCGGCCCGGCTGCCGGCCCAATGGAACATCAGGGTATAACAATGCACCTGGAGGAGATGGCCGAACTCCCAGATCCCTGAATCGGGTTCATCGAGGGTGGCCGCGATCCGGTCGAGAAGCCACTTCACGAGGGTGATCGTGCGGGCCGGGTCATAATAATCGAGCCGCTTGTCGGCAAAGAGCGGGAGGAGGCTGATCAGCACCTGGCCATATACATCGTTCTGCACCTGGAGGATGGCGTCGTTGCCGATCCTGACCGGCTGGTTGTTCCGGTAACCCTGCAGATCGAGCACCCTGACCGGATCTACCTTTTCCCCGGCAATTTTATATAAAGGGTGGATTCTCTCTACCGACTGGAGGATAATGTTGTAAATGAAGTTGAAATATTTTTCGACCTCCTCAAAATGCCCGATGCTGTTGAATCCGTGCAGGGTATAGTAAGAATCCCTCATCCAGCAATACCGGTAGTCCCAGTTGCGTCCGCTGCCGTCGGCTTCCGGCAGGCTGGTGGTGCCCGATGCGATGATGCTCCCGGAATCCTCGAACTGATGCAGCTTCAGTACCAACGCCGAGCGGATGATCTGCTCCTGAAAAAGATCGGGGATGGAGGTTGCCTTTATCCAGGACTGCCAGTAGGCCCGGGTCCGGTCCAGGAAATTCTCCGCGACACCCCGGATCGAATCTTCCAGGGCTTCTCCGTAAGTGAATACCAGGTAATGGGTATCGGTCAGGATCAATCCCTGATCGCCCAGGATATAGCTGACCGGGATATCCGTGGAAAGCCGTACCTGGGCGTCCAGGTTCAGGAAGCGGATATGATTGCTTCCCCGGACTGTCTGCGCCCGGATGCGCCCGTAATCCCCTACCGGGTGGCACCGGATCCTGATCCGCGGGTTCCCGGAGATCCTCCGGATCTTCCGGATGAGCATCAGGGGCCTGAAATAACGGTCATACTGGTAGAACCTCGGGGCAAAATCCGTGACGGAATAAATGCCTTCCTTGCTGTCGATTTCCGTGACGAGGATGTTGGTGTTTTTCAGGTAATGCTGGGAAGAAGTGAAGGCCCCTTCTGCCGGGAGGACGGAAAACTCCCCTCCTTTTTTTTCATCCAGGAGAGACCCGAAAATAAAACTGCTGTCGAACCGGGGAAGGCATAGCCACTTGATCCGGGTGGTCTGGTCGATATACCCTATATACGAGCAATTTCCAATGATTCCCATTGGATAAAGATGTCGTTGATCGTTCACGGTTGGCAATTATATATTCAAATTTACATCAATCTATGTGACATCGGGAAGAATTTATATTAATTTAGTCTATTTCCATTTCAAATGAAGATCAACTACACATTGTTTTTCTCCATCATACTCGCCACCGGGATCGTGGCACTGGGGTTCACTTTTTTGCAGGTGGTAGCGGAAAGGAACCGCCTGCATGAGGAAGTCATGAAGCGCTCCTCGCTGGTCTCGAAGGAATTTGCCTCGGAATGGCTGAAAGAACCGCAGGGGGAGAACCCTGGGAGGCTGGACACCCTTATGCAGATGCTTTCCAGAAAATACCGCCTGGCCGGTCTGGCCTGCTTCCACAACGTGGATCAACTGGTGTACTCCAACATGAGCCCGGACGAGGTGCTGGACCGGACAAGAAAAGATCTCCCGGCTTCGATCACTTCCGATTCTGTTTCCGGCCGGTTTTTTCATGCCGGAGGGAAAGATCTTTATCAGTTCATCCGCCCGGTCAGGGAAGGTGCCATCCCCAACCAGGCGGTCGTGGTTTACACGGAAACGGGGTATATCTGGGTATCCCTGCGGGATATCTGGATCCGGAATTTTTTACGCTGGATCTTCCAGGCTCTGCTGGTCTCCTTCATCACGGTTTGGATCGTACGCTGGAGTATTTTCACTCCCGTGAACCGGCTGGTAAACTGGATGAAATCGGTACGGGTCGGAAACGCGGACCCTCCCCAGCATAATTCTTCCTCCAAATTCCTGCAGCCCCTGCAAACAGAGGCCACCCGCCTGGCCACCGCGATCGTGGAAGCCCGGGCTACTGCGGAGGAGGAAGTCCGGCTCCGTGCCGACCGGGAATCCATCTGGACCCCGGCCCGCCTGAATGCCGAGGCAAAGCTGATCCTGAAGGAAAAAAAGCTGATCGTGGTATCCAACCGTGAGCCTTACCTGCATGTCCATGAAGGACGGGAGATCCGTTGCATCACCCCGGCCAGCGGGATGGTAACCGCCATGGAACCGATCCTGAAAGCCTGCGGCGGACTCTGGATCGCCTCGGGCACGGGCGATGCCGACCGGGAAGTGGTGGATGCGCAGGACAGCATCAAGGTTCCGCCGGATGACCCGAAATATACCCTGCGGAGAATCTGGCTCGGGAAGGAAGAAGAAGAGCATTTTTATTACGGCTTTTCGAATGAGGGACTGTGGCCTCTCTGCCATGTAGCGCACACCCGGCCGGTCTTCCGCATGGAAGACTGGAACTATTACCAGGAGGTGAACCGCAAATACGCGGACTCGATCCTGGCGGAGATCCGGGACGAAGAGCGGCCGTTCATCCTGGTGCAGGATTATCATTTCGCGTTGCTCCCCGCGATGATCAAGGAAGGTAAGCCGGACGCCCGGGTCTCCATATTCTGGCACATCCCCTGGCCCAACCCGGAATCGTTCGGCATTTGCCCCTGGCAGAAGGAGATCCTGCTCGGGATGCTGGGAGCCGACCTGATCGGGTTCCATACGCAGTACCATTGCAATAATTTCCTTTCGACCGTGAACCGCACCCTGGAAGCGCGCGTGGCCTGGGAATCATTTTCCGTCATCATCGGCGAACATCGCACCCGGGTAAGTCCCTTCCCGATCAGCATTTCTTTCACGATGAAAGATTATTCCAGCCTTCCCGCCTATTCCCAGACGGTTCCCGGGCTGATGAAGAAGTATGGCCTGAACGCTTCCCTGATCGGGGTCGGGGTCGACCGGATCGATTACACCAAGGGGATCCTGGAGCGCTTTCATGCGGTGGAGCGTTTCTTTGAAAAATATCCTGCCTACCGTGAAAAATTCACGTTCGTTCAGATCGGCGCGCCCAGCCGGACCTTCATTAAAAATTACTCGGACCTGGTGGACGAGGTGGAAAAGGAAGCAGACCGGCTGAACCGGAAATTCCAGGTGCAGGGATGGAAGCCCATCCTGCTGCTGAATCAGCATCACAGCCATGAGGAGATCGAGCCGTTTTACAAAGCCGCCTCGCTCTGCATGGTCACCTCCCTGCATGACGGGATGAACCTGGTGGCAAAGGAATTCGTCGCTTCGCGGAGCAGCCGGGACGGCGTGTTGATCCTGAGCAGGTTCACCGGGGCCGCCCAGGAGCTGGAAGGATCGCTGATCATCAATCCCTATGACGTGGAGGAAATGGCGGATGCCATGAAGGGAGCCCTGGAAATGCCCGGGGAGGAACAGCGGATCCGCATGAACCAGATGCGTCAGACCATCCTCCGCCACAATGTTTATTCCTGGGCTGCCAGTATCCTGAAAGGCATGGAAGCAGTATCGTAGATCCCGGAAAAGGCTCTGACGGGGTTTGACTTCCTAACGAAGGTTCCTTTAGTCGATCATGATCTTTTTCGTCAGCTCGCGGCCACGGGTCCTGACACTGATGAAATACACCCCGGGAGCTACCCCGGGAAGATCGACGGCTATCTTTTCCGCGGGGATGAAAGTGTGCAAAAGAAGCAGCTTCCTGAAAAAGTCTGCGCTGGAATTTCTCCGGTAAGGAGGAGTGAACCGGAGATCAGGATGGAGTATAAAAATTTTTAAATGGTCTTCAACTTTGGATCGGTACCCGGTTGAATTAAATCGCAAAATAATGAATGTATATGAAATATTTTTTATAAATTCGTCTTCGATCCCGACTAAATTATATAATAAAAAAAGTGTATCCAGGCCCTCATGAACCGACCGCGTAAGATTGTAATAGTCGACGACCATCCGCTTTTCCGGGAAGGGATGAAGCTGCTGCTGGAGAAGGAGAAGATCGGGGAAGTGGTCGCGCAGGCCGAGAACGGGGCGGAATTCCTGAGCCTGCTGCCCTCCGTGGACCCGGACCTGGTGCTGATGGATATCGACATGCCGGTCATGAACGGTCTGGAGGCCACCCTGAAAGGCAGAAAGATGAAGCCCGGCCTGAAGATCCTGGTGATCACCATGGCGGACGGGATGGAACATTGCGCCGAAATGATCTCTGCCGGGGCGGTTGGTTTCGTGCATAAAACCGCGGATAAGAAAACCCTGAAAAAGGCTATCGAAACCATCGCGGCCGGGAATAACTACTATTCGATGGATATTTTGCGTACCCTGGCCAATACCCCGGAGGTGAGGGAACCGTCCATACAAAAAAGCACGGATCCGAACCTGGATCTGTCCGACCGGGAACTGGAAGTACTTAAATATTTCTGCCTGGGCCTTTCCGTATCGGAGATTGCCGATAAAATCTTCCGCAGCGTAAAAACCGTGGAAGCCCACCGCTCGCGTCTCCTGGAGAAGACCAACACCAAGAACACGATCAACCTGGTGCTGTTCGCCATCAAGAATAAGCTGGTGAAGATCTGAGCGGGTCCCCGACCCTGGTGTAAACCCTGAGGGAACGGCATTCAGTATTAGGATTTACCCTACCGGCTTTTAGCATTTATCCTGAATCCCCCCTACACGGTTTAAGGCTAATTTTGTCGTGTCAAGATAAGGCTGACAAATGGATTGGCAGCAGCATTAACCAGATTGAACATTCATGAAACCGGTATATAAGATAGCGATCGTCGAGGACCAGCGTTTGTTCCGGGAAGGGATGCGCCTTCTGATCGAGAAGGAAGGCATCGGGGAGGTGATCGCGCAGGCAGGGAACGGTAAGGAATTCCTGGATTTACTGGAAACCTGTCATCCGGATGTCGTGCTGATGGATATCTCCATGCCGGTCATGAACGGATTGGATGCTACCCGGGCCGCGATGCGCAACCACCCGGATCTGAAGATCCTGGTGCTGACCGTATCGGAGGGGCCGGAAAGATGCGCGGAAATGATCAACGCCGGTGCGGTGGGCTATCTGACCAAAACCTCGGGGAAGCAGGCGCTGATCCAGGCTATCGAAACCGTAGCGACCGGAAAACATTTTATGCCATGCAGGGAAGCGTGAATGTGAACCGGCTTCCATTGCCCAGCTCACTTTCCACCTGGATGGTGCCTCCCATCTTATCCATGAATTCCTTGCACAGGATAAGGCCTAAGCCGGAACCGGCCTCTTCCAGGGTCCCGGGGCGGGAGCTGATCTGGCCATCGATCCGGAACAGCCTGGCCTGATCCGAGGCCGAGATGCCGATCCCGTCATCCGCCACGGAAATTTCCACACTGGTTCCGACCATATTCGCCTCCACTTTAACGGTACCTCCTCCCTTCGTGAATTTGATCGAATTGCTCAGCAGGTTGCGCAGGACATGACAGAACATGGCTTCATCGGTCCGGATCCTGATCCGGGCGGGCTTCGACTGAAATTCGATCCCGATATTTTTCGCCGTGGCTTGCGGAAGTATCAGCTCGATCACCTTTTTAATCATCTTCTCCAGCGAAAACTCAGCCGGTTCAAACTTGATCGCCCCCGTCTGCGACCGTGACCATACCAGCAGGTTCTCCAGCAATTTGAACCCTCCTTCCGTTGCCGAGATGATCAGCCCGATCTGCCTGTCGATCTCCTCCGGGGAGCAGGTTGGCAAGGATTCCCTCAGGGTTTTTGCAATGAGGAGGATGCCCCCGAACGGATTCCGGAGGTCGTGGGCGATGATGGAAAAGAACTTATCCTTGGTGTTGTTCAGTTTTTCCAGCTCGATCGCATTCTGCTTCAATTCCTGGCTCTTGAATCGCAGCTGGATATGGGTATTCACCCTCGATATCAATTCCTGCGAGTTGAACGGTTTCGACACATAATCCACGCCGCCGGCGTTGAGGGCGGCAATGATGATCTCGATATCGTGTGAAGCGGACAGGAAGATGACCGGGATTTCCTTTAACCGTTCATCCTGCTGCATGAACGAACAAACCTCGAAACCATCCATCCCCGGCATCTTGATATCCAGCAACACCAAATCAAAATCCAGCGAGTCGGAGAGCATGTCCAGCGCTTCCGAACCGTTCAGCGCAAACCCTACATCATACCCGGAGTCTTTCAGGATGGACCCGATCACCTGGATGTTCCTGGGATTATCGTCCACTACCAGGACTCTGAAAAGCTTGTTATTCTTTTCCATGGTAACTCCCGGTTTTTTCTTTCAGGGTTTCTATGATCTCAGGAAATATCCTGAGTGTCTTCATCAATTGCTCCACGTCAAAATTTTCCATGCAGCGCCCGATATCCTTCCCGAATCCCTTCAGGCTTTCGGAATCGGCCTGCTCTCCCAGCGAGACCAGTTCCTTTCCGAATTGCCCGATCCTGCTGGTGATCTTTTTTCTCAACAGCTCCTGCTGGAGGGGAAGGTAGTGATTTTCCAGGATCCGGACCAGATCCCCGAATTTTTTCTTTTCCTTTTCGGTCAGCTTGGGGGAAGTGGGAAGGAGCGTTTCGATCGTTTTTATCGCCGGCATTTCAGAAGCCTCCCTGCCCAGGTATTTTTTCAGGACGGCCGTGAGGTTACTAATATTCACGGGTTTCATCAGGTACTCGTCGAAGAGATCTTCCATCCCGGTCTCCTGCGGGCTCATCCGCGAAGAGGCGGAAAGTGCGACCACGGGGATATTTTTGGTAGTCTCCTGCCCCTTGATACGGGCGGTGGCATCATATCCGTCCATGACCGGCATCCGGATATCCATCAGGATCAGGTCCGGCAGGAACTGGGACGTGATATCGATTGCTTCCTTCCCGTCTTTTGCCTCGATGATCGTCACCTGGGTCGGCTCCATCAGATCTGCCAGGAACTTGCGGTTATCCGAATTATCGTCAACGATCAGGATCGTGGAAGGCCTCAGATGCGTGGTCCGCATATCCAGCCCTTCCTCTCTCCTGCCTGTCGCCAGCTTGGCGGGAACGGGAATATCGGGCAGGCGGACGGTGAAGGTGCTGCCCCGACCCAGTTCACTTTTCACGGTAATAGTCCCGCCCATCAGCTCTACCAGGCGGCGGGTGATCGAAAGGCCCAGGCCGGTCCCTGTTTTCACCTTCCCGGCGATCCGCTTGTACTGGTGGAAAGGATCAAAGATCTTATCCAACTCCTCGGCAGGGATGCCGCATCCCGTATCGGTTACGGCCAGGATCAGGTCAATATTGCTGTTATCCAGGTACCGGTATTCGGTGCTCAGGACGACCTGGCCTTCATCGGTGAACTTAACGGCATTGTCGAGCAGGTTGAACAGGACCTGGCGGAGGCGAACTTCATCGATCAGCAGGGAGGCGGGCATTTTGTCCATTTGTTCCACCCTGAAAGCAATTTCCTTCTCTTCCGCTTTCTGGCGGAACAGCATCTCGATTTCATTGATGAACATCCCGAAATTCAAAGGCTCCGGCCGTACCATCATCTTCCCCGCCTCGATCTTTGAAAGGTCGAGCAGGTCGTTGATCAGGGCCAGCAGGGTCTTCGCACTGGAGCGGATGGCCTGTAACTGCGACCGCTGTTTTTCCGTTTCCACGGTGTTGGAAAGCAGCTCGGAGAATCCGATAATGGAATTCATCGGGGTCCGGATCTCATGACTGATGTTGGCCAGGAACTCGCTTTTGGCACGGTTCGACTTTTCCGCCACCTCCCGGGCCACCCGTTCCCGTTCGGCCTGCTTGATGGAGGAAATATCCGACCCGATCTCCAGGATCAGGTTCGAGCCGTCAATGTCGGTGAAGGGGAAGTCCGTAATGCTGTATATGGTCTTATCAGGTCCCTCCCATTCCCATAACATGGTTTGCTGGGTTTTCAACGCCTCGTAGGACCGGCAATTTTCACAGGGTTCTTCCCGGTTGAATAAATGGGCATAGCATTTTTTATCTTTCGGGTCACCGAACCTCCTGATGAATTCCCTGTTGACAAAAGAAAATTGATAATCCGGTGTCAGCAGGGCCACATAGGAAGGCAGCCGGTCGAGAACATCGCGGAAACGCTGTTGCTCATCCGTGAGGACCCGCATCGCGATGGCCAGGTCTTCGGTCCTTTCCTTTATTTTTATCTCCAGATTATCATATGCATGGTGCAATTCATCAAACAATTTGAAATTGGTGATGGCCAGGGCGGCCCGGCTGGCTGCGCTTTCGACGAATATCTCGTCGGCCGCGGTGTAGGATCTCCCCTTCCCCAGCCGCATCATCCCCAGGGTGCCGAAAACCTGGTTCCCTGTTTTTATCGGGACAATAAGGTAATCGTAAATACTGTACTTTTTCAGGAACGGGTGAAAGATGGGAAGCGAGGATTCTATCATCTCCTGTTCTGTTATGCCGGTCATCAAAACCGATTTTCCGGTCTGCACCACCCTCCCCGCAAGTCCTGTTCCGACGGGCATCCTGATTTGCGGGAACAGGGCCTGAAATTCCGACCTGATCTCCGGATCCGGAAAATATACAGCGGCAGGAAGCAGCCATTTCCCGTCTTCCGAGATCTCCGTGATAAAGCCCATATCCCCGATGAATTCAGATACCTTCAGGATAATGGCGTCAAATAATTCCGATTTGTTAAAGGTCTTCTCGGAAAAGGTTACAGCCAGCTCGGAAAGCAGCTGCGACCTCCTTGCCTCCTGCTGCAGTTGCACGTGGGCCAATTTGCGGGCAGTGATATCATTGAACAGGATCGCCACGTTACGGCTGTCCGGCCCGCCAATCCGGTAAGCGAACACTTCATACCAGCGGTTCAGGGCTTTCGCTTCATTCTCGAACCGTTCCGGGATCCCTGTTTTTGCGATCCTGCCATAGATCTCGAACCAGTGCTCCTCATGATCCGGCCTCAGTTCCCGCATCCGCTTTCCTTTCGCATCCGCCAAGTCGGTCTGCTTCTCAAATGCCGGATTGACTTCCAGGAAACGATAATCCACCGGCCGTTCCTGCTCATCAAAGAGGACCTCGATGATGCAGAATCCTTCCATCAGGGTCTCGAATAACCTATGATACCGGGATTCCGACTCCCGGATGGTATCTTCCGCTTTTTTCTTCTCCGTTACATCGCGTACCACATGCACGGCCCCCAGCAATTTCTCCTCCTCAAGGATCGGGGAGACCGTGATCTCAAAATCCCGATCATTATAAGTCTCATGTATATGCGCTTCATGATTATTATGATCCGCCAGCAATTTTAGGTGCGGACAAAAATCCGGCGGATGATCGGTATGATGCATCCAGAAATAACAGTTAGTCCCGTCACACTTTCCAGGTTCCATGTGCAAATACTCCGTCATGGCTTTATTGGCCCTGCGAATCTTATGGTCGGTATCAATGATAGCCACCAGGTCGGGGATCGCGTCGAAGGTCCGTTCCCAATCCTCCTTGGACCGCCGGACGTCATTCTCGGCGATGGTTCTCCGCAGATCCCTTATGTTGATTGTATTGGAGGCCGCCAGGATGATCGCGATCATGCCGATCGAATAGGTGATGGTAACCAGCACGATCCCCAGTTCCGGCGTGAACGAACCCACCAGCTCGCCGAGATACCACACCCCGTCGATCAGGAATGGCAACAGCAGCATTCCCGGAAGGGTCCTCCTGGCAATGATGCTGCCTGCCAGCCGCGTGGTGAAAAGCCTCATGAGCGAGCTTTCTGGCCTTACGAAAAGAAGGCCCAAACTGACCAGGCAGAAAGCAATTCCGGCGTTCAAAGCCACATAGGCAAAGAGGATCTGCTGGATATGCTTCACCCCAAGGATAAAGCCTACCGGGATCAGATAGCTGAGCAACAGGGCGGGTACCAGTAGGATATGGGAAATATTGACCGCCCGCCGGGAGGGCATCGTCTGCAAGATGCAGGCAATTCCGATGAGCACGAAAATAAAGGAAGTGATGAACGGGATCCTCAGCCTTATCGGGGAGAAGAGAAGCAGCAACGGATCGAGAAGATATTGCGATTCCTGGCCGGTGATCCAGAGATTAAAATACGCAAAGATCCCCAACCCCGAGGGCAGCAGGATCAGGATCCCGGACACCACCGGGATCACTCGGTTGAGATAGCTGCGTGGATTGCCCTGCAATCCCAGCAGGGCCACCGAGCTTAACAAAAAACATATGGCCGGGGTCAGTTTCATGGGATACCAGCCCAACCCGAAATTTTTGAGGGATTCGATCCCCCATATCCAGCCGCCCGTGACCAGGATACTGGTGAGAAGAACAATACCCGTGATACTCCTGACCGACCATCTTAACAATCTGCGAGTATTGGGGGAAATGTAAAATTCTCCGTCCATCATCATGAGCTTTAAAAAAAGAGAGGGTGAGTTTAAAAGCGCGTCCGAAAGGTACATATAAAATGATTAATATGCAAACTTTTCATTATGTTATATTTGCATATTCAGTTGAATATCAGCAGATCTTACTTTCAGCACCTCAAATGGATTCAACCTGTATATGTGGGTCCGTATGTTGAACGGGAAAGAACAAAAGCCCTGAAGCCGAACTTTTCCAGGGCTTTTTTATTGCCAGTTGCACATCCGTAAGGAAACCCTTCTTTACTTTTTGGTCGTCTGCAGGGAAGATGCCCAGTCGCAGATGGTTTTGATGTCCTCTTTGGTCGGGACTTTGTCCGGATGCTCTTTTCTGAAGCTGCCCGGGGGCATTTTGCCTTCGGTGACCATTTTGCACATCGCCTGGGCTTTCGCCGCCTGCTTTATCGCGGAATATTTCTCCCAGTTGGAGAGATTGACATGCGACAATGCCATCGGGTTGCCCGGCTCGGCATGACAATTTACGCAGGATTTCCCTGCTGCTTTCATCACGTTCTCAGGGATCGGATTGGACCCTGTTCCTTCTTTCGGCACTGACTGGGCCCTGAGAAGATTTACCACGACTGTCGCGCAAAACAAAGCGCCCACGAGGATAATTGCAATTCTGATGAGTATTTTCATTGGCCGGAATTTTTGAATAACATTTAAAATAACAGGCGAATATGGCGTGGAGTGTGCAAGTACCGGGTGCCACTCTCTATCCGGCTAAGGTTCAAATGTAAAATATAACGGGTGGGGCTTGTTAAGGGTTTACACTAATTCTCATTAGGGTAAACCCTGACTGTCACCAGTCACCTTTTCCTCGCCGGTGGAGGTAGCCATATCCAAAATCAATAATTGCCTGCACTTCTAACCCGTTTCAGTTTTAATTCTATTAGTCATAATCTCCGTGAACGAGAGGTTGTATTTTTTTCCTTAAAAATACTTTAATATTTTTGGGATATTATCCTGTCCCTTCATGTTCAAATTAACTCCCGTTAACTGATGAAGAAATTCCTGTTTCCCGTCATTGCGACCCTGGTCGCGATCCTGATCATCATTCTCCTTTTCTTGCTAGGAA
>DATJQF010000163.1:0-2766 GCA_035505995.1 Bacteroidales bacterium
AGGGCAGAAGCTTTTTTGTCCTGGGCAAAGGCAGTGTTCACGATCAAAAGGGCTGTCAAAACAAATATGGTTTTCATCTGGGTTCTTTTTTTTATGGCACGCGGATAACGCGGATGATGCGGATCACCGCGGCATTGATCACTATCCTTTTTATAATCTCTCTTATGCTAAATCCAAAATCCACAATCCACCATCAAAAATACAATCAACCATCCACCATCGTCCATCTGAAATCAAATTCCTTCCCCGCGCTCTTTGAGGTACTGCTCCAGCTGCATCATATCCCGGAATTTCACCTCGCGGGCCTTGCTGCCTTCGAAAGGACCTACGATGCCGGCCGATTCGAGCTGGTCGATGATGCGGCCCGCCCGGTTATATCCCAGCTTGAGCTTCCGTTGCAGCAGCGAGGTGCTTCCCTGCTGGTGCTGGACGATCAGGCGGGCGGCCTCGGCAAACAGCTCGTCCTTTTCGTTCGGGTCGAGCTCGGCCGAAGGTTCCGATTCCTCATCAAAATATTCCGGCAGCGGAAATGCATCCGGGTACCCGCGCTGCGAACCGATATATTCCGTCAACCTCTCGATTTCCGGCGTGTCCACGAACGCGCACTGGAGGCGGATCAGGTCGCTGCCGGTGGAGAGCAGCATATCCCCCCTTCCTACCAGCTGATCGGCTCCGCCCGAATCGAGGATGGTCCGGGAGTCGATCTTGGAGATCACGCGGAAGGCGATCCGGGCCGGGAAGTTCGCCTTGATCGTTCCGGTGATGATGTTGACCGAAGGCCGCTGGGTCGCGATGATCAGGTGGATCCCGACGGCACGGGCCAGCTGTGCCAGCCGGGTCAGCGGGTTCTCGATCTCCCGCCCGGCCGTCATGATGAGGTCGGCAAACTCGTCGACCACCAGGATAAGGTACGGCAGGAAGCGGTGCCCTTCCATCGGGTTCAGCTTGCGGGCCACGAATTTTTCGTTGTATTCGCGGATGTTTCGTACCTGGGCGTCCTGTAACAGGTCGTACCGGCTGTCCATCTCGATGTTCAGCGAGTTCAGCGTCCGCACCACTTTTCTTGTATCGGTGATGATGGCTTCCTCCGAATCCGGCAGCTTGGCCAGGAAATGCCGCTCGATCTTCTTGAAGAGGGAGAGCTCCACCTTTTTCGGGTCGACCATCACGAACTTGATCTGCGAGGGATGCTTCTTGTACAGCAGCGAGGTGATGATGGTGTTCAGCCCCACCGATTTCCCCTGCCCGGTGGCGCCGGCCATCAGGATATGCGGCATCTTGGTGAGGTCGGCCAGGAAGGTCTCGTTGGAGATGGTTTTGCCCAGCACGAAGGGAAGGTCGAAGGAGGATTTCTGGAACCGCTCGGAGGCCAACAGCGAACGGATGGAGACGATCTCGGGGTTCTGGTTGGGCACTTCGATGCCGATGGTCCCTTTGCCCGGGATCGGGGCGATGATGCGGATGCCCAGCGCGGAAAGGCTCAGGGCGATATCGTCTTCCAGGTTCTTGATCCGGGAGATCCGGACGCCTGCTTCCGGGACGATCTCGTAAAGGGTCACTGCCGGACCGATGGTCGCCTTGATCTTCTGGATCTTGATCGAATAGTTCTTCAGCGTATCGACGATCCGGTTCTTATTGGCCTCCAGCTCCTCCTTGTTGACATTGATCTCCTCGCCGCCATACTCATTGAGCAGGTCGAGGGGAGGCAGCTTGTAGTGGGGCAGATCCAGCGTGGGATCATACTTCGTATCCAGTCCCAGGTGAGCGCCGTCTGCCGGGATATCCGTTTCCAATACACTGTCTGAAACCGGGTTCTCGATCAGCAGCTCGATCTTATCGGCTTCCCGGGTGTCTGTAACTTCCGGCTCTTCCGAGATTTCAAGGTCCGGCCGGGTCTCGAGGAACGGTTCCGGTTCGGGCTCAGGCTCCGGAAGAGGCTCCGGGGAAGTAAGGTCGACCACGTTGGCAGTCTCCTCCGCCGGGGCATCCGTTACCGGGATCTCGACCCGCTCTCTTTTCTTCAGCCACCGGAAAGGAATGTTGAACGAAAGGATGAGGAAGCTCAGCAGGATGAATCCGAGCAGGAGGATCACTCCCGGCACTCCGAGCAATCCTATAAGCCATTGGGTGGCCTCAAAACCGTACACCCCGTAAAAAAGATCATAGCCCGTGTCGGGCAGCACCAGCCGGAAGAATACCGGGAACCAGAGGATCCCGCAGGCCGAATAGATGACGGTGCGCTTCAGCGGGATCTTTTTCAGGCGGAAGAACCACTTCATCCCGGTGGCCAGCAGGATCAGGGCGAAGAGGAAGGAGGCGACGCCGAAGCTCTGGGAGATGAAGATATAGGCGGTAAGCGCCCCCGCCTTGCCCGTCCAGTTCTCGACTGTCTCTGCAGAGGAGAGAAGCCGCCCGATCGAAAAGTTGCTGAAGACGCCGTAGGAGAAATCGTAATCTTCTTTCCAGGAATTAAAATATGAAGCGAAGGAAATTCCGAGGAATATGCTGAGCAGCAGGAAAAACAACCCTGCCACCCGGTACTGCCTTTCCCGGTCGGGCTTTTCCTTCGGGGACTTTTTTTCTTTGCTTTTCCTGGGTTTACCGCCGGCTTTGGGTTGTTTCTGCGGTTTCTCCGGCGGTCGCTTTACTTCTTCCTCCCTGGCAGCCTCCTCCCGGAAAGTATTCGCCCGAAGCGGTTTGGTTTGCTTTCCCATTTATTCCGGATGAAAGGATCCTATTCCCCGCCGCCCATTTTGTTTTTAAGTT
>DATJQF010000164.1:0-7738 GCA_035505995.1 Bacteroidales bacterium
TGCGAAATAACCGGCCAGGGCGATCACCGAGATTTTCCTGATATACCCGAAGAAAGTGATCTTCTCGATCCCCATGGCTGCGATCCCCGAAGCCGAGCCGATCACCAGGATGCTTCCCCCGGTACCGGCCGTATAGGCCACGAATTCCCAGAAATAGTGATTGGTCGGAAAAACGGACAGGGGATACATTCCCTGGGCGGCTGCCACCAGCGGGACATTGTCGATCACCGCGGAGGTGAGTCCCAGGAGCACGGCCACTGCTCCCTGGCTCCTGACCGTCCGGTCGAGGAAGACCGCGCAATCGTTCAGGGTGCCGGCCACATCTAGCGCCGATACCGCCAGCAGGATCCCGAGAAAGAACAGGATCGTTGGCACATCCGTCTTACGGATAGCGGTGGCGACCGATAACCGGTCGAGCTCCTCTTCACTCTTTTTACGGTGGATGATCTCCGTGATGGCCCAGATCAGCCCGAGCGAGAGGATCATGCCCATATAGGGAGGCAGCTGGGTGAGCGCCTGGAAGACCGGTACCGAAAGCAATCCTGCCAGGCCGGTGAAGAAGATGAACGTCCTTTCAAACGGCGTGGTCCGCCCCTTTCCTGCATTCCCGGAAGCCTCCGGGTCTACCGCCTCATTCCGGATCATGAACGTGGCAATCGTAAGCGGGATCAGCAGGCAGATCAGGGAAGGAAGGATCAGGGCGCTCAAAATCCTGGGGGCGCTCACCTGGTTCCCGATCCAGAGCATCGTGGTGGTCACGTCGCCGATCGGGGTCCAGGCGCCGCCGGCATTGGAGGCGATGATGATCAGACCGGCAAAGAGCAGCCGGTCGGATGGGTTGCGCACCAGCTTCCGGGCGAGTGAAAGCATGACGATGGTCGTCGTCAGGTTGTTCAGCACCGACGAAAGGAAGAACGTGAGCAGGGAGATGACCCACAGCAGGCTGCGCTTGCTTTTTACATGGATCCGTTGCGCGATAAAGGAAAAGCTGTCGTGGGAGTCCATCAGCTCCACGATCACCATCGCGCACAGCAGGAAGAAAAGGATCCCCGAGACATCGCTGAAGTGATGGATCAGCGGTCCGGTAACGGTTTCCTTGGCGGCGGTGCCGAGGATCAGGACCGCCCAGCAGCCTACGCCGGCGATCATCGCGCTGGCGGCACGGTTGATCCGGATCTGCTGTTCGAATGCGATCGCCAGGTAGCCGGCTGCAAAGATCAGGAGGATCAGGAGGTCCATGGGAGGAAGCGTTTTTCGGAGAATAAAATCGCTTCCGAAAATAGTAAATTTTTCAGAAGGGTATATTATCTTTTTACCAGCTTCCCGAACCTCACTCCCTTGTCGGATTCCATTCTCAGGATATAAAGGCCCGGAGGCAGGTTGCTCAGATCGAGCCCGGTCTCCGCTCCCGACAGGGTGCCGGCGTACCGGACCGTGCCCTGCAGGTCGGAGATGCTGAACTGTACGGGTTCGGAACCCTGCTCGCCCGTGTTGATGTACACCGGGCCATAGAAGGGATCCGGGAAGATGCTGACCTCTGCCGGCTGGATCCGGCCCACGGAAAGCTCGGTGGTATCCACCACCCGGTAAACATTGCCGCTGGTCACCCCCGCCAGGTAGAGCTCCCCGTGCCGGTCTTCGCCGAACGCGCTGAAGCCGTTGCCTGCATATTTTCCGTGAAACAAAGTTCCCCAGCCTCCGGCGGAATCATACAGCGACCAGATGTTATCGCTGCAGTAATCCGCGAAAAAATAATGGCCGGTCATGTTCGGGAACAGGCTGCCCCGGTAGCGGTATCCCCCGGTGATCGAGCAACCGTTGTCGGTGCTGTGATGGTACACATGGACCGGAAAGGTAAAATCCGCATAAGGATGGCACCCGGTGGTATTATAGGTCGCCAGGCCCTCATAGCATCTCCATCCGTAATTCTGTCCCCCGGGGGAATTGGCGGGCTGGAAGTCCACCTCTTCCCAGGTATCCTGCCCCACATCCGCGATCCAGAGATCCCCGGTGATGCGGTCGAAGCTGAACCGCCAGGGATTGCGCACTCCCAGCGCCCAGATCTCCGGGCGGGCATTCGGGTTTCCCACGAATGGATTGGTGGAAGGGATCGAATAGGGCGATCCGCCGTCCACGTCGATGCGCAGGATCTTTCCGAGCAGCTGCAGGGAATCCTGGGCCCGGTTCTCCGGGTCGCCGGCCGAGCCGCCATCGCCCATCCCGATGTAGAGGTATCCGTCGGGACCGAAATTCACATCCCCTCCGTTATGATTCTGGTAAGGCTGGTAAATCGTCATCAGCTTCACCTCGCTGTTGGAATCGGCTATGTCGGGATCGGCCTGGGAAACGGAGAATCGTGAGATATGCGTGCTGTCGCCCGCACCTACGTAATCCACAAAGAAGTACCCGTTGGCCAGGTACAGGGGATGAAATGCCACTCCCAGCAGTCCCCGCTCACCGCCGTACACCACGCGGCCCCGGATATCCAGGAAAGGAGTGGGGAGGACCGCCCCCGTGGAATCGATGATCAGGATCCTGCCCGGCTGCTCCACCACGAACAGCCTGCCGTCGCCGGCGTTGGCGATGCAAACGGGAAAGTTGAATCCCGAAGCTAAAAGCTTCAGTCCCACAAACGGCTGGGATCTTGCTCCCAGGAAAAAAAGAAACAAGATCCCCGTAAGAATATATCTAAATAATTTCATAAGTCCCGGCTTTATGTCTGTAACGAAGTTACATCAAAACCGGGGGGAGGGGTATAAACTTCTACTTCCGGATCACCAGCTTGCGGATCAGCATGCCCGTGCTGCCGGAGATCTGCATGAGGTAGGTCCCTGCCGAAAGCTGGCTCAGGTCCATCTTCCGGGAGAAGTTCCCGAAGACGTCCATCTTGTCCAGGGTATATACCGGCTGACCGGCGGCGTTGATGATCACGATGTTCAGGATCTCCTTCGCCGAAGAGCTACCCTGGATGGTGAACACTCCCGGGTTCGGGTTCGGGAAGATGTTGAATTCCACATCCTGCAGGACCGGGATGCCGGTGCAATCCTTATAGGTGACATTGACGGTATCCGTTCCCACGCATCCGTTGGTGCCGGTCACCTCCGCGATATAGGCCTGGGTCCCCAGTCCCACGCCGGTCGAGTCAACCACGATCGTCGCGGTGGTGGCTCCCGACGGCAGCCACAGGTAAGAAGAGGCCCCAGCCGTGGTGGCGTCGAGTGTATAGGTCTTGTTGGCGCAGATGGAGGTGTCCTGTCCCAGGTTCACCACCGGCGCGGCCAGGACCGTGAGGTCCAGCGAATCGGAGACCGTGCCGCAAACCGGGTCGCCGGTCAGGTTCAGGAAGAGCCTGGCCGTCCCGTTGACCACATCCTGCGGACCGGGTTTGTATACCGGGTTCACCAGGGTCGGATCGCTAAAAGTCCCGTCGCCCGAGGTGGACCAGAGCAGGGTCTGGTACCCGCTGGCATTGGCCCCGGAGATCGCGAACGTGGATTGCGAGCAGACCGTGGCGTCAGGGCCGGCACTGGCCATGGGAGCCGGCACGATGGTAAGCAGCAGATCATCGCTTTGCTTCAGCACACCGGCCTCGAATGCCTGTAATGTCAGCGTGACGCTGCCGGCCGTGATATCCTGTGCACTGGGCGTGTAGATCGGGTCGGCGATATTCGGGTCGCTGAAGACGCCGGTGCCGCTGGTGGACCAGTACAGGGAATCGTAATTGACCGCCAGCGCCTTCAGCTGATAGGCGGATCCGGCACAAACGGCGGCATCATCCCCTGCAAAGATATTGGTGATCGATTCGGGCGGGAAGACGATGAAGTCCACCCATACGCTGTCGGCATTCCCGCTACCGACCGGGTCCTTTTCATATTTCCAGGTGAAGGTATGCGGTCCGGCCAGCACCGGGACGGCGATCCGCACCCAGTCCTTGACCCCGTTCCAGGAGCCGACGTTGTTGCTGTCGATAAAGAACTTCAGGTTGTCGGACAGGATCTGCGTGGAAGTCTTGCGCCAGAAGGAAATGGTGTCGTCATACATCACATCGTACTGGAGCACGAGCCCGGAGGTCTGGCTGTCGAGAATATGCCCGGTCCCGGAGGAATAAGTTCCTTCAAATACAGGGCCCGGATGGGTCACGATGACCCATGGGGCGTCCCCGTTGAAGGTCCAGGGGAACTTCGTGAAGTCGCCGGTTTCCCAGTCTTCCACGATCAGGCCGATCTTGGTCACGAAATCCTTGTTGTCGTCATCATAGATGGAATGCACGTAGTTATGCAGGGTGGTGGCGGTGCCGATGGCCGCCCAGGCATTCACCTGCACATTGAACAGGGCATGAACGGTCTGGCCGGGAGCCAGGGTGCCCAGGTTGATGGTCGGGGTCAGGATCTCGCAGAAGGGATTGCTCGACGTCAGCTCGCTCACGGCATCCACGGCATCAAATTCGCCGGTATTCTGCGTGAGGATGTCGATCGTGGCGGTTTCTCCGGGATCGAGCTGGCCGTTGTTGTTCCCGTTGGGATCATGGATGGCCATCGAAAGGATCGTGACCGCCGGCGCATGCGCCTCGATATAGAAATGCGAATAGGTCACCGTATCCTGCGAGTCCACCGACCGGGTCGTGAACTCGACCAGGGTTCCGTCCGGAATGTTGTTGGAGACGTTGAACTGATACGCATCATTCTTCGTGATGCTCTGGCCGATGTCGAAATGGCCGTAGAATTCCGTACTGTCCGTGATCGTGATATAGGGGGAGCTGCACTGCAGGGTGACCCAGACGCTGTCGGCCGCCAGGGTACCTGTATTCTGCATGGTCAGGTCGAGCAGCTCGGTTTCACCGAAATCCATCTTGCCGTTGCCGTTCCCGTAGGTGGCGTCGTTGATCTGGTTCCCGTTATAGATGATGGTGCTTTTGGGGATCACCAGGTCGATGGGGGAAACGTAGGTCATGCAGTATCCCAGGCGGTTGTCCGTCCAGGTGGGGTATACCTTCCCGTCATAGGCATCGATCCCCAGGTAGTCGCCCATGTAGCCGGTGGCCATCAGGGGGATGGGGGAAGGGGTCCAGGAGACATCGCTCACCTTCATGTCGGTCCAGGTGCTTCCGCCGTCGTCCGAATAAGCCATGTAGGTCTCGCACTGGGAGGAAGTGACTTCGCGGTCGTCATAGAATACCACGCTGAGCTCGCCGCTGGTCTGGTCGCAGCAGATCCACGGGAAATAATGCTGCTTGCCCTGTCCGCTGGGGTCCTGGTTGATCCGGATGGCCGCCGACCAGGTTGTCCCGCCGTCGGTGGACCGGATCATGTAGCAGTCGATATCATTGCCGGAGTTCACCCCCGGAACGCCGTGGTTGGTCCAGACGATATAGATCCACCCGTGACGGGGACCATTGCTCAGATCGACGGTCATCGAGGGGAAGGAGTTGGTCCGCTGGTTCTTGCTGACCCCGCTGTTGCGGATCCCGCGGATGTTATTGATCGCGCGGATGGCGGTGCCGTAGCTGATCCCGCCGTCGGTCGATTTATTGAATCCAATGGCCTTCTCATCGGCGGGCCAGCCGTCGTAAACCGCCCAGCAGACGTATACTTCGCCGTTCGGGCCGGTCTTGATATTCACGCCCTGGTTATGGTGTCCCGCATTCGCGCCGGCGCTGACGTCTTGATCCGGCTCCCAGCTGGCGCCGTTGTCGATCGACCGGGCGACATGGATCGGGGCGGGAGAGCCGGAGTTGTGCATCCAGCCGTCGTACAGGTTCCCCTGGTAGGGGCTCGCCGGTCCGTTATCCACCCACAAATGGTTCTTGTCGAGAATGTTAAAGCTGCTTCCGGCATTGCTGGCAATGGAAGTATGCCAGGTAAGGCCGCGGTCGTCGGTGTAGGAAACACCCTGGTCGCCCCCGTTGGTGATATACCCGACAAAATATCGTCCGGAAAGATTGATGCAGGCGGCTGGGTCGCCGCTGTTGCTCGTCCCCGCACCCTGCTTGGAGCCTTCCCAGGTCTCCGCCCCGTCGAGGCTGTAATAATAATCGGCGCCGTAAACGCTGCCGTTACTGGGCTCCGGGGTGGAGTTGTTGGAGTTCAGTACTTCCAGCTTATTTACCTTGCTGACGACCGTTGAGTTCTCACTCTGCGTGGTGGTCGCATCGGTCGTGACCGGGATATCCGGGGAATCTGCGATGAGGACCCCTTTTGCCCAAACCTTTGAGCCGGTATAATGCGCCGGAGCCACGCGGTGGAGCGGCTCAACCGGCACCAGTCCGAGCTTCGCCATGTTCTGCCAGTAGCCGATATTGTCGATCCAGGTCTGCACCTGGTATCCTGCCGGTACGACCAGCTTATCCTGCGCTTTGAGCTGAAGGTCGCAGCAGAGGGCGATGACAAGGAATGCAAAAGTAAAGATCACTTTTTTCATGTTGGGAAGATTTTGGATGAATGAGGGAAAGAGGTTTAGTAAAACAAAGATAGATAATTATGGTTTGAAATGCGACCGGCTTCCCCCGATTTTATTTTTGTTTTTTAACAGGTTTGATATGTTAATATCGTTATTTTTGCATAAGAGTTTACGAAAAAAGCTTCCCCGTGTTACGAAAGATCTTCCAGTCTGCTTCGGTCTTCACACTCCTGCTGGTTTTCCTGGCGGGATCCACGGGCATTACTTTTTCCGCCCATCTCTGCGGGTCGACCGGGAGCCGTCAGGTGACTGCCTTCCCGGAAATATTTCAGAAAGAATCCTCTTGTTGCTGCGACGGATCCATCCCAGTTATGCCGGCCGCGGCTTCACTGGATAATGAGAGCTGCTGCAGGACCGTTCATGGGTTTATTAAAGCCGACTTTACCGGGTTCCCGGTCCAGGCGATGAAGCTGATAAAGGTGCTTCCTTCCCTGGCGGGCCAGGCAGCATTACCTTTTGTAAAAGAAACTTTAAATCCGGATCCGGCCGCATGCTTCGTTCCCTGCCGCGATCCTTCTCCTCCTCCCGGGGGCAAAGCCCTCGTGCTGGCGATTCACCAGCAGAAAATTCCTTCAACCGGTTCCTTTGGGTCGTGACGTATGACATGTGACGCGTGATGCGTGACATGTAACGTGCAATGTGGTGCCGTGGTGCCATGGCCGGCTTTTCAACTTTTGTGGTTCAATATTCAATATTCACTCCCCCACTCTCATGAACTCCACACTCTATAAATATTTCCTCGTGATTCTCATACTGATGACGGGAAAATCACTGTATTCCCAGACGGTCAGCGGCAATGTCTTTGAAAAAACGGAGGGCAACAAAAAGTCTCCCTTGCCCGGGGTGAATGTCTACTGGATCGGCACGACCCTCGGCACCGTGACGGATGATAAGGGGAATTTTACCCTTTCCGGGAAGGATATTGACGACCGCCGGCTGGTCATCAGCCTGCTCGGCTACCGGAAAGATACGCTGGAATGGACCGGCGACGGCAGCCGCCTGAAGATCGGGCTGGTTCCGCAGGAAGAGCAGCTGGGCGAGGTCGAGATCACGCAGAAAAAGGACAATACGCTGATCTCGAAGCTTAATGCCCGGCAAACGCAGGTCATCAACGCAGGGGAGCTCCAGCGGGCTGCCTGCTGCAACCTGGCCGAGAGCTTCGAGACCAACGCTTCGGTGGATGTCTCCTATTCCGACGCGGTCTCCGGCGCCCGCCAGATCCAGCTCCTGGGGCTGTCGGGGAGTTACAGCTCCATCATGACCGAGAACATCCCCCTGATCC
>DATJQF010000165.1:0-4629 GCA_035505995.1 Bacteroidales bacterium
TCTCCTTTAACATCAACGACCGGGACCGGATCGGGTTGACCGGAAAGAACGGCGCCGGCAAATCCACCCTCCTGCGGATCCTGAAGGGGATCCAGGTGCAGGATGAAGGCGAGATCGTCGTCCCGGATGGAAACACCATCGGGTACCTGCCGCAGGAAATGAGGCCCGACAGCCTGCTGACCGTCTTCGGGGAGACCCTTACGGCCTTCTCGGAGATCCTGGGGCTGCAGGATAAGATCAGCTTCCTGGAAAAAGAGATCGCAGACAGGACCGATTTCGATTCTCCCGGCTATCATCGCCTCCTCCGCGAACACGCCGATACGCTGGAACGGTTCCACCTGATGGAAGGTCAGTCCATTCATGTCAATGTGGAAAAAGTGCTGACCGGGCTGGGCTTCGAGCCCTCCGATTTTCACCGTCCGCTCAGGGAATTCAGCAGTGGCTGGCAGATGAGGGTGGAGCTGGCCAAGATCCTGCTGTATCAGCCGGACCTGGTGCTTCTCGACGAACCCACCAACCACCTGGATATAGAATCCATCCAGTGGCTGGAGGAATTCCTGTCGCGGTACAAGGGCGCGGTGATCCTGGTCTCTCACGACCGGGCGTTCCTCGACCAGGTGACCTCCCGGACCCTGGAGATCTCCATGGCCAGGATCTATGATTTCAGGGCGGGATATTCGGAATACGAGAAGATGCGGGAAGAGAGGCTGGAAAGCCAGGTGGCCGCATTCAATAACCAGCAGCGGCAGATCCGGCAGATCGAGCGCTTCATCGAGCGGTTCCGGTATAAGTCCACCAAGGCCCGCCAGGTGCAATCCCGCATCCGGATGCTGGAGAAAATGGAGGAAGTGGAAGTGGATATCCCCGATAATTCGGTGATCCGGTTCCGGTTTCCGCCGGCCCCTCAATCGGGAAAGATCATCCTCGAAGCAAAGCATCTGGAGAAAGACTACCCCGGGAAACGGGTGCTCCGGGATATTAATTTCACGATGATCCGCACCGACCGGATCGCGTTCGTGGGAAGGAACGGGGAAGGCAAGACCACCCTTTCCAAGATCATCGCCGGGAAAACGGACTTTGGCGGACTGCTCAAATTCGGTCATCATATTGTCACCGGATTTTATGCACAGGAGCTTGCCGATAACCTGGATCCGGATAAGACCGTGTTTGACACTATCGACGAAGTAGCCACGGGCGATATCCGTCCCAAGATCCGTAACCTGCTGGGAGGATTCCTCTTCAGCGGGGATGATACGGAGAAAAAGGTCAAGGTGCTCTCGGGAGGCGAAAAATCAAGGCTCTCGCTGGCCAGGCTTTTGCTGGTCCCCTCCAATTTGCTGATCCTCGACGAGCCGACCAACCACCTGGACATGCGTTCCAAGGATATCCTGAAAAACGCGCTGATCCATTATGACGGGGCGCTTATCGTGGTTTCCCACGACCGTGATTTTCTGCAGGGACTGACCAACCGGGTCTTCGAATTCCGGAACGGTGGCATTAAGGAAACCATCGGCGACATCTATGATTTCCTGGAGGCGAAGAAATTGCAATCCCTGTCCATGCTGGAGATGAATGCGGGAGTCACCGACACCGGGAAAGAAAAGGAACCGGTCTCGGATAACAAGCGGCAGTGGGAAAAAAGAAGGAACCAGGAGAAAGAGACCCGGAAGATAAGATCGCGTCTGAAAAAATGCGAGGAAGAGATAGAACAGCTCGAGCTGCAGATCAGCAGCAGGGAAGCTCAGTTATCGAACCCGGGTAACTCGTCCGCAGGGCTTTCCGACCGGAGGTTTTACGAGGAATATGAAGCGCTGAAAGAACGGCTTCATTCGGAAATGGAGCAATGGGAACAACTGCATAACGAGTTGCAAAAGCTGGAAAAGGATTTCTCGGGCGATACAGGATCACGCCCCTAGGACGGCTTAAACATCCCGCCGGATAAGCCGGGTTGCGAGCTCCAGCAGGTTCATTTTGCCTGGTTCCGGAACGGCGGTCTGGCGGACCAGGTTCAGGGCATCGTTAAAATAGTCGCTGATCAGGTTCAGGGTGGATTCCTTCACCCCGGCCCGGTCAAAGATCTCCTTCACCTTCCGGATCTTATCGGCCGGATCCGTCACGGCATCGCGGTAATACCCGGTAAGCGCCGCAGCATCCTCCTCCCCCGATCCGAGCATTGCGGAAAGGTAGAGGTAAGTCTTCTTCCCGGAAATAATGTCCCCGCCGATCTCCTTCCCGAATTTTTTCTCCTCCCCGTAAGTATCCAGCAGGTCGTCCTGGAGCTGGAAGGCCATACCCAGGTTCTCGCCGGCTGCATAGATTTTCCGGGCTTCTTCCGAAGGCGCTCCTGCCAGCAAGGCTCCGGCCTTGAGGCTGCAGGCAAGGAGCACCGCAGTCTTTAGCCTGATCATTTCCAGGTAGTCCGGGATGGCGATCTGCTGCATCCTCTCAAAATTCAGATCCATCTGCTGGCCTTCGCACACTTCCCGGGCGGTCCGGGTGAAAAGTTGAAGCAGGTCCGGGTAAACAGGGCTCCCGCCGCGGAGAATGGATTCATAGGCAAGCGCAAACAAGGTATCGCCCGACAGGATGGCGGAAGGCGTGTTCCATTTCTTATAAACGGTTTCCTTTCCGCGGCGCAGGGGGGCCTGGTCCATGATATCGTCGTGCAGCAGGGTGAAATTATGGAACAACTCCATCCCGATGGCGACCGGGATCGCTTTTTCGGGGTCGCCGCCGAACAAATCGCAGCCGGTCAGCACCAGCAGCGGGCGGATCCTCTTACCCCCCAGACCGAGCGTATATTCGATGGGCTCGTACAGCTCTTTCGGCTGCCCGTCGAACCGCAGTTTCCCGAAAGCTTGATTCAGGAGATCTTCCAGTGCTGAAAGGGAATACATGGCGGGTATTAATCGGTCAGGCTTAAGAGGTATTGCCCGTATCCGCTCTTGATCAGCGGCCGGGCGATCTCCTGGAGCTCTTTACGGGTAATGAATTTCATCCGGTAGGCCACTTCCTCGATGCATCCGATCTTCAGCCCTTGCCGGTTCTGGATCACTTCCACGAAATGTGCCGCCTGCAACAGGGACTCGAACGTGCCGGTGTCCAGCCAGGCAATGCCCTGGCTCAGCACGCCCACCTTCAGTTTCCCCTGTTCCAGGTAATGCCGGTTCACGTCGGTGATTTCATATTCTCCGCGGGCGCTCGGCTTAATATTCTTTGCGACTTCAACGACGGAATTGTCATAAAAATAAAGCCCGGGGACCGCGTAATTCGATTTGGGGTTTTTGGGTTTCTCTTCGATGGAGACGGCATGGAACTTATGATCAAACTCCACCACGCCGTAACGCTCGGGATCCTGCACATGATAAGCGAATACGATCCCGCCATCAGGATCATTGTTTTCCCGGACGATCTGATCCAGGCCGCTTCCGAAGAAGATATTATCTCCAAGGATCAGTGCGACTTTGTCACGCCCCGTGAATTTCTCCCCGATCACGAACGCCTGCGCCAGCCCGTTCGGGATCTCCTGTGCCGCATACGAAAAGGAGCACCCGAGCTTCCTTCCGTTCCCGAGCAGCTTTTCAAAATTAGGAAGGTCGGAGGGGGTCGAGATGATGAGGATCTCATGGATTCCCGCCATCATCAGGACCGACAGCGGATAATAGATCATCGGCTTGTCGTAGATCGGCATCAGCTGCTTGCTGACCGCCAGGGTCAGCGGATGAAGGCGCGTACCGGCGCCTCCGGCAAGAATGATTCCTTTCATCATCCGGGAGCGTTTAAGCGTTGGTTATATCCTGGTTCTTCTTCTTATCGGCATCGGGATTTTCCTCCTCGAGGTCCTCATCCTCGTAAAGTTCGATAATGGGTTCTTTAAATGCCCGCGTGGTGGACCATTTATCCAGGGTCAGCAGGAGCGAGGGAAGGATGAACAGATTCAGTAATCCGGCCACCAGCAGGGTGATGGAGATCAGGAAACCCAGCGCCTGGGTTCCGCCGAAAGTAGACAGAATGAATATTCCGAATCCGAAGAACAGCACCGTGGAAGAATAGATCATGCTGTACCCGGTCTCCTTGAGCGCCGATACGACCGACGACGGGATATCATTGCGTGTATGTTTCAGTTGCAGGCGGTATCTCGAAAGGAACTGGATCGAGTTATCCACGGAGATCCCCAGCGCAATGCTGAAGATCAGGATGGTGGACGGCTTGATGGGAATTCCGAGGAACCCCATGATCGCCCCGGTCATCAGCTGCGGAACCAGGTTCGGGATCAGGGAGATCAGGATCATGCGCCAGGAGGTGAACAGAAAAGCCAGCAGGATGGCGATCACCACCACGGCCAGGGCAATGCTCTCCCACAGGTTCTTGATCAGGAAATTCGTTCCTTTCAGAAATACGATGCTGGTCCCGGTGACCATCACCCTGAATTTTGCAGGATCGAAAATGGAATCGATCTTGGGCTTCAGCGACTTCTGGATGCTGTCGATGCGCTTGGTCCCGATATTGGCCATTTGCACGGTGATCCGGGTCACCTGGTAATTGGAGTCGAGGAAATTCTTGATGAGCGTCTTTTTCTTGGACTTCATGTCGGGCAGGTAGCTCGCCATGAAGGTGAGCTCGTTGGAG
>DATJQF010000166.1:0-4158 GCA_035505995.1 Bacteroidales bacterium
ACAGCTGGATTGCCGGGGGGAACATGATCCGGTGGGACATGGTCCACTACGACTGCCAGCTGATCGGCGGGGTGGTGCTGCACGAAGGCAAGATCGCGGAAATGGCGACCGGGGAAGGGAAAACGCTGGTAGCCACGCTGCCGGTCTACCTGAATGCCCTGCCCGGCAAGGGAGTGCATATTGTCACCGTGAACGATTACCTCGCCAAGCGCGACTCGGAATGGATGGGCGTGCTGTATGAGTTCCACGGGCTGAGGGTGGACTGCATCGACAAGCACGAGCCGAATTCCGAACCCAGGAGGAATGCCTACCTGGCCGATATCACCTTCGGAACGAACAACGAATTCGGCTTCGATTACCTGCGCGACAACATGACTTCCAACCCGGAGGAGATGGTTCAGCGCCCGCATAATTATGCGATCGTCGACGAAGTGGACTCCGTGCTGATCGATGATGCCCGGACCCCGCTCATCATTTCCGGTCCCACCCCCAAAGGGGAAAACCAGGAATTCGAAGGCATGAAGCCTAACGTGGTGAAGCTGTACAACGCCCAGCGCAACCTCGTCACGAAGATCCTGGCGGAAGCCAAGACCCTGTCGGAGGACGAGAGCAATGCCGAGAATATGAAGAAATGCGGGGAGCAGCTGCTGCGGGCGCACCGGGGACTTCCCAAGAACAAGGCATTGATCAAGTTCCTGAGCGAGCCGGGGATGAGGGCCCTGATGCAGAAGACCGAGAACTTCTTCATGCAGGAGCAATCGAAGAATATGCACATCATCGACGATGAGCTTTTCTTCGTGATCGACGAAAAAAATAACACCATCGAGCTGACCGATAAGGGCATCGACCTGCTGCATGAATCTTACGAAGATCCTTCCTTTTATATCCTTCCCGATATCGGCAACGAGCTGGCGGAACTGGAAAGGCTCAACCTGCCGGAGCGCGAAAAGCTGGAGCGGAAAAACCAGCTGATGATCGACTACTCGATCAAATCCGACCGGGTGCATACGGTCAACCAGTTGCTGAAGGCCTACGCGCTTTTTGAAAAGGATGTCGAATACGTGGTCCTGGACAACAAGGTCAAGATCGTGGACGAGCAGACCGGCCGTATCCTGGAAGGCAGAAGGTATTCCGACGGGTTGCACCAGGCCATTGAAGCCAAGGAAGCGGTGAAGGTGGAGGCGGCCACGCAAACCTATGCCACGATCACCCTTCAGAATTATTTCCGGATGTACAAGAAGCTGGCCGGCATGACGGGCACTGCCGAAACGGAAGCCGGCGAGTTCTGGAACATCTACAAGCTGGATGTCGTGGTGATCCCCACCAACCGTCCGGTGATCCGCGACGACCGCCAGGACCTGGTATACAAGACCAAGCGGGAGAAATTCAATGCCGTCATCGACGATATCGAGCACCTGATCTCCATCGGCCGGCCGGTGCTGGTCGGGACCACCTCGGTGGAAACCTCCGAGCTCCTGAGCCGGATGCTGAAGCGGAAGAATATCAAGCACAACGTGCTGAATGCAAAGCTGCACCAGAAGGAGGCCGATATCGTTGCCGAAGCGGGGATTGCAGGAACTGTCACCATCGCCACGAACATGGCAGGGCGTGGTACCGACATCAAGCTGGGCAAGGGGGTGAAGGAGGCCGGCGGGCTGGCCATCATCGGCACCGAGCGCCATGAGTCCCGGCGCGTTGACCGGCAGCTCCGCGGAAGGTCGGGCCGGCAGGGCGACCCGGGAAGCTCACAGTTCTTCGTATCCCTGGAAGATGACCTCATGCGCATGTTCGGCTCCGAGCGGATCGCGCGGATCATGGACCGGCTGGGGATCAAGGAAGGGGAGGTGATCCAGCATTCGATGATCACCAACTCCATCGAACGGGCCCAGAAGAAAGTGGAGGAGAACAACTTCGGGGTCCGCAAGCGGCTGCTGGAATACGACGATGTGATGAACATCCAGCGGGATGCCATCTATAAGAAGCGCCATCATGCGCTGTTCGGGGACCGGCTCGCCGTGGACGTGAACAACATGATCTACGACGTGACCGAGACCCTCGTGCTCGATTTCCAGGAAAGGCATGATTTCGAAGGATTCAAGCTGGACCTGCTGAAGGAATTCGCGGCCGATTCCCCGGTGGGCGAAAAGGAATTTTTCTCGATGAGCGCGGAGGAGATCACCCAGCAGCTGTATGAATATATCTACAAGCGGTACAAGGCGAAGGGGGAAACGATCGCGCAGAAGACTTTCCCGATCATCCGCGACGTCTTCGAGAACGAATCAAAGTATGAAAATATCGCCATCCCGGTGACCGACGGGATCAAAACGCTCCAGGTGGTGGCCAACCTGCGCAAAGCCTATGAGGACAAGGGAAAGGAAGTGGTCCTTTCCATCGAAAAAGGCATTGTGCTCGGAATGATAGACAATGCCTGGAAAGAGCATCTCCGCGAGATGGACGACCTGAAGCAATCGGTGCAGAATGCCGCTTACGAGCAGAAAGACCCGTTGCTGATCTATAAGTTCGAGTCCTTCGAGCTCTTCAAATCGATGGTGCAGCGGACCAACAAGGAGATCACTTCGTTCCTGATCCGGTCGGACGTGCCGATCCAGACGCAGAATGTGCAGGAAGCCAAGATGCCCAGGAAGATGGACCGTTCCCGGTACAAGGAGGAACGCTCCGACTTATTATCCCAGGCCCATTCGGATACCCAGGAGAAAGCGCGCCCGATGCCGGTGAAAGTGGAAAAGAAAGTGGGTCGGAACGATCCTTGTCCGTGCGGGAGCGGGAAGAAATACAAGAACTGTCACGGGGCGGGGCAGTAGACCAGAGACCAGAGACCAGAAATATGAAGTTCAACAGAATTTTACTCAAGCTCAGCGGGGAATCCCTGACCGGCGGTGCAGACTACGGCATTGATCCCGCCCGGCTGGCCCTTTATGCAAAGGAAGTGAAGTCGGTGGCGGATCTGAAGACCCAGGTGGCCATCGTCATCGGCGGAGGGAACATCTTCAGGGGATTGCAGGGCACGGCGGAAGGGATCGACCGCGTGCAGGGCGATTACATGGGGATGCTGGCGACGATCATCAACAGCATGGCGCTGCAGGATGCGCTGGAGAAAGTGAAAATACGCTCGAAAATCCTTTCAGGGATCGCCATCAATCCGCTGTGTGAAAAGATCAGCCGGAGAAAAGCCGTCGATTACCTCGAGCAGGGTTATGTAGTGATCATCGCCGGAGGGACGGGGAATCCCTATTTCACTACCGATACGGCGGCCGCGCTGCGTGCGCTGGAGATCCGGGCCAACGCCTTGCTGAAGGGAACCCGGGTGGACGGTGTTTATTCGGATGACCCGGAAAAGAACAAAAAAGCAAAGCGTTACGACCGGCTGAGCTTCGATGAAGCGATCAAAAAAGGCCTCCGGGTCATGGACCTTACCGCCTTTACGCTGTGCCGGGAGAACCAGCTGCCGATCATCGTATTCGATATGAACGGGAAGGGGAACCTGAAGAAGCTGGTGCAGGGAGGGAAGATCGGCACGATCATCAATGGATAATTGATCATGGATAATTAAGACCCGGGATATGCACGAAGAAGTCGAGTTTTGCCTGGAGGAAGCCAAAGAAGGCATGAACCTCGCGATCCTTCACCTCGAAAAGGAGTTCCAGAAGATCCGGGCAGGGAAAGCCAGCCCGCAGATGCTGGAAGGAGTGAAGATCGATTATTACGGCGTAGCCACCCCCGTGGAGCAAACCGCCAATATCAGTACCCCGGATGCCCGCCAGATCATCGTCCAGCCCTGGGATAAAAGCGTGATCGGCCTGATCGAAAAAGCCATCCAGGCCGCCAACCTGGGTTTTAACCCGAAGAACGAGGGAGAGATCCTCCGCATTATCGTGCCTGCACTCACCGAGGAGCGGCGTAAAGAGCTATTCAAAAAAGCAAAGACCGAAGCGGAGAACGCCCGCATCTCGATCCGGAATATCCGCCGGACTGCCAATGAGACGGCCAAAAAGCTGAAGAAAGACGGGATACCGGAAGACGAAGTGGATAAGCTGGAGGAAGACATCCAGAAGTTAACGGATGATCATATCTCCAAGGTGGATAAGATCCTCGAAACGAAAGAAAAGGATATCATGACCGTTTGACCCGTTGATCGGG
>DATJQF010000167.1:0-4982 GCA_035505995.1 Bacteroidales bacterium
GCATCATACACGTACACCTTCCGGTTGATCCGAAGCTTGCTGCTTTCCCGGTAAAGTCTTCCCAGTTTACCCTTTTTCAGGAAATCATAAAGGTATTGTCCTACGAAGGTATCATACCCTCCCAGGATCTCGTCGGAGCCCTGCCCGTCGAGGAGGACCTTGATCCGGTGCCCCCCTGCCAGCTTCATCACTTCCCACTGGGCATACATGGAAGTGCTGTGGAACGGGAAATCCTGGTGCCAGATCAGCTTTTCCCAGTCCTTCCAGAACCCTTCCGCGGAGGGGGTGGTATAGTGGTCTTCGATGCGGGGATACCGGGCGACGACCATTCCGGCAAACCGGGATTCGTCGATGGCCGGCTGATCGTACCTTGCAGTGAACGTGGCAAAATGGCTGACCTCCGGCCGGGACGCGGCGAAAGCCACGATGGCGCTGGAATCCAGCCCGCCGCTCAGGCAGGAGCCGACCGGAACGTCGGACCGCAGATGGATCTTCACGGAATCGTCGAGCAGCTCCCTGAAGCGGATGATATGGCTATCCTCCCCGGTATCCGGCTCCGGTACGATGTGTTCGCGAAAAGTGTAATAGTTCCCGACCTGCCGCCCGAGGGTCCGGGTGTTGATGAACAGGGTGGAACCTTCAGGGACCTCGCGCAGTCCGCGGATCAGGGTTTCATCCGGGTTGGAAAGTGAGCCGTTGGCCATATACCGGAAGACATTATCCTCGTCCAGCCGGATCGTACGGGCCACCGCCACGATCGATTTTGCCTCCGAGGCAAAGTACAGCGCATCGTCCTCCGGGTAATAATAAAGCGGCTTAATGCCGAACCGGTCCCGCGACAACAGGATCCGGTTCTCCCGGGGATCCGCCAGGCAGAACGCCCACATTCCCAGGAACCGGTTCACGCATCCGGCTCCCCATTCCCGGTAGGCATGCAGGATCACCTCCGTATCCGATCGCGAGCGGAAGGTGTGTCCTTTGGTTTCCAGCTCCTGTTTTATTTCCAGGTAATTGTAGATCTCCCCGTTGAGAACAATGACACAGCCCGTATCGGGATCCGTCATGGGCTGGTGGCCGGTTTCCGTGAGGTCAAGTATGGAAAGCCGCCGGTGGGCGATCCCTGATAGAATGTCATTTCTTTGTTGGAAGGAGGAGTGATGGGGGAGGGCACCCAGCTCCGGGATCGTCCGGTCGCCGCGGAGAAAGACAGGTTCCCCTGCCGGCGGGAACAGGCAGTATCCTTCATCGTCCGGCCCCCGGTGCTTCATTTGTTCCGACATCCTAACAAGATGTCCCGGATCAAACGGTTTCGTGCTGATGATCCCTGCAATCCCGCACATGTTACTTCAGAATTTCCCGGTAAGCTTCATAATATTCACGCTCCATGCGGCCGGTGCGGAAAAGGTCCGCACGATCCTTCCGGGCCCGGGCGCCCTCCGCGATCCGGTCCCTGTGCTCAAAGTAATATTCCAGTCTCCGGGCCATGCCTTCCTCATCGCCGACAATGTTCTCCGGCTCGATCCCGTCGACGATCTCCACGGCTCCCCCGGCATCCCCGAAAAGCAATACGGGCTTGCCATGGGATAACGCTTCTACGACGGTCAGACCGAACGCTTCGTTGTTCGAGGGAAGCACGAAAACATCCAGCAGGGAGTAGACCGCTTCCGGATCTTTTACCATCCCGGTGAAAAGAATACGGTCCCCCAGGTTCAGGGCAGCTGCCTGTTGGTTCAGCTTTTCTTTCAACGGCCCGTCCCCTGCGATGATGAGCATGGACCGGTCCCTGTACCTGTATTTGCTGAAAGATCCAATCAGCCGCTCCACCCGCTTGACCTTTGCAAGTCTTGATAAGGTACCGATGCGGAAAAGGTCCCTTTCGACCGGAATGCCGGGATCCATAGAGCCTGTATTGCCGGAATGCCCGGTTTCGGGGATCCCGTTATAAATCACCCTTTGGTTCTTGTTCCCCGTTTTGAAGAGCCGGTTTGCGGTTCTCCTGGCAAAATCGGAATCATACGTTATAAAGACCGGATATTTCCTGAGGAAAATCCCTTCCATGAAGTTTAGTAACGGATCGGTCACTTTCTTTTCCCGGAAAATGCTGAAATTCCCGTGTTCCGAATAAACGATCTTCCTTCCTGACCGTATCGCCATAAGCGCGGTTAAAGGGTTGTAATCATGCAGGTGGATAAGATCGTATTGCTTCAGGATCTTTAAAAGGGTCCGGAACCTGGAACGGGACACCGAATACCCCGACCGCAGCCCGATCACATGGCAGGGGATCCCGGCGGCTTCGATCTCGCCGAACAGCTCTCCTTCATTTTTCAGGATGCAGATTCCCGCCTCCAGGTCCTCCCGCCTGTTCTGCTCGGCGGCAAGCGAGATGACCAGCTTCTGGATCCCCCCGGTCCTGGCGGTCCAGAAAACATGAATGACCTTAACAACGCGGCCCTGCATGAGGTTAAAACAGGATTTTCATATAGGATGCTTTCCGGGGATACGCCGGATCAGAATACTTTGCGGATCAAAAGGTTGAAAACAAGAAAGTCTTTCACGGTTTTTTTCAGGTACCGGGCATAGATCGGAAGAAGGGCAACGGGATCCGTGAATCCGGGGCTTTCTTTCCTGCCTAAGGACCATGCCTGTCTGGCCGCACTCAGATACCCCCTCGACGAAAAATTAACCGCGACTTCCCGGTAGATCTTCGCTAACGGGATCTCCGGGCGGGCCGATTTCAGCTCGGCCTCCGTCATCCGGGTGATGCAGGAGCGGTAGAAGCGGTCGCTTTCCTTTTGAAGAGCCCTGCTTTTTTTTACGCTGACTTGTCCCCCGTGTACCCTGCCTTTTACGAGGATCTCCGGGACATGAATAAAAAGATGATCGGTGGCCATCCTGAACCAGAGATCTACGTCCGATGTCATCGGGATGGATGGATCGAAGAGACCGTGCTTTTTAAAAGCTGTTGCCGGTACCAGCAGGGAGCATCCGTGGAGAGGATTGTCGAACATAAACGTATACCGCAGGGAGGATCCGGGGATCGGCTTTATTCTGACCGCATTTATAAATGCTCCCCGGGCATCGATCTTTTCCCAGTCCGAATAGATGATCACGTCCTTCCGGTCAGATTCCGATAATTTTTTAACCTGCGCTCCGACTTTCTCACGGCAATACACATCATCATGGCTCAGCCAGGAAAAATACTCCCCGGTCATTTTTTCAATCCCGAAGTTCAGCGCGGTGGATTGACCCCCGTTCTCCTTTCGGTAATACCAGATCGAAGCGCCATAGGATAATGCGATTTCCTCCGTGTTATCTTTCGATCCGTCGTTCACCACGATGACCTCGATATTCTTATAGCTCTGGCCCAACGCGCTGTCGATGGCTTCCCGCAGGTAATTAGATCCGTTGTAAACCGGGATGATTATGGAAACTTTGGGGTCAGGAATCAATTCTCGCGGTTTTTGGTTTTCTTAAACCGGAATAGAATTTTAATACCGGGACCGGCGCGACCGCAACCGGAAAAATAAATTTCCAGAAATTGGCACAGGACCGGTAATGCCTGTAAAGCCTGTTGAACAAGTCAGTCAACCCGATTCCCGTGGTCCTGAAAATTGAACCCTTTTGCTTGTACACCATATAATACCGGTACAGTATTTCCCTGGCGACTATATTTTTATAGAACAGGCCGGATGACTTTTTCAATACCCCTGTTTCCTGGGCGTACCTGATGCATTCAGACATATCCTCGATCCAGGCTTTAAAAACATCAAAGGAGGGCTCTGCTTTTTCAAGATACAGGGATGCCCCGTTCATTGTAATGATCGGGAATCCGGATCTGACGGATTCAAGCAAAAACATGAACCCGACAAAAAGATTTCCCTGGTATTTCTCGAAAATCTCAGCATCCCGGCCCTTGGAGTTTCTTATAATGCCGGAGCTGATCAGGGTCGGATAATAGGTCGCTTTTTTTATAAATGCATTAAAATCCCCGTTTTGTGTAATGTTATAGAAGATATCTCCTTCGGGTTGGGCATTCACCCAGTCTTTAAGAAAGAACAGGGATATTTCAGGATACTGTTGCAAGCCCTTAACAACTGCGGAAATAACGCCGGGAAACACATAATCATTATCGGACAGCAGCCAGAAATATTTTCCGCCGGAGAGCTCCCTGCATTTCCGGAAATTCCCGAACATCCCGGTATTAGAGCTCTGAAGAAAGGAGATCAGGCGTACACCGGGATAAGCAGTTTTAAATTTCTGAATGATTTCCCGGGTGGGATCAGTGGAGGCATTATCGGAGATCACAAGCTCGATCATCTCTTTGAAATCGTTGACCTGGGGAAGAATCCGTTCCAGCGCTTTTTCAAGAATGGCTGCCCTGTTCCAGGTGGGAATTGCGATGGTGAGCAGCGGGCGGTTCTCTTCCATGGATCAGGGGTTCATGAAATCGGGCCAGGAAAGATCCTTGGGCGAAATGATCAGGGGCTTTCGCGGCCACCCGATCTTCAAAACCGGGTCGTTGTACCGGATCCCCTTTTCGGCATCGGGCTGATACCTGTTATCCGAGAAATAAAGGACGGTCGTATTCCTTTCCAGGGTGCAGTAACCGGTGGCGCATCCCCTGGGGACCCGTAAGAAATTCACCGGATCCGCCAGGATGAGGGTGAAGCTTTTCAGGTAGGAGGAACCGCCAGGGCGAAGATCGATGATCCCGAACTGCGCTTTTCCTTCCAGCACCCTGAATATTTTTGCTTCCGCATAGTCGCCGGTCTGGTAATGCAGCCCGCGCAGGGTATCCGGTTCAATCGTCCGGACACAATTTGCCTGCCTCACCGTAAAATCGGTAAAAGCGGGGATCCCGTCCGAAAATAATTTTGCGAAAGTGCCTCTTTCGTCCCTGTGTTCCGGGGTGGATCCGGTTATAACTCCGGATATGGGGGCATCATCCTGCATTCTTAAGGTATTCATGGATCCCCGTTTCC
>DATJQF010000168.1:0-3616 GCA_035505995.1 Bacteroidales bacterium
TAATTGCACCGGGTAAGTGTCAGGCTCATCCAGGATCTCGAAGATGGTTTTCTTGTAACGGTCGGCCTCAGCTACCAGTTTTTCAAGGGTGGTCTTCCCGATCCCGCGGGCCGGATAATTGATGACCCGCAGCAGGGCATCCTCGTCCTTATGATTGATCACCAGCCTGAAATAGGCAAGCAGGTCCTTGATCTCCTTGCGCTGGTAAAACGAGATCCCGCCATAGATCCGGCAGGGAATGTTCAGCTTGCGCAGGGATTCCTCAAAGGACCGCGACTGTGCATTGGTCCGGTAAAGGATCGCGAAGGCATTGTTCTGGAGCTGGTTGTTCATCTTATTTTCGAAGATGGACTGGGCCACCAGGTTCCCTTCTTCGCCGTCGGTGGAGGCCCGGATCAGGGTGATCTTCGACCCTTCCTCGTTATCGGTCCAGATCTCCTTGAAGATCTGCTGCTTGTTGTTCACGATCACCTGGTTGGCCGCCGCCACGATGGTCTTGGTGGAACGGTAGTTCTGCTCCAGCTTGAACACCTTGTGATCGGGATAGTCCTTCCGGAAGTTCAGGATGTTCTGGATATTGGCGCCGCGGAAGGCATAGATGCTCTGCGCATCGTCGCCCACCACGCAGATATTCTCGTTATTGGCCGCCAGCTTGTTCAGGATCAGGTACTGTGCATAATTGGTATCCTGGTACTCATCCACCAGCAGGTAAACGAATTTCTTCTGATACTTATACAGCACTTCCGGGAAGTCTCGGAGCAGGATGTTCATGTTGAACAGCAGGTCGTCGAAGTCCATGGCGGAAGCCCTGAACAGCCGCGATTGGTACTGGGTATACAATTGTCCCGTAAGCGGCTTCCCGGCCGCCGAATCGTATTCGGTGATATCGGGATTCGTGTTGTATTCCTGGGCGGAGATCAGGCTGGTCTTGGCGGCCGAGATCCGGTGCAGCACATAGCCCGGCTGGTAAACCTTGTCGTCCAGGTTGCTCTCCTTGATGATGGCTTTGATCACCCGCTTGCTGTCGTCCGTGTCGTAGATCGTGTAATTCGGCGGATAGCCGAGCCGTTGCCCTTCCACCCTCAGCACCCTGGCAAAAATAGAGTGGAAGGTTCCCATCCAGACGTTGCGGGCTTCATTTCCCCCCACCAGCGACGTGATCCGGTCCTTCATCTCCCGGGCCGCCTTGTTGGTGAAAGTAAGGGCCAGGATGTTGAACGGGTCCACTCCCTGGCTCACCAGGTACGCGACGCGGTAGGTGAGCACGCGGGTCTTCCCCGAGCCGGCACCGGCAATCACCATGACCGGCCCTTCGGTGGCTTCCACCGCGGCCCGCTGGGCATCGTTCAGATCTTTTAAAAAGTCGGTCACCGGGTTCATCCTAAAGCGGGCAAAAATACGATTTCAGCCAATTGAAAGCTGGGGTGTTCGTAAGAATAATTTGATGCAGGATGCAAGATACGAGAGGACGGATTCCGCGAATAGCCCGCTGCCACCTGCCTCCTGCCGACTTTTTGAGATCTGTCCGGTCAATTAATTATCTTTGGGCGGATGAATGCTAACATACGGTGATGATCCACATCCTCAGCTATTCGGTTCTAATCCTGTTCCTGATCGTGATCATTTACAGCGGCTGGATATTGTATATCAGGGGAGCCGGAAGGAATGAAGAGTGGAAAGTTGCACTCCGCGAGGGGAAGATATCCGGGAACATTCAGCGAATGGAGTTTTTTTATCCTGATAAAATAAGGTTCTTCGCCTGGTGGTCGCAAGCGGAGCGATTGAAAAAAAACAGGATCGAAGGAGCCTATGCCGAACTGGGCGTCTATAAAGGAGACAGCGCCCGGATCCTCCATTACCTGGACCCTTCCCGGAAATTCCACCTTTTCGATACCTTCACCGGGTTCACCGAGAAAGACCTGGCGGGTGAGACCGGGGAAGCGGCCACCTATCAGCCTTCCAATTTTGCAGACACCTATATTAATAAGGTACTGACCCGGATCTCCGGTAATGAGAACATCATCCTGCATCCCGGTTATTTTCCCGATACTGCGGCTGAAGTGGCATCGGAACAGTTTGCCCTGGTGAACCTCGATGCGGACCTGTATGCCCCTACCAGGGCCGGACTGGAATTCTTTTATCCCAGGCTGGCGAAGGGAGGAGTAATCTTCGTCCACGACTACAATAATAAATGGCCCGGGATCCTGAAAGCGGTGGACGAGTTTGCGGCAACAATACCCGGGGAGCTGGTTCGGGTTAATGATAAAGAGGGGACCATCATGATAATTAAGAGTGAGGATTGAAGAGCCAGGAGGTAGGGAGGAGTGAGGATTGAAGATCCCGGAGGTATGGAAGAGTGAGGATCCCGGAGGTTGGCGCACGTCAGGTTTTAGCTTCTGATTTCAGGCTGGCCTTGAGGGTACGGATCGCGCTTCCGATGATCTTTAACAGCTCTTCGCAATCCGCTAGCATTGATTCCCCTTCTTTCGGAGTGATCACCCCGGAATCCTTCAGCAGGGAGAGCCAGTACTTGGTTTCGTTCGCTTCCTTGTAGGCGATCCCGAGCTTGGAGGCGAATTCCTTTTTTGTCCGGCTCCCGTTAGCCTCTTCGACATTCGATCCGATGGAGGTTCCGGCGCGCATCACCTGGCGGGACAGGACGAATTCATTCTTGCCGACCAGGAATTTGTTGAGCTTCACAATGCGTTTGGCAAAGGCAAACGACTTCTGCTGCATGATGTTTTTCTCTTTCATGATGTTTTTTCAGCTTAATCGCCTAAGCCTCCAAAAGGTGAAACATTTTTAATGATTTTTTTTACCACCACTCCGGGATCTTCAATCCTGAATCTAAATTTTTAATGTTTTCTTTGTTAAATCAAAATAATCCTTACCTTTGCACCCTCAAAAAAGCGAAATAATACTCTTTTTTGAGCGGATTTTGCAGAAGCAGTAAAGGAAACCTGATAAATTGAGACAATTATAGGTTTCGACCGGACAGCGCCTAAAATGTCCGGATACCCAGTCAGGCGGTTTGTCTCGGAAGTCATCCTTCCTTACTCTTCTCTGTACAAATCTCCGAGTTAGATAATTGGATTACAATATTTTGTATTGCGGTAAAACAGTGCTGCGAGCAAAAGAGAGAAAAAAGTAACAACGTAACAGAGAATTTATGCCAACAATTTCCCAGCTTGTACGCAAAGGAAGAAAAAAGCTGACCGATAAGAGCAAGTCTCCGGCCCTGGACTCCTGTCCGCAGCGCAGGGGAGTTTGCGTGAGGGTTTACACCACCACCCCGAAGAAGCCGAATTCCGCCATGCGGAAAGTGGCCAGGGTGAGGCTCACCAACGGGAAGGAAGTGAACGCTTACATCCCGGGCGAAGGCCATAACCTGCAGGAACACTCGATCGTGATGATCCGCGGGGGCAGGGTGAAGGACCTTCCGGGCGTACGGTACCATATCATCCGGGGAGCACTCGATACCTCCGGAGTGGAAGGCAGAAAACAGCGCCGGTCGAAATACGGCGCCAAGAGACCGAAGGAGAAAAAAGGATAATGGATAAGGGCGACACGGTGTGTCGCCCCGTGCATTAGGGCGACTCGACGAGTCGCCCCAAGT
>DATJQF010000169.1:0-7899 GCA_035505995.1 Bacteroidales bacterium
CGAGGGATCTTTGCTTTATTTCAGCAGAGAGAGCCAAAGGTTATGTTTCACGCAGAGGGATGCAAAGCGTATTGCAAATTTCGGAAAAGTTCTCTTTCGGAAATGAAAACGGCAGGGTCAACGGTCAGAACAATTCCGGTGTGCCGCTGCCCTTAATCCTTCCCAGGTGCCGGTAGGCGAGCTCGGTGATCTCCCGGCCACGCGGGGTGCGCATCAGGTAGCCTTCCTGGATGAGGAAAGGCTCGTACACTTCTTCGATCGTACCGGGGTCTTCCGATACCGCGGTGGCGATGGTATTGAGTCCCACCGGCCCCCCCTTGAATTTATCAATGATGGTGGTCAGGATCTTGTTGTCCATCTCATCCAGCCCGTGCTTGTCGACGTTCAGGGCCGCCAGGGCATACTGGCTGATCTTCAGGTCGATCCTGCCGTCGCCCTTGATCTGTGCAAAATCGCGGACCCGCCGGAGCAGGAGATTGGCGATCCGGGGCGTTCCGCGGCTGCGCCGGGCGATCTCGGTTGCCGCCTCCGTTTCGATCGGGACCTTCAGGATCTCGGCCGACCGGTGAATGATCCTGTCGAGGGTTTCCGCATGGTAATAATCGAGCCGGGAATTGATCCCGAACCGGGAACGGAGCGGCGCGGTGAGCAATCCCGAACGGGTCGTCGCCCCGATCAGGGTGAAGGGATTCAGCTTGATCTGGATGCTCCGGGCATTGGGACCGGTTTCGATCATGATGTCGATCCGGTAATCCTCCATGGCGGAATAGAGATATTCTTCCACAACCGGGCTCAGGCGATGGATCTCATCGATGAAAAGCACGTCGTTTTTTTCCAGGCCCGTGAGCAGCCCGGCCAGATCGCCCGGCTTGTCGAGGACCGGACCGGAAGAGATCCGGATATTCACCTGAAGCTCGTTGGCGATGATGTGGGACAGGGTCGTTTTCCCCAGTCCGGGAGGACCATGCAGAAGCACATGATCCAGCGGCTCATGGCGCTGCCGGGCGGCGGCGACAAAAATTTTCAGGTTGGCAACGATATTTTCCTGGCCGGCAAAGTCGCTGAATTCGGTGGGCCGAAGTACCTTCTCCAGCTCTTTTTCTGCGGGGGTCAGCTGGTTTCCGGTAGCATCCAGGTTCTCATTCATGGCAGGTTGCAAATGTATAGAAAAGGCAATTATTATGGTTTGAAAAATAATTTTATTTAAATTTACATAGGGAAAACCGTTTACCTTTATCCTATGCAGCCGATAGTCGTCGCCGTTGATTTTTCCAATACTTCCATTCATGCCATAGAATATGCCATCCCCCTGGCGGTAAAAATGAATGCCGGGATCGAGCTGATCTGGGTTGACAAGAACAACCCGAGCGAGGCAATCTATCCCGACACCACCCATCAGATCCGGGATGAGGCCAAAAAGCGATTCGACGAAATCGTAAAGAAATATTCCAAAAAACTGGGCAAGGATCTTAAAATGGAGTACCGCCTCCGCAAGGGGAAGATCTATAACGAGATCGACAATCTGGCCCGGAGTATCGGGGCGGCCTGCATCATTGCCGGCGCCCACGGGATCTCGGGCTTCGAGGAATTCTGGATGGGAAGCAATGCCTTCAAGATCGTTTCGTACGCCTCCTGCCCGGTCATTACCGTTCGCTGTGACTTCGCCATCGGCAACGGGATCCGGAAAATCCTTCTCCCGATCGACAGCACCCCCGAGACCCTGCAGAAGATCCCCTTCGCGCTCATGCTGGCGAGGCTGTTCAACTCGGAGGTCCATGTGATCGCGACCCATTCCAGCCACCTGAAGTCCATCCAGCGGCTCGCCGAGAATTATGCCCAGCAGGCCGTCCGTTACCTGGAGAAGAACAAGATCAAGCCGTATCGCGATGCCCTCGTAGCCGGCGATATCACCCAGGCGGTGCTCGAGTATGCCTCCCGGATGGAGATCGACCTGATCAGCATCATGACGGAGCAGGAAACCCCGGCCAACATTCTCCTCGGTCCCCATGCCCAGCAACTGGTCAACCAGTCGCCCATTCCGGTGCTGAGCACCCATCCGAGGGAAAACTTCTGCCTATGACCGCGCGATCTTCCCACCGGCCACTCCTCCTGGCGGCAGGAATGCTCCTGCTGCTGATGTTCTCCGCGAAAGCCTTTCCGCAGGATACCACCCTGGTGAAGGGGAAGATGGAGATCATCCAGGACGACCGGGTATCGCTGCTGGTCAGCAAGCACATCCAGCTGAACCTGAACCGAAAGGGATCCCCGGGCTACCGGATCCAGATCTTCTTTGATTCGGGGGCGAACTCAAAATCACGGGCACAGTCGATCTTTTCCTCTTTCCAGGGCAGGTATCCCGAAACCCAGGCATACCTGACTTATAAAACACCCAATTACAAGGTCCGGGTCGGAGATTTCAGGACCAGGCTGGATGCCCGGCGGTTCCTGAACCAGATCATCGGCGAATACCCGAATGCCTGGATCGTGGAAGATATCATAAATTTACCGAACGTCGAATAAAAGCCAGAGCCATGAACACAATCGTTGTCGCCATCGATTTTTCGGATTGCTCCATCAATGCTTTCCTGCATGCCCTGTCCATCGCGCAGAAATGTTCCATGGATATGACACTGGTCTGGGTCCAGAAGACCGCAGAGCAGAAAGATAAATTTGAAACCGTCCAGGACCCTTCCAGTGAGGTTACCCGGCAATTTGAATCCCTGATCCAGAAATACCAGTCCGAGCTGCCGGGCAACAAGATCCGGTACAAGATCCGCAAGGGCAAAGTATATAAAGAGATCACCGAGGAAGCCAAAACCAGCAAGGCGTTGATGATCGTCACCGGCACCCACGGAGCTTCCGGTTTCGAGGAATTCTGGATCGGAAGCAATGCCAACCGGATCGTTTCGGCCAGCATGTGCCCGGTGATCACGATCCGGGCGGGCATCGACGTGATGCGCCCGCTGACGAAGATCGTGCTCCCCATCGACAGCACCCTCGAGACCCGGCAAAAAGCCACCTTCACCGGGTTTATCGCCAAAAAGCACGATGCGGTCGTCCATATCCTGTCGCTGTATACCACCAAGATCAAGGCGATCCGCCAGAACGTGGATATCTATGCCAAGCAGGTGGAACTCTATTTTGCCGAGGAAGGAATTAAATTCGAGCATGCCGGGTTGGATGCCGATAATATTTCCGATACCATGATCGAGTATGCGAAAAAGATCGACGCCAACCTGATCTCGATCATGACCGAGCAGGAAACCACGGCATCCAACCTCTGGATGGGACCCTATGCGCACCAGACGGTGAATCATTCCCCCTTCCCGGTGCTGAGCATCAAGCCGAGGGCTACGCTGGCTTCAGGACTGGGGTTTTAACCCCATCCCTGACCCCTCCCCATTCGGGGAGGAGAGTATTTAATAGCGGTTCAGGCAATTCAGGTCGGCGAAGGCGATCTTCAGGCGCTCGACGGTTGATTTTTCCCCTTCCCGAAGCCATGCGCGGGGATCATAGAATTTCTTGTTAGGCTTGTCGGCTCCCTCGGGATTCCCGATCTGTCCCTGCAGGTAGCCCTCATTCTTCTTATAATATTTCATGACGCCTTCCCACATCGACCATTGCGTATCGGTATCGATGTTCATCTTGACCACCCCGTAAGAAAGGGCTTCCGCGATCTTCTCCGGTTCGGAGCCGGAACCCCCGTGGAAGACAAAATTGACCGGGTTCTCCTTCGTGTTGAGCTTTTTCTGGATATAGACCTGGGAATTGTGAAGGATGATGGGCTGCAATTTCACGTTGCCGGGCTTGTACACCCCGTGGACATTCCCGAAGGAGGCCGCGATCGTAAACCGGTCGCTGATGCTGCTGAGTGCCTCATACGCCATCGCCACATGCTCCGGCTGCGTGTAAAGCCGGGAACTGTCGATGCCCGTATTATCCACCCCATCCTCTTCTCCGCCGGTCACCCCCAGCTCGATCTCCAGGGTCATGCCCATTTTGCTCATGCGTTCGAAATACTTTTTGCAGATCTCGATATTCTCTTGCAGCGGCTGCTCCGACAGGTCGAGCATATGCGAGCTGAACAGGGGCTTCCCGTTCTTTTTGAAATAAGCCTCGCCGGCATCCAGCAGCCCGTCGATCCAGGGCAGGAGCTTCTTCGCGGCATGGTCGGTATGGACGATCACGGGGATCCCGTAAAGATCCGCAATCTCGTGGATATGCATGGCCCCGGAGATGCTTCCCCTGATGGCAACCACTTCCTGGTCGTTCTTCAGCGATTTCCCCGCGAAAAAGATCCCCCCGCCATTGGAAAACTGCACGATCACCGGGCTGTTTACCGCTTTGGCCCCTTCGAGGATGGCGTTAACGGAATTGGTTCCCACGGCATTCACGGCGGGCAGGGCAAACTTGTTGGCCTTTGCGATGCGGAAGATCTCCTGCAGGTCCTTGCCGGTCGCAACCCCGGGAGCGATTTTATCTGAAATTTTTTCTGACATAAATGAAATCGTTGGTTTCTCGGTCAAAGATATAATAAAATGGAGTGTAGAGCAGGAAGTATGTATAATGCCTGTCGATAATATTGCCTGAAACAGGATGATCCTCTCGCCGGTGAGCCTGAAAAATAAAGACGCCCGGGCTTCGTTCCTTTACTGATGAATCTGTTTTTAGCCTCGCTCAACTCCGGAAGCAACGGAAATTGCTATTATCTCGGAACGGACCACGACGCCGTGCTCATTGATGCAGGGATCTCCTGCCGGGAGACCGAGCGCCGTATGACCCGGCTGGGGCTGACCCCGGAACTCGTCCGGGGGATCTTCATTTCCCACGAGCATTCCGATCATATTCAGGGGGCCGAGGTCCTTTCGAGGAAGCATCACATCCCGGTGTATATTACTTCTGCGACGTTAAAAAACAGTCGCCTCCGCGTCACACCTTCCCTGTTGAGAAAATTCACCGCTTATGAACCGTTGCAGCTGGGAGAGCTGACCATAGATCCTTTCCCGAAGCGACACGACGGCATGGATCCCCACAGTTTCACGGTATCGGCAAACGGGGTCACGGCCGGGGTGTTCACGGATATCGGTGCGGCCTGCGAGCATGTAGCCCGGCATTTCCGGCGTTGTCATGCGGCTTTCCTGGAAACCAATTATGATCCGCTGATGCTGGAAAAAGGAAGTTATCCGTTGCGGTTAAAGCGCCGCATCCGGGGCGGTCACGGGCATTTGTCAAACATCCAGGCGCTGGAGATCTTCAACGCCTTCCGCTCGCCGGACCTGCAGCTTCTGATCCTGTCCCACCTTTCGGAGGAGAACAACCGCCCCAAAAAAGTTCTGGACCTTTTCGCGCCTCATGCAAACGGAACGAGGATTGAAGTTGCGTCGCGGTACCGGGAGACGGAACTTTTCACAATTTACTATTGACCATTTACAATTTACCATTTGATTTTCCATTTGCCATTTTCCATTGATCATTTATGCTTCCTGCAATGGAAAATTGGCAATAGTCAATGGTCAATACAATGGTAAATAGTCAATAGTAAATGGTAAATTATCGCTGGTTATTTCCCCGCCATAAAAAAAGCAGGCCGTTAATTGCCTGCTTTCTTCTTCACCTCCTGGTTCTTCAATCCAGTGATGAATATTTTACTGCTTAACAAATTTCCCCACCTGCACCCCCTTCTCCCCAACCAGCTTAATCAGGCAAACCCCGATTGGGAGGCTGCTAACATCGATGGTCGTGGTTGGGGCGGTGATGTCCTGTTGCAGGATCTGCTGACCCTGGATATTAAGGATCAAAAGCTTTCCTTTGAAACCGGTTTTAACAGAGATCAAACTGTTTGCCGGGTTGGGATAAAGAGACAGCAACTGGTGTTTCTCTTCCTGATCAAATATGGACGAAGGAGATGCTTTATGGGCAATATAAAGTTCATTGGCAAGCCAGTTATTTTTAACAGCCCTAATGAATACAACCCACTTCAGACTGTCGGACATTGAAGGCAGTCCGTTAATCATGACAGTATCATTAATACCCTTGATTTGCAGGAATGTTTCGACAGAAAAGCTATCTGCAAGAGTTGCCCTTGTCAGCTGGTAAAGTGCCGGATTACCAGTGGTATCATTAGCACTTAAAAAATATGTCAGACCATCCTTGGAAAGCTGGCCCGGACCTGGTGAATATCCCGTTGGGAGAATTAAAGTTCTTGTATAATTGAATTTACTGGCAGAAATACGCGAAAACTCAACGATTCCTTCAGATCCCCAATCATTATTCCAATAAATAAAAAGTTCATCCTGGGAAGGATTCAGAGATGGACCGGCAATAAAAGAAAGGCTGATTCCTGATAAAGAAATCGGTGTAGCAGGGTCAAAAGGTGAAGATGCTGAGGAACGGTGAGCATAATAAAGACCATCTCCATCCGAAAGATAAGCGTCCAGTTCATCAGCAGAAAGCCAGATGGAAATAGGATATGAAACATTGCCAATGGAGAATGCTTGAGCTGTGTCAAAATAACTATTGACATTAGCCCGTTGGGTAAACATCAGCTCATGAGTGAATGAAGATCCATGAGTATAATATAACCGCAATCCGTCGGGCGATATCCAGGGATAAGCATCTGCATTGGCTGTATCATTGATTTCCGATAAGGGTCTTACGCTGTCGTATGCAAACGGAGTGAACAAGCCAGGATAATGTAAAGGCCCCTTTCCGTTATTAATTATAACTAAAACTGGCACCCCATTGATATCCTTATTTCCTGAGACCAGCTGCTTTTGGTGTTGAGTAAATGCAGTGAGTGGAAGCAGGACAACTATAAAAAGAGATATTTTATTCATTCTATCGAATGGTGATAAATTTAATTCCTTTAAAGGTAAGGCATAATTCCGTAGAATGCAAATTGTTAATGAAACGAATCTTAACGTAACCAAAAAGATTCGGTTGCAAAAGAATTTAATGCAATTAAAAATCCCTCCCCTACCATAAAAAAAGCAGGCCGTTAATTGCCTGCTTTCTTCTCAACCTCCTGGTTCTTCAATCCTACTTCCCACTTCCCGAGTGACTCCGGAGGGACTCGAACCCCCAACCCTCAGAACCGGAATCTGATATTCTATCCATTGAACTACGGAGCCATGGTGCAAAGGTAAGAAAAGCGCACCAAATATGTATCAAATAGCGATCACACGGAATGTTTTCGATCCTTCCGCACTTTTCACCGTGATGAAATAAATCCCGGAGGGAACCCTTTGCCCGGCATCATCCGTGCGGTCCCAGCGCCACTCCATCCTGCCCCCGGGCGCTGCGATTTCCACCGGTCCCCTGACCGGCTGCATCAGGGTGTTGAAAACGGAAATGGTAACCTTTCCCGGTTGCACCTGCCCCGAAATGCGGATCCAGTCGGGGAACGGATTTGGGAAAGCCTGTACATTCAACCCTTTTATATCGGGAACTCCCGTGATGACCAGGGACGAATCGATCGCAATAATGATGCGGGAGGTCTGGGTGAGCGACCGGACCTCGAGTGTGTCGTAGAAATAACCGGACAGGGATTTTTTCAGTACCACCCAGTGTACAGTATCCGTTACCGTTTCATTGGGATCCATTGTGACCGGGAAGCTGCTGTAATGAGGCCGGGTATACCAGGTCTCGGGAGATCCGAAAAGAGTGCCTTCCTGCTGTATGTACTGGATATCGAGTGAATAACTGTGCGGATTCACCAGGCTAAAGGACTTTCCATATTCCACATCCTGAGACGTCTGGAAAAAGACGGTGTCAGGATAATAGGTAAAGCTGTTGTCGACCGGTCCCAGGTTCCCGTTCTCGCACAGGTTCTGGGCAAAGATCTGCTGGCCTCCGAGCCGGTCATCCCACCAGGCATACACCACCTGGCTGTTGGCCAGC
>DATJQF010000170.1:0-2923 GCA_035505995.1 Bacteroidales bacterium
TTCGAGCTCCTGGAGCTGCTGGACGAACCGCCGCTGGTGATCTTCAGCACCGCCTATGACCAGTACGCCCTGCAGGCCTTCGAGAAAAATGCGACCGATTACCTGCTGAAGCCCTATTCAAAGGAGAGGTTCCAGGGCGCCGTGCAAAAAGCGCTGGATAAACTGAAATCCGGGCGGACGGAAAAGAAAGAGGTCAGCAATATCCTGGGAACCCTGGAGGAGAACCCGGAACTCATCCACCGGGTCGCGATCAAATCCCGAAACAAGGTGAGCGTGGTGCCGGTCACCGAGATCCTGTACCTGGAGGCGGAAGGGGATTATGTGATGATCCACACAAAGGATGCCCACCACCTGAAAGAGAAGACCATGAAGTATTTTGAAACGCACCTGGACCCCGCGCAGTTCGTCAGGATACACCGCTCCAGCATCGTGAATGTCGAATGCATCGCGCGGATCGAATTATACGATAAGGAAAGCTACATGGTGCATCTGAAGAACGGGGTGCACCTCAAAGCCAGCGTCACCGGCTACAAGCTGCTCAAGCAGCTCCTCAAGATGTAAGTCCTTCGCATCGCGCACCGGGTTTCGCGTTTCGTGTCTCGTGTATCCCGGATCACCCTATCGTGTGGATCTTGATGAAATTGGTATTCCCCGGGATGCCCGGAGGGATCCCGCCCACGATCAGGATCTTGTCGCCTTTTTCAGCGAGGTTGCGCTCCAGCAGGGTTGTCTCCGTGAGGGCCACCAGGTCTTCGAATTTCTTACCGGATTTCCGGATCAGGAGAGGACGGATCCCCCAGAGCAGGTTCAGCCCGTGATACACCAACGGGCTGTGGGTGAAGGCATAGAGCTGGGTCTTGGGCCGTTCCGCGGCCGCGTACATGGCGCTTCGCCCGCTTTCGGTCAGAACGGCGATACACTTCAGGTCGGCGACCTTCTCGAGGTGGTTGCTGGCTTCGCTCAGGGCCATGATGTCGGAGTGTCCTTCCGGGGGATAGGATTTGAACGGGATGGAGGATTCCACTTCGCGGGCGATCTTGTCCATCATCTCCACGGCTTTCAGGGGGTATTTTCCGACCGCGGATTCCCCCGAGAGCATGATGCAGTCGGTGCCGTCGATGATCGCGTTGGCCACGTCGTTCGCCTCCGCCCGCGTGGGCCGGGGATCATGGATCATGCTCTCCAGCATCTGTGTGGCCGTGATCACCGGCTTGCCTTTCCGGTTGCACAGCTCGATGATCTTTTTTTGCAGCAGGGGGACCTTTTCCGGGCTCAGTTCGACCCCCAGGTCTCCCCGGGCCACCATGATCCCCTGGGCTTCGCCGACGATCTCCTCCAGGTTCTCGATCGCCTGCGGTTTTTCGATCTTGGCAATGACCGGCTTCAGGCGTCCCTTGTCCCGGATGTATTTTTTCAGGATCCGGATATCTTCGGCCGTTCGCACAAAACTCAGGGAGATCCAGTCAACACCCTGCTCCAGCCCGAAATCCAGGTCCTGCTTGTCCTTTTCGGTCAGCGAGGGGAGCCGGAGCACCAGATCCGGGAAATTCACCCCTTTCCGGCTTTTTAAAAGACCACCGTCCACCACCCCGCAGATCAGCGCATCTCCCTCGATCTTCAACACTTTCATCGACAGCAGGCCGTCGTCCATCAGGATCTGGGTGCCGGGCTTCGATTCGGAGGCCGCATGCGGGTAATCGATCGGGATAAGGTTTGCTTCCCCGTGGTAGCCGGCTTCGGGGACGAGGCTGAATTCCGCCCCTTCCTTCAGCTCCAGCTCTCCGCCCGGCAATTGTCCCACCCGGATCTTCGGGCCCTGGAGATCCTGCAGCAGCGTGATCGGGGTATCGAGCTCTTCCGAGATCGCGCGGAAGGCGCGGATCACTTTTTCATGATCCGCATAGCTGCCATGGGAAAAATTCAGCCGTGCCACATCCATGCCCGCATGGATCATCTGCCGGATCATCTCCGGGGTGTTGCTCGCCGGACCGATGGTCGCAACGATCTTGGTTCGACGCTGGAATTGCTTCATAGAATGGTTCAAAGGAACGTAAAATTAAATAAATATCCCTTGTCGGGAGGGATAACAGGAAAGAAGGGGAGCACGAACGGGAAAAAACGGGAGAAAAAACTTCACCTTCTTAATATTGATTTATCAATAAAGGGTTTTTGAAAATTGAATATGGATCCGGTAAATAAATTTCGGTCCTGCAGGATTCCTCATTTTATTCCGGAAAGATGGTCTTCCAGTCTTCCTTCATGTTGACGATGAGGAATCCCTTTTTTTGGGCCAGTTCTTCCAGTTTCGGAATGTAGTACTCATACTCCCGCCCGGGATCGTCATGGCGGATCAGCAGGCAGAAGTTTTTTCTTTTATTGTCCGATACGTAGGTCAGCATATCGGGGTCGGAGGTCCCGTTGCCGGCTGCAAACACCGGCCTTTTCCCGATATGCTTCTCGATCATGACGGGTTTGTTGGGGCCCACGGTGGCCACCTCCTGGTGAGATTGCTTCACCACGAACGACCGGTTATCGATCACCTTATATTTTAACGCGGATTCCGAGCCGATCACCTGGTTTTCCGGGACCCCGTAGAGTTCGCGGGAGTAGGCACGGGTAAAATCTTCATTGCTGCCCGTGACGACGAACACCGTAAAACCGCTGGCGCGCAGGAAATCCATCAGCTCCCGCATGGGCTGATAAACCAGTTTTTCGATGCCGGTCCCGAACCGCGGATGTTTCCAGGAGAGGGCCCAGGAAAGCACCCGGTCCCTGAATTCCTCCTGGGAATCCCCTTTGTAGGTTTCCTCGAAGACTTCGTCGTAATCCTTGCCCGGGAGGCTGTTGACGGCAGAGTCGTTTCCGGCCGCCACGATCTTTTCGGCCGGGGAGGCCTTTTTATCAGGTTCATCCAGCAGGGTCT
>DATJQF010000171.1:0-3936 GCA_035505995.1 Bacteroidales bacterium
TGGAGATCGGCTCCAACCTGATCCCCTATGTAGGTCCCGAGGAATTCGAGGTCATGGTGGAAAAGGAAAAGGAAAAAAGGACGGAAAAGACCCAGCATGTATTCTCCTCCAGTTTTCAGTTCTCGGGCAGGTACGGGGCCAACCTGATGGAAGAGGTTTCGCGGTATGCCCTGGTGGCGTCGGCGATCGCCCGGCAGGACGGCTTCGATGTGATCCATGCCCACGACTGGCTGACCTACCCGGCGGGGATCGCCGCCAAGTATATCAGCGGGAAGCCGCTGGTGATCCATGTGCATGCCACCGAGTTCGACCGTTCCGGGGAAAATGTCAACCAGACGGTGTATGATATCGAGCGGAAGGGGATGGAGGAGGCCGACCTGGTGATCACGGTCAGCAATTTCACGCGCCAGATCGTCATCGAGCGCTATGGCATCTCCCCGGCGAAGGTGGTCACCGTGCATAATGCGTTGGAGCCGGTGGTCCATCACGAGATGAACGGCATCCGGAAAAACGTTTCCGAGAAGATCGTCACTTTCCTGGGAAGGGTGACCTTCCAGAAAGGCCCCGATTATTTCATCGAGGCAGCCTATAAAGTCCTCCAGAAGGACCCGAATGTCCGGTTCGTGATGGCCGGATCGGGCGACCTGCTGAACCGGATGATCCGGCGGGTGGCCAAGCTGCATATCGGGACCAAGTTCCATTTCACGGGGTTCCTTTCCGGGTCCGACGTGGATATGATGTATGCCCTCAGCGACGTCTATGTGATGCCGTCGGTTTCCGAGCCTTTCGGGATCTCCCCGCTGGAAGCCATCCGCTCCAATGTCCCGGTGGTGATCTCCAAGCAGTCGGGGGTGGCGGAAGTGCTGAAGCATGCATTGAAGGTCGACTTCTGGGATATCGATGCCCTGGCCGATGCCATTTACGGCCTGCTGCACTACGATGCATTGAGGAAAATGTTCGATAAATACGGGAAATCGGAGGTGGATAACCTGAAATGGGACAATGCCGCCTTTGAAGTACAAAAAGTTTACATGAAAGCAGTGAAATTATGAGATCCGTTTGCCTTTGTTTCCAGGTCCACCAGCCTTACCGGCTGAGAACCTACCGGTTCTTCAATATCGGGGCCGATCACCATTATTATGATGATTACCAGAACCGGCATATCATCCGCAGGATCGCGGATAAATGCTACCTGCCGGCAAACCGGATGATGCTCGACCTGATCCGGGAGTACGGTGCGGCGTTCCGGGTCAGCTATTCCATCTCAGGGACCGCGCTGATGCAGATGCAGGAATATTCCCCGGAGGTGATCGCAAGCTTCCGCAAACTGGCCGATACCGGATGCGTGGAATTCATCGCCGAGCCCTATGCCCATACCCTGGCTTCCCTGGCCGATAAGGAAGAATTCATCCGCCAGACCAACCAGCACGTGGAGGCCATCCATCATCTTTTCGGCAAGCGGCCGACGGTCTTCCGGAATACCGAGCTGATCTATTCCGACCTGATCGGGGAGACGGTGTCCGAGATGGGATTCAAAACCATGTTCATGGAAGGAGCGCGTCATATCCTGGGATGGAAAAGCCCTAATTACGTCTATTGCAATTCCATCAACCCGAAGCTGAAGCTCCTGCTGCGCAATTTCAGGCTTTCCGACGATATCTCTTTCCGCTTCTCCTCGCAAACCTGGCAGGAATACCCGCTCACGGCCGATAAGTTCGTCGGCTGGCTGAACCATATCGATCCGAAGGAAGAAGTGGTGAACATTTTCATCGATTACGAAACCATCGGGGAGCGCCAGTGGAAAGAGACCGGGATCTTCGATTTCTTCTCCAACCTGCCCCGAAAGGTATTTTCCGGCTCCAATTTCGTCTTTAAAACGGCGAGCGACCTGGCCGATGAGCTGCAGACCGTATCCTCCATCCATGTGCCCAACCCCGTTTCCTGGGCCGACGAGGAGCGCGACCTCACCTCCTGGCTGGGCAACGAGCTGCAGCATGAGGCCTTCCAGAAGCTGTATTCGGTGAGGGAACGGATCCGCGGGATCAGCGACCCTGCCCTGCAGAGGGACTGGAACCTGCTGCAGACCAGCGATCATTTTTACTATATGAGCACCAAGTGGTTCTCGGACGGAGCGGTGCATAAGTATTTCAATCCGTATGCTTCCCCCTACGAAGCATTCATCAACTACATGAACGTCCTTTCCGATTTCCATATCCGGATCGACCAGCTCCTTGCCCAGAAGGTGGCCGCGGCCCCGGAAGTACCGGAAGCTGTCGTCCGGCAGAGGGTGCGGAAAGGCAAAATCAAAGAGACGGAAGCCACGGCCCCGGTCAAGAAGACCCGGGGAAGGCCGCCCAAAAAGGAGGAACGCAGTGGCAAAACCGGTACGAGCGCCAAAAAAGAAAAGGAGTTCAGAAAATTCAATTTTGAGGACCTGGCCGGTTTCTCCGACCGCAAGGTCAAGCAGCTGATCAAGAACGTGGACCTGGAGACGGTTACCCGGGCGATGGCCGGGGCGGAGAAAGAAGTCCGCCAGAAGGTGGAGAAGAATCTCGGGAAAAGAGCGTTGAAAGCTTACAAGGAAATTGTGAAGCAGGTCAAAACCATTCATGCCACGGAGATCAGGAAATCGAGACAGCTCATTGAGAAGCAAATCCGTACCCTCTTTAAATAAACAGCCATGATGAAGGAAAATCCCCACCCACTGCCCGATTACCTGTTCGAGACCAGCTGGGAAGTTTGCAATAAAGTGGGGGGCATCTACACCGTTATATCTACCAAAGCGCTGACGCTGGCAACGGAGTTCAGGGACAACTACATCCTGATCGGGCCGGATGTCTGGAAAGAAACGCACCGCAACCCCGAGTTCCTGGAAGATAAGTTCCTGTACCAGGCATGGAGGCAGAAAGCGGAAAGCGAGGGGCTCAAGATCAAGGTCGGGAGGTGGAACATCGCCGGCAACCCGGTGGTGATCCTGGTCGATTTCACGCAGTACTTCTCTCAGAAGGATAAGATCTTCGCCTGGCTTTGGGAGACCTATCAGCTGGATTCGCTGACCGGGGGATGGGATTATATCGAGCCGGCCCTGTTCGGGTATGCCGCCGGCAAGATCATCGAAAGCTTTTACAACTATTATATCTCCGGAACCGACCGCATCGTGGCCCAGTTCCATGAATGGATGACGGGCACGGGGATCCTGTACCTGAAGAAGAATGTACCTCAGGCGGGGACGGTCTTCACCACACATGCCACGGTGACGGGGCGGAGCATAGCAGGGAACGGACTTCCCCTGTACCGCGAGCTCGAAGGATATGATGCCGGCGTGATCGCCCGTCAGTTCGGATTCGTGGCCAAGCATTCGCTGGAGAGATGCACGGCGCAGGAAGCCGACAGCTTTACCACGGTCAGCGAGATCACCGACCGCGAATGCATGCAGTTCCTGGGAAAAAAGGTGGATGTGGTCACCCCCAACGGGTTCGAGGATTCGTTTGTGCCGTCCCGTGCGGATTTTTATGAGAAAAGGGCGCAGTCCCGGGTCCGGCTGCTGGAAGTGTCGGAAGCCATCCTGAATCAGCCCCTGGATAAAGGAAGTATCCTCATCGTCAACAGCGGCCGGTATGAATTCCGCAACAAGGGGCTGGATCTTTACATCGATGCCCTGGGCAAGCTGAACAAGCAGCCCCGGCTGCCCCAGACTATGGTGGGGTTCATCGCCATTCCCGCCTACCAGACAGGACCTTCGAAGAAACTGCAGGATCGGATGGCCGCCCGGAATTTCAATGAGCCGGTGATCTCGGAATACTGCACCCACGAGCTCCATGAGCCCGAAAATGATGCGATCCTCAGGAGGATCAAGCAGAACGAGCTGCTCAACCGTCCGGATGACAAAGTAAAGATCGTCTTCGTCCCCGCTTACCTGAACGGAAGCGATGGCGT